>NZ_JBEYTM010000002.1:290614-303499 GCF_040643055.1 Streptomyces sp. NPDC047515
GCCAAGCGTGGCGACAGAGCCGACACCGGCGCCCAGCAGCGCGGCGAGCCCTGCGTCCATGGGCCCATCCTGCCGTTGTGGTCGTTCGACCGGTGCGTCGTGGTCAGTTCCAGGCGTTGTTCTGGTTCTGGCCATGGGCGCCCTGCTGACCCATCCCGTACTGCGCGCGGATTCCCTGGCCGATCTGGGCGCTCTGCGGGGGCAGCACCTCGCTCGGCTGGACCAGGGCGAAGCCCTGGCCGAGGAAGCTGAGCTCCCAGCCCTCGCCGGTGTTCCCGCGCCGCCGCCAGACGCCCGAGGAGTGCGTCTGGGCCTGCATCTGCACCCGCAGCGAGCTGGACCAGGCGACAATCGCGTCGGCGTCGGCGTTGACGTACTTGTCCGGCGTGACCTGCATCATCAGCGGCTGGCCCGAGGTCATCAGGGCGACCTTGCCGGTGCCGGAGATATTGAGCTGGTACTTGCCGGTGCCGGCGATGCCGTACTGGCTGTCCACCGCGATGACCTCGTGATGCAGCCCGGAGTCCAGTGCGAGCACATAGGCGCTGTCGACGGTCAGCCCGTCGTGGTCGACGTCCACCACGTGCACGTACTGCGCGAGATTGGCAAGGAAGACGGTGCCCTGGCCGGAGCACCGCATGAGGTCGAGGCCTTCGCCGGTGTGAGCGCGGGAGTGGCCCTGGCCCCGCGACTGGTACTCCCCGTCGAACTCGACCAGTCCTTGGTACGCGACCATGCTGCCCTTGCGGGCCAGGATGTCGTCGTGACCGCCCAGCGTCACCCGGAGCATCTGCGCGTTCTGCAGGACGTAGCGGTCCGCGGACTGCTGTTCGGTGTGGTGGAAAAGCGGACTCTGCATGGTGTCTTCTCGCTCCCCTCAGCCCCGGGCCCGCAGGCGGTCGGTGCTGTCCTCGCTCGGCTGTACGACGACGATGCCCTGACCGGAAAAGGCCATCTGATATGCCTCGCCGCTGCCGCGGCCGATCAAGGAAGCCGCCTTGAAGCTGCGCTTGCCCTTCACCTTGAGGTTCGGGGACCAGGCCACGAGCGCGTCGGGGTCGACATATGTCTCGTCCTCGCCGCTGCCGCAGTTGACGACGACGGGCGTTCCGCGCGAGGTCAGGGCGACCCAGCCGGTGCCCGAGACGGACACGTTCCACAGACCCTGGCCGGCGAACTTGGCCATCCCCTTGACGCGCTCGACGCCCCACTGGAGCTGGGCGTCGAAGGCGAGGACGTTCGTGCCGTTGACCGACAGCGCCTCATTGTTGAGGTGGACGACGACGACATGGGCACCGTAGTCGGCCAGGTACAGCAGTCCGTCCCCGCTGCACTTCATGAGCGGGGCGCCCTCACCGGTGATCCAGTCACGGGCGATCTGGCGTACGGCGGGCGGGTTCGGTTCGTACTGGATGAATCCCTCGTACGCGACCATCGAGCCCACCCGGGCGAAGAGGTCCTGCCCCGTGGCCATCGCCACCTTCAGCATGGCGCTGCCGTGATTCTCCATACGGGCTGTGACGGGTGCGGGGGCGTACCCCGCGAGCTGCTGGTTCATTCCTCGGCTTCCTCAGACCTCGTACGGCTGGACGACGATGAAGTTGCCCGGGGCCCCCCGGAACTGAAGGTTCACCGATTCCCCGCTGTGTCCCGGGTAGGCGTTGTAGCGCAGCCGCACCTGGCTGGAGACGATGACCTGGGACGCGGCGGACCAGGCCACGATCGCGTCGCTGTCGGCGAAGGTCGTGGGCGTCACGGGCAGGACGACCGGAGTGCCGTGCGTCATCACCACGACGGTGCCGGTTCCTTGGAAGAGCATCGTGAACAGCGCGCCGCCCGGGATGCCGTGCCCTTCGATCCTGCGTACCTCGTACTGAAGGGACTCGTCGAAGGCGAGGACACGCTCGGCGGAGACGCAGATGCTGTCGCCCTGCAGCTCGATGGGGTGCAGATGGGCGCTGTCCTCCGCGAGGAAGACCTGGCCGCGGCCGGTGCAGCGCATGAGCTGCATCTCCTGGCCCGTGGCGTGCCCCACGATCCGGCCGGCGAAGCCCGCTCCCTTGTAGCCGAAGTCGACCTTGCCCTGGTACATGACCATGCTGCCCTGACGGGCCAGGACGGGGGCGCCGTCCTCCCCGAGGTCGACGCGCACCAGTTGCTTGTTCTGCGCGGTCCAGCGCTGGCCCGTCGGCACCTCCTTGTAGAGGTTGACGGCCGCCTGAAGCCCGGCACCGGACTGCGGCACACCTTGCGGAATCCCCGGGGCCATGCCGGGAGGCTGCTGCCCGAACGGAGCCGGAGCCTGCTGTCCGTAGGGCGCGGGTGCCGGCTGACCGTACGAGGCGGGAGCCTGCTGGCCATAGGGTGCCGCGGGCGCGGGCTGGCCGGGGACCTGACCGAACTGCGGCTGCTGGCCCGGTTGTCCGTACGGCGCGGGTGGGGGCGGGGGCGGAGGAGCGGTGCCGCCCTGCGGTGCCATGGGGGCCATCGGCGCCACCATCGTCGGCGCGTTGTGGATCTGCTGCTGCGGGTCGGGGGCGGGGTCGGGGGCGGGGGCACCGAAGGACGGGGCCGGCTGCGGGGCTTGGGGTGCCTGCGGCGCGGCCGGGGCACCGAACGACGGGGCGGGCGCCGGTGCGGCGGCCTGGGCGGGCGGCGCGAACGACGGGATGGCGGCCTGCGGCTGAGGTGCGGCCGGCTCCTCCTCGGCGACCTCACCGCCGAAGTTCTTCAGCAGCGCTTCCAGGCCGCCGTCGAAACCCTGCCCGACGGCGGCGAACCGCCACACGTCCTTCAGATAGAAGTCGCCCAGCATCACCGCGCGCTCGGTGGTGAACTCCGAACCGGTGAAGGCGTACCTGACGACTTCTTCGCCGCCCGCGACGATTCGGATGTATCCAGGACCGACCTGGGACATCTGGCCGGCGCCGTCGAGCGTAGCGGTGAACGACAGCTTGTGGATGTTCGCCGGAATGCGGTCCAGGGTGACGCGGAACGACTCGGTGTCACCGGCCTGGGCACCGAGGAGCTGAATGGACTCCTCGGGCGATTTAGGCTGATTGAAGAAGATGAAATATCGGTCGTCGGAGAGCTGCTCATTGGCATCGAGACCGAAGCAGCTGATGTCAATGGTCAGTCCCGGACCGGCGATCTGCACACCTACGTACAGGTCCGTCCCCGGCGTGAGATCGCTGATCTTGGCCTTGTGGCCGCGCTGGAATTCCCTGGCCATGCGTAACGACCGTCCCCCATCCCGAATGTGAATGCGTCGCGCCAGGCTAACCGCAAACTCCGACATCGGGCCAAGCCGGTACACACCCGGTACAGAACCGCCGAACGTCACTCACCTCGTGCGGCAGGCAGATGCGGCAGCCGGTCGGCCGCCACCACGCCCTCCAGGTAGCCGCGGGCCCGTTCGGTGCGCGGATACGCCTCCAGCAGCCGCCAGAAGCGCGGACCATGGCCGGGGACGAGCAGATGGGCCAGTTCGTGGACCAGTACATAGTCGACGACATACTCGGGCATGCCCTGCAGCCGGTGCGACAGCCGGATACTGCCCTCCGCCGGGGTGCAGGACCCCCATCGGGTGTTCTGATTGGTCACCCAGCGCACCGACACGGGCCTGGCCCGGCCCTCGAAATACTGGACGGACAACCGCTGGGCCCGCTCGGCGAGTTCGCTGTCACCGAGGACGCGTTTACTCTCCTGGGCCGCGAGTTTGTCGAGCATCACGTTCACCCACCGCTGTTCCTCGGCCGCCGACATCCGGGCGGGGATGAGCACGATGGTGCGGTTCCCCTCCCGGTACGCGGAAACCGTTCTGCTGCGGCGGTTGCTCCTGCGGACCTCGACCGCGCTCGTTGCCGAGGCGCGGGGCGGACGGTCTGCCGCGCTGCGCTGCTGGGTTCCGGCGCTGCGCGCGGGGGACTCCCCGGCGATTCCGGGTGACGGGTCGGCGGGCACGCCACGACGTTACCCGGTGTCAGTGGGGGAAGTCCCGCCTCCGGGACGGTTCGCGCGTGATCCGCTCCGTGGCATGCACCATTTGAACGACTAATACCCCACACCTGTGGATAACTTTCCGCACGTTTCGACGCCGGCCTGCATTCTGACAACGGATCTCGCGGAGATCCGGACACAGCCCACGCACAGAGATCACGGAACACAGACCGGGGGAAGCCATGTATCCGATGTTGAAGCCCGCACTGCGCCGCGCCTGGCGCGGCCGAGGCACCGTGCAATTCGGGGTGACACCCGCTCATGCGGTCAAGCTCAGTCCGATGGATATCGCCACGGGCTGTTTTCTGGAACTGCTCGACGGTACGCGCGGTCTCCCGCTGCTGCGGGAAGAGGCGCGGGCGCTGAACCTGTCGGACCATCAAATGGAGACCTTGGTCGGCAGCTTGACGACTGCCGGTCTGATCGATGACGTGCGGCCCGTCGGCCCGGAGATCGATGCGTTACGGAAGCGGCCCGGTGTTCTGGAGCGGCACCGCCCCGATCTGGCCTCGCTGTCCGTCGTCCATCCGGAACCGGGCGGCGGAATGCGGCGGCTGGCCGCCCGCCGGGCGATGCGGGTCCAGGTGCGGGGCGCCGGGCGGGTCGGTGCCGCGATCGCGGCGGTACTGTCCGGCTCCGGGGTGGGCCGGGTGGAGGTGCTGGACGGTGGGCACACGGAGCCGTGGGACGTCTCGCCCGGCGGGCTGCCACCGGCGGCGGTCGGAGAGCGCAGGGACACCGCCGCCCGGCAGTTGGTGCGCAGGGCCGCCGCCGGTTCGGCTCCCCGGGAAGCGGAAGCTGCGACTTCCTCCGCGGGTGGCGAGCCGGGACTTTCGCTGATCGTCGTCGCCCCTCGCGACGGACTCGGGGTGTACGTCCCCGACCCGCGCACGGCCGAACCCTGGATCACTTCGGGAACACCCCATCTCTACGCCGGAGTGATGGAGGCGACGGGAGTGGTCGGGCCCCTGGTCCTGCCCGGGGGTACGGCATGCGCGGGCTGTCTGGCTCTGGAGCGTGCGGATGGGGACGAGCAGTGGACCAGGATGCTGTCCCAGTGGCAGTCCGGGCGGCGCACCGCCGTGCAGGCCTGTGATCTGGGGCTGGCGACAGCGGTGGCAGGCCTCGCGGCCGCGCATGCGCTGTCCTTTCTGGACGGGGAACTGCCCGCGAGTACCGGCACCCGGTGGGAGGCCGCGCTGCCACTGCTGGACTGGCGGTCCGAGCGGATCCCGGCACATCTCGACTGCTCCTGCGGAGCGGCTGGGCACACGGGGAGGGAGCGCGCCTCCGCGGTCGACGCCGCGCACGACACAATGGCCGGGTAACCGCCGCACGCGGTACGGCAGTCTGGGATTTGGAGGGGCTCATGTCTGATCTACCCCGGAAAGCGGTCACCCGTACCGCCAAATTGGCCGCCCTGCCACTGGGCTTCGCCGGCCGCGCCACGTGGGGTCTGGGCAAGCGGATCGGCGGCAAGTCGGCGGAGCTGGTCGCCCGGGAGGTGCAGCAGCGCACCGCGGATCAGCTCTTCAAGGTCCTGGGCGAGTTGAAGGGCGGCGCGATGAAACTGGGTCAGGCCCTGTCCGTCTTCGAGTCGGCACTGCCGGAGGAGGTCGCCGGGCCGTACCGGGCGGCGCTCACCAAACTGCAGGAAGCCGCACCTCCCCTGCCGAGCGCCACGGTGCACGCGGTCCTGGAGGAACGGCTCGGCGAGGACTGGCAGGAGCTGTTCCTCGAATTCGAGGACAAGCCGTCGGCCGCCGCCTCGATCGGCCAGGTGCACCGGGCGGTGTGGCACGACGGACGGGACGTGGCGGTGAAGGTGCAGTATCCGGGCGCCGGAGAGGCGCTGCTCTCGGATCTGACTCAACTCAGCAGGTTCGCCCGACTGCTCGGCCCGTTGATCCCCGGCATGGACATCAAGCCGCTCATCACGGAGCTGCGCGACCGGGTCTCGGAGGAACTGGACTACGAACAGGAGGCGCGGTCGCAGCGTCACCATGCCGAGGAGTTCGACGCCGACCCGGATGTCGTGATCCCCGATGTGGTGCACCAGTCCGATCAGGTGCTGGTGACGGAGTGGATGGACGGTCTCCCGCTGGCCGACGTGATCGCGGAGGGCACGCCCGAGCAGCGGGACCGGGCCGGTCAGTTGCTGGCGCGTTTCCTCTTCTCCGGGCCCGCCCGCACCGGCCTGCTCCACGCGGACCCGCATCCGGGCAACTTCCGGCTGCTGCCTCCGGACGAGGAGGCCGGCGAGGACGCGCAGTGGCGGCTCGGCGTGATGGACTTCGGCACGGTGGACCGGCTGCCGGGCGGCCTGCCGCAGACCATCGGGAACTCCTTGCGGCTGACGCTGGCGGGTGAGGCGGTGGCGGTGTACGAGCTCCTGCGCGGGGAGGGCTTCGTCAAGGACTCGATCGACCTCGACCCGGATGCGGTGCTCGACTATCTCCTCCCGATCATCGAGCCTGCGCAGGTGGAGGAATTCACCTTCACCCGGAGCTGGATGCGCAATCAGGCGGCACGGGTCGCCGATCCCCGCTCCCCCGCCCACCAGTTGGGCAAGCAGCTGAATCTGCCGCCCACCTATCTGCTGATACACCGGGTGACGCTGAGCACGATCGGGGTGCTGTGCCAGCTGGGTGCCACGGTACGGCTGCGCGACGAACTCGAATCCTGGCTGCCGGGCTTCCTGATCGGCGATCAGCAGGATTCGATGGCCGAGGAGTTGGCCGGCGACGGGGCCGTCGGCGCGTAGGCGGTTGGCATCTGGCTCGAAGCCCCGGACATCACGCCGCCGGTCGTCACCGCTTCGGGCTCCTCGCCCCGGCCGTCTCGGCTTGGCCGTCTCATTCCTGGGGTGACACCCCTTCGGCTGTCACCCCAGGCGTCACCACCAGGCGGAGTCGAGACGGCTCTCGATGGCTCTGATGTGGGTGCGGGCGCACTCCTCGCAGAAGTACTGGCGCCTGCCGTTCTCCACGGAGCAGATCCAGGTCGGCGGTGCGGTCTCGCTGTCGGCTGCGGTATCGCACAGGGCGCACGTGATCACTGCTGCGTCGCTGCGCGCGGCTTGCTGAATCCGGTGATGAGTCTCCTCGTCCACCTCGTGACGATAACTCCGTCGCCGCTGTGGCGCGCGGCACCACACAGCACGACCGCGGGGCCGGTCCGTCCGGACCGGCCCCGCGGAAGGGGTACTGACTATGGGTACTGGCTGCTGCCGGGCAGAGCGGCTGCCCGGCAGCGGGTGCTGCTGGAGTTCGGCCCGACTAGTGCATGACCGCCATGGCGAGCGCACGACGGGCACGCATCGAGGCGCGCTCCGCCCGGCGCTGCATCCGGCGCGCGGCGACCAGGCGCACGGCCTGGCGTTGCATGTCGGCTTCCCTCAGGCGGTCGTGCATATGCGCACGAGCCAGGGCTTCTGGGATGAGTTGCATCTCGCGGGTCCTGTTCTGACGCGAGTCGTTCGCGCCGATGATGGTGACGTTCGGTGTTGCGGAGCCGACGGGCTCATTCGTGGGGACGGACATCGGGGCCTGATTTCGCGGATCGTGGGTGTGGGGACGGTCGATGGTTCCGACGCGTTTCATTGGTTTGGGGGCCGTGACCCCCAGTCCGGCGATCACGCCGCGACCGGGTTCTTGCGCGGACGGCCACGCGGCCGCTTGCGAGCGACGACGACGCCCTGGATGAAGAGCTCCCCGCCCCAGACGCCCCACGGCTCGCGGCGCTCTTTGGCGCCGGCGAGGCAGGCCTCGACGAGCGGGCAGGTGCGGCAGAGGGACTTGGCGTACTCGACGTCGGCCGGCGACTCGGCAAAGAAGACCTCCGGGTCGTAGGAGCGGCAGGGGACGGGCACCCCGAGGTTCTCGATGGCGTCGTCGAGCGCAGTGAGGGGGGTGAGGGGGGTCAAGGCGGAGTCCTCCGTGAGGCCGGGCGGCGGGATCGTGTCGGAAGGCGGTACGGACGGGGCGTGCGCTTCGAGTTGCACGGTGGGTGGTGTCCTCGTCTGGTCGTTCCGGCCTGTTGGCCGGGGGCGGCTGGTACCGGGTGTTGCTTGTCCCGAGGCTCCTTCTCGCTGTCTCGTCCGTTTGGACAAAACAAAAGGGCCGCGGATCCCGAGTGGGGTTCCGCGGCCCTGAAGGCGCCGGCCTGATGGTAAATCAGGCTGGATCACTCCAGGGTTCAGGCCCACGGAAGGCCCACATCGTGTGGTGCGTCATCTGCTTCTTGGCGCCGGATTCCGCTCCTGCACCGACGGCCGCAAAGGCATAGGCCTGGGCCTGTCCCTTCGCTACTGCTGCTGCCGGTGCCTGGGTCGGTCGCTCATTGCGCTCCTGCACGGGGAGGCTCGACAGGGACAGCGGGCTGACGGCGGAAATGCCGGACAGACCGGTGCCATGCAGCGAGGACTTCGAAGAGCAGGCAAGGCCGAGCGAGCAGGCGGAGACGACCGAGAGATCGGTCATTTTGTTGGTCTCGATGATGCTGATCACTTCAATCGCCTCCTCTCGGCGTCTCGGGGGGACCGGCGGGCCGATCCTACGTATTCGGATAAGTACAGCACAGGACCAGGGCTTCAGAGAAGTCGCTGTTCCCGTGGTTAAGAACCTATGGTGATGACTGGGGCGGGCGCAAACTATTTTTTCGACGAGTTTTTCTCACACCTCGTCAACGTCGTCCCCAAGTCCGTCCTCTACCGTCTCACCTGCACAAATGGCGAGTACCGCGGTCCCGAACCGGTCCAGCTTCCGCGCGCCGACGCCGGAGATCCCGGCCAGCTCGCCCGCGCTGCCCGGCACCGCTTCGGCGATCGCCATCAGTGTCTTGTCCGTGAACACGCAGTACGCGGGCTGACCGATCTCCTTCGCCCGGACCGCCCGCCAGTCGCGCAGTCGCTCGTACAGTGCCTCGTCCATGTCGGAGGGGCAGTCGTCGCAGCGCATCAGCTTCATCTCGCCCGCATCGGTCAGGGTCTTGCCGCAGACCCGGCACCGGGCAGGGCCACGCCGACCGCGCTTGGCGACCGGGCCGGGGCCCCGTTCGATTCCGCCGCCACCGGCCGTGCCACGCGTACCGAGCGGCACGGAGCCGGGGCGCAGTCCGCTGAGGAACCGGCTCGGGCGCCGTCCGGCGCGCCCGCCGGGCGAGCGGGACAGTGACCATGACAGCGAGAGATGGAGGCGGGCACGGGTGACGCCGACGTACAGCAGTCGGCGCTCCTCCTCGATCTGCTCGTCGGTCTTGGCGTAGGTGATCGGCATCATGCCCTCGGTCAGTCCGACCAGAAAGACCGCGTCCCACTCCAGACCCTTCGCCGAGTGCAGCGAGGCGAGAGTGACCCCCTGGACCGTGGGGGCGTGCTGGGCGGCGGCGCGCTCGTCGAGCTCCGCCACCAGATCGGAGAGCGTCGCGCCCGGCTTGGCCCGTTCGAAGTCCTCGGCGAGCCGGACCAGGGCGGCCAGGGACTCCCAGCGGTCTCGCACCGCCCCGGAACCTGCGGGCGGTTCCGCGGTCCACCCCTTGGTGGACAGCACCGCTCGGACCTCCGCCGGCAGCCCCTCCGCGTCGTCGAGCAGGGAGTCGTTGCCCCCCGCGCGGGCCGCGCCGCGCAGGGCGACGCCCGCTTCCCGTACCTCCGCCCGCTCGAAGAAGCGCTCCGCTCCGCGCAGCTGGTACGGCACGCCCGCGTCGGCCAGAGCCTGCTCGTAGACCTCGGACTGGGAATTGACCCGGTAGAGCACGGCGATCTCGCCGGCCGGGACGCCCGCGGCGATCAGATCGCGGATGCGGCGCGCGGTGCCCTCTGCCTCCGCGGGCTCGTCCGCGTACTCCGTGTAGACGGGCTCGGGGCCGGGCTCGCGCTGTGAGACCAGTTCCAGCCGGTGCTCGGCGGCCCGGCCGCGGGCCTGGCCGAGGAGTCCGTTGGCCAGATGGACGACCTGGGGGGTGGAGCGGTAGTCACGGACCAGCTTGACCACCATCGCGTTGGGGTGGCGGGTGCGGAAGTTCAGCAGGTGGTCGGGGGTTGCTCCGGTGAAGGAGTAGATCGTCTGGCTGGCGTCACCCACGACGCACAGGGTGTCCCGGTCGCCGAGCCAGAGGTCGAGCAGCCGCTGCTGGAGCGGGCTGACGTCCTGGTACTCGTCGACGACGAAGTGCTGGTACTGACGGCGGACGTGATCGGCGATGTCGTGGCGGTCCTGAAGGATGGCGACGGTCAGCAGCAGCACGTCCTCGAAGTCGATCACCGAACGGTCGCGCTTCAGCTGCTCGTACATCGCGTAGATCTGGGAGATCTCGGCCGGGTCGCGCGGGGCGTCCCGCTGGGTCTTGGCGACCACGGCCGGATAGTCGGCGGGCACGGTCTGGGTGACTTTGGACCACTCGATCTCGCTGGTGACATCGCGCAGCTCGTTGCGGTCGAGCCGGATGCGGCAGCGGGCCGCGGCCTCGGCGACCAGCTGGACCTTGCGCTCCAGCAGCCGGGGCAGGTCGCCGCCCACCGCCTTCGGCCAGAAGTACTGGAGCTGGCGCAGGGCGGCGGAGTGGAACGTCCGCGCCTGCACCCCGCCCGCGCCGAGCTGGCGCAGCCGTCCCCGCATCTCGCCCGCGGCCCGGTTGGTGAACGTGACGGCGAGCACGCTCGTCGGCTGAAGTATCCCGGCTCGCACCCCGTAGGCGATGCGATGGGTGATCGCACGCGTCTTGCCCGTACCGGCTCCGGCCAGCACACACACCGGGCCGTGCAGGGCCATGGCGACCTCGCGCTGCTCGGGGTCCAGGCCGTCGAGCACGGCATCGGCCGACTCGGGGACCTGCGGGAAAAGGGAGGAATGCGTTGCTGCTGTCACCCCGCCATGCTGCCAGGTCGGAAGAGGCCGGTGCGAAGGTTGTCCACAGGCGAGCAGCATCTGTCGTATTAATGCGGCAGGGGCGGTCCACCTTCATGCGGCAGTGCGGTCCACCGCGCGACAGAGGGGCGGCAGCGGGAATGGTGGTCGGCTCGCGTACGTTTCCTTCCCGTGCGGCGACGCACTTTCCAGCTTCTCCGCGTGACGGATGAGACGGATGAGTCAGACGACAAGTCTGAGAAGACTGATGAGACAAGGGAGCGCGAAGACATGCCGGGCACTGTGACGATGTACAGCACCACGTGGTGCGGCTACTGCCGTCGGCTCAAGGGCCAGATGGACCGCGAGGGCATCGCGTACAACGAGATCAACATCGAGCAGGACCCGGAGTCCGCGGCTTTCGTCGAGAAGGCCAACGGGGGCAACCAGACCGTTCCCACCGTCCTGGTGGTCGGCTCCACGGGTGTCGAGGCCGTCATGACGAACCCGTCCCTGGCCCAGGTCAAGCAGGCGCTGGCCGCCTGACCCGCCCTCCCCGCAGTACGGGAACGCCCTCTCCGGTCGAGCAGCACCGGAGGGGGCGTTCCCGTACCTCGTGAGCCGTCCGTCGGCCGATGTCGGCCTTTTCCGGACTAACGACGGCCGCGCGAAAGGCCTGCGGCGTAGGTTGGGTAAGTGACGACTACCGCACCGCAAGAGGCATTTCTGCAGGCGTTCCACGCCGAGTACCCGGCAGTGACCGCAGAGGCGTTCAGCCGTGGCCATGCTCCAGACGGCCGGTCCAGCTATGAGATCTTGTGCGATCAGGTAGCTGGAAGCATGCGCGTGCTGGACCTCGGCTGCGGCGACGGCCTACTGCTGGAGTTCCTGGCCCGAGGGCCCGGGCGACAACTCGCGGGAGTGGACCTGTCCTCTCACTCTCTGTCGCTGGCACGACGTCGACCGGCGCTTTCCGGAGCAAAGCTGGAAGAGGGCCGAGCTCAGGAGCTTCCTTTCGCCGACGACAGCTTCGACGCCTGCGTGTCCCACATGGCGCTGATGCTGATGAGCGAGATCGAGCAAGTCGCAGCTGAGGTTGCCCGAGTGCTGTCTCCCGGAGGGGTTCTGGCATGCGTGGTGGGAGGCGGGGCCGTAGGCGGCGAGGCTTATGAACGGTTCCTCACGCTGTTGCGGCGCACGATTGAGGAGACGCCAGCCTCGCAGCGGATCCCGGCGTTGGGGGACAAAAGGACACGCAGTCGCGAGGGGCTCGATGAAGTCCTCGGACCAGCAGGCTTCGCAGCGGTGGACTGGGAGACCGTTCCCATCGATCTGAGCGGGCCAGTGGAGCAGGTATGGGCTGCTGTTTCCAGCCTTTATGATCTTGCCCCGCTCGATCGCGCGACTGTGGAGCGGTTGCGTAAAACCTTCTTTGCCGAGGTGAGGGACATGACGACGTCAGACGGGCACGTCCCCTGCGCCTTCAAGATCCGTCTCGCAACGGCGCGACTGCGTTAGGTAGCTCCTTCGATGAGATCGGTTCCGTCGCGGTGGAGGATGTCGCGAGCGGCTGCCCGCTCGCGGCAGTCCTCGACACGGTCAGCGGTCGGGGGGATCGGTGTGCCGTCCGGGCTGGCGGGGATGTGGAGGTAGCCGAACGAGATCAGGCGTATCGGGTGCGTGACCGGGTTCTCCTGTTCCTGGCGGGGGTGAGGGGTCGGTGATGACGGGCATGCCGAGGTCGACCAGCTGAGGGCGCCCGTCGGCGGGGGCGTTCTTGAGGCTGTTGAGCTTGGCCATCGCGGCGTCGAAGCTGACCTGAAGTCCCTCGACCTCGCCGAGCCAGCCGTTCGCGCGGGTCTCGCGGATGCGTTCGCGGAAGTTCTGGATGATCTCGATGAGGCGCGACTTCTGGCAGGGGTCCATCTGAAGGACTGGGCAGCGGACGCCCCGTTGACTGAACGAAACCCGGAGATTGCGCAGTTCAGTGGGCGGACGGAGTCATCGGGCGCTACGGTCACCGGTCGTGACGAACGATGCT
>NZ_JBEYTM010000003.1:0-278920 GCF_040643055.1 Streptomyces sp. NPDC047515
ACATCGCGCCCCTCCAGGCGAGTTGAACGTGCCGGCCTCGGCGGTGGTGTCGTACGCGCGCATCCACGTTATACAGACCTGCCGCCCGCGAGCTGTCCGGCATTGCACCGGACCAGGCGGTGGCCGGACCTCTCATCAGCGTCTCCGACGGCACCTTCCGGGCCCGGTGACACCACCCCCCAGGTCATCCGTTCGACAGGGGGCAACAGTCATGCCGGGCCCGGAGGCCAGCGGCCCTCTTGCAGGACCGCGAAAAACATAACGGGGGTGGCCGCGGTGGTCATGGCGGGTGCCGTCCTGTGCTCGGTGACGCGGGGGCTGTTCGCCTCAGTTCACAAGCGTCGGCGGACGGTGTCCGGCAGGTTCGCGACGTCAACGCCGCCGGCCAGGGGTGATGTCGCGTTTCTGCTGGAAGAGGCGACGGGAAGGGGCGGCTGGGAGAGGCAACGGGAACGGCGACCGGAAACGGCGAAGGGCCGTCGCTCCCGAGCGGGGGAGTGACGGCCCTTCGCCGTGCGCCTGTGCGGCGCTTGTGAATCCGAGAACTCGACGGGGCGAACCCCGAGAGATCAGAAATCAGAGAACGCGGACCGCGCCCGACGGCGGGTCGTAGGACAGCGGACGCTGCACCACACCGGTGCTGGAGTTCTGCGCACCGACGAACTGGCCGCCGCCCACGTACACCCCGACGTGGTACGCGCTGCCCGCGCCGCCCCAGTACAGGATGTCGCCCGGCTGCAGGTTGCTCAGGGAGACCTGGGTGCCCGCGGTGGACTGGGCCTGCGAGACGCGCGGCAGGTCGACGCCGACCGAACGGAACGCGGCCTGGACGAGGCCGGAGCAGTCCCACGAGTTGGGGCCGGTGCCGCCGGACACGTACGCGTCGCCGACCTGGGCCTTCACGAAGGCGATGACGGACGCGGCGGAGCCGGTGGCGCTCGACGAGGAGGAGGAAGCGGTCGACGTCGAGGCCACGGCGGTGGAGCCGGAGGTCGCGCTGAGGGTCGTACGGACGGCGGAGCGGGAAGCGCGCTGGGCGGCGGCCTCCGCCTCGGCCTCTGCCTTGGCCTTGGCGGCGGCCTCCGCCTTCTTCTTGGCCTCTGCCTTGCGGACCGCCTCGGCTTTGGCCTTCTTGGCGGTCTTGGCCGCGGTGGCGGCTGCGGCGTCCTCCTGGGCCTGCGTCTGCAGGTCCTGGGCGACCTGCTGCGTGGCCTGGGCGGACGCGGCGACGGCGGTGGAGAGCCCAGCGGTGATGGTGGGCATCTCGATGGTCTGGGTCACCGGCTCGGCCTGGGCCGGACCGGCAGCGCCTGCGACCGCGATGGTGCTGAGGACGCCACCGGCAACTCCGGCCCGCAGCGCCGTCTTCGGCGCGTTTCGGCGGGGCTTCCGGTGGCTGGGTATGTGAGCGGTGTGGGACATGAGTACTAGCGCTATCAGGGCTCCGGGGCTCCCATCAAGAAACGTGTGTTGCGACACAGTTACGTCCGGAATCTGTGAATCCGCTTCCTGGCGGCCCTTATTGACGCCGTAACGGGCAAACCGGGCATGTTGGATCAGTGCTGTGATCACGGGCTTTCGGCAATACGCCCGAATTGCCCGCCGCTTACCATCCGCTCACACCGATGGCCAAGCCCGCTTTTATCGACGCCCGACGCGAGTGATGCAGGTCACTGGGTGACCGTGGCGTGGGGGTGCGTGTGCGCTCCGGGTTCGAGGGGCCGTCGGATTTCGGCCGTGGCCATTCATCCGGAAGATCGTGAATGCGTGCACACGTCCACTTCACTCCCCCGGAGCCCCTCGCCCGAGTGAGGCCAGAGTGGGGCAGACCCCCTTATCACTCCCGGGTGGTCCATTGCGAATTTGCCTCCACGGGTATCTGATTGTTAGTGCAACACCGCCTTGACCAGCACTAACAGCATTAGATGTCACGTCTCGTGACTGCTCGGCCGCTTTGCGTACGAAGATCACCGCTCAGGTGGCTTCGTGAGCCTTCGCCGGGTGGTGGAGATCACAAACTCGTTGTCGTACCCCGTGTCGCAGATCACAGGATGGCGGGCATAGGATGCGGGGCAGTCGGGCTTGTGAACTGCCTCACATGTGCACGATCTTGGTGGGGTGGCGAGCCGAATCGCCCGATGCGGTCCAACGGTCAAGGACGACTGGAAGGAGCGAGGAGCGTGAATGCCTACGCGCCCATCCTCGTGCTCGGCGCCCTCGGGGCAGGGTTTGCGATCTTCTCCGTGGTCATGGCCACGCTTATCGGCCCGAAGCGGTACAACCGAGCAAAGCTCGAAGCGTACGAGTGCGGTATCGAACCCACCCCCACTCCAGCCGGAGGCGGCCGCTTCCCCATCAAGTACTACCTGACGGCGATGCTCTTCATCGTCTTCGACATCGAGATCGTCTTCCTCTATCCCTGGGCGGTCACCTTCGACGCCCTGGGGATCTTCGGGCTCGTGGAGATGCTGCTCTTCGTGCTCACCGTCTTCGTCGCCTACGCGTATGTATGGCGTCGCGGCGGCCTGGAATGGGACTGAGGGGCTGAGGGGCACACCATGGGACTCGAAGAGAAGCTGCCCAGCGGCTTCGTGCTGACCACTGTCGAGCAGGCCGCCGGCTGGGTACGGAAGTCGTCCGTCTTCCCCGCCACCTTCGGCCTCGCCTGCTGCGCCATCGAGATGATGACGACCGGGGCCGGGCGCTACGACCTGGCCCGTTTCGGTATGGAGGTCTTCCGCGGATCGCCGCGGCAGGCGGATCTGATGATCGTGGCAGGACGGGTCAGCCAGAAGATGGCGCCCGTCCTGCGGCAGGTCTACGACCAGATGCCCAACCCCAAGTGGGTGATCTCCATGGGGGTTTGCGCATCATCGGGCGGGATGTTCAACAATTACGCCATTGTTCAGGGTGTTGATCACATTGTTCCTGTTGACATCTATTTGCCGGGCTGCCCGCCGCGGCCCGAGATGCTGCTGGACGCGATCCTCAAGCTCCACCAGAAGATCCAGACCTCCAAGCTCGGGGTCAACGCGGAGGAGGCCGCCCGCGAGGCGGAGGACGCGGCCCTCAAGGCACTGCCCCTGATCGAGATGAAGGGGTTGCTGCGGTGAGCGAGAACCGTCATCACGACGAGCAGAACAACAACGGTGTGCCCGTACCGCGGGACGAGACCGGTGAGGTCATCGGCGTACGCAAGGGCATGTTCGGCGCCAACAACGGCGGCGACACCTCCGGCTACGGCGGCCTCGTCCGCACGGTGACCCTGCCGGGCGCCACGTCCCGTCCGTACGGCGGCTGGTTCGACGAGGTCGCCGACGAGCTCGAAGGGGCCCTGGAGGAGCAGGACCTGCTACCTGCCAACGCCATCGAGAAGACCGTCGTCGACCGCGGCGAGGTCACCTTCCACATCGCCCGCGAGCACCTGGTCCGGGTCGCCCGCACCCTGCGCGACGACCCGGCGCTGCGCTTCGAGCTCTGTACGGGGGTGAGCGGCGTCCACTTCCTCGGCGACACGGGCCGCGAGCTGCACGCCGTCTACCACCTGCGCTCGATCACGCACGGCCGGCTGATCCGCCTGGAGGTGTCGGCCCCGGACAGCGATCCGCACATCCCGTCGCTCGTCGAGGTCTACCCGACCAACGACTGGCACGAGCGCGAGGCCTACGACTTCTTCGGGCTCGTCTTCGACGGGCATCCCGCCCTCACCCGGATCATGATGCCGGACGACTGGCAGGGCTTCCCGCAGCGCAAGGACTATCCGCTCGGCGGCATCGCCGTCGAGTACAAGGGCGCCCAGATCCCGGCTCCGGACCAGCGGAGGTCGTACTCCTGATGTCTACTTCCCATGCCCACCCCTCACCGGGTCCCTCCGGGACGCCCCTTTCGGATGCCCGCGACACGACCGAGGGGACCGTATACACCGTCACCGGCGGCGACTGGGACGAGGTCGTCGAGTCCGCGGTCAAGTCCGACGACGAGCGCATCATCGTCAACATGGGCCCCCAGCACCCGTCCACGCACGGGGTGCTGCGGCTGATCCTGGAGATCGACGGCGAGACCGTCACCGAGGCCCGCTGCGGCATCGGCTATCTCCACACCGGCATCGAGAAGAACCTCGAATTCCGGAACTGGACGCAGGGCACCACCTTCGTCACGCGCATGGACTACCTGACGCCGTTCTTCAACGAGGCGGCGTACTGCCTGGGCGTCGAGAAGCTGCTCGGCATCGAGGACCAGATCCCGGACCGGGCCACCGTCCTGCGCGTGCTCCTGATGGAGCTCAACCGGATCTCCTCGCACCTGGTGTGCATCGCCACCGGCGGCATGGAGCTCGGCGCCACCACGATCATGATCTACGGCTTCCGTGATCGTGAACTCGTCCTCGATCTCTTCGAGCTGATCACCGGGCTGCGGATGAACCACGCGTTCATCCGGCCCGGCGGACTCGCCCAGGACCTGCCGCCCGGCGCGGTCGACCAGCTCCGCGAGTTCGTGAAGACCATGAAGAAGAACCTGCCGGAGTACGACAAGCTCGCCACCGGCAATCCGATCTTCAAGGCGCGTATGCAGGACGTCGGCTATCTCGACCTGACCGGCTGCATGGCACTCGGTGCCACCGGCCCGATCCTGCGCGCCGCCGGACTCCCGCACGATCTGCGCAAGACGGACCCCTACTGCGGATACGAGAACTACGAGTTCGACGTCCCCACCGCCGACAGCTGCGACGCATACGGCCGCTTCCTCATCCGGCTGGAGGAGATGCGCCAGTCGCTGCGGATCATCGAGCAGTGCATCGACCGGCTCGCGCCCGGACCGGTGATGGTCGCCGACAAGAAGATCGCCTGGCCCGCGCAGCTCGCGCTCGGTCCGGACGGGCTCGGCAACTCGCTCGACCACATCAAGAAGATCATGGGCACCTCCATGGAGGCCCTGATCCACCACTTCAAGCTGGTGACCGAGGGCTTCCGGGTCCCGGCCGGACAGACGTACACCGCGGTCGAGTCGCCCAAGGGCGAGCTGGGCGTCCATGTCGTCTCGGACGGCGGCACCCGCCCCTACCGGGTCCACTTCCGCGATCCGTCCTTCACCAATCTGCAGGCCATGGCGGCGATGTGCGAGGGCGGCCAGGTCGCCGACGTCATCGTCGCCGTCGCGTCCATCGACCCCGTGATGGGAGGCGTCGACCGGTGACCGAAGCACGTCAGGAAGTCAGTCTGGGGATGCCGCAGCTCCCCGCCCCCGCCTACCCGGCCGAGGTGCGCGCCAGGCTCGAAGCGGACGCGAAGGAGGTGATCGCCCGCTACCCCGGCAGCCGCTCCGCCCTGCTGCCGCTGCTGCACCTGGTGCAGGCCGAGGAGGGCTATGTCTCCCGCACGGGCATGGCGTTCTGCGCCGAGCTGCTCGGCCTCACCACCGCCGAGGTCACCGCGGTCGCCACCTTCTACACGATGTACCGGCGCAAGCCGAGCGGCGAGTACCAGGTCGGTGTCTGCACCAACACCCTGTGCGCGGTGATGGGCGGCGACGCCATCTTCGACCGGCTCAAGGAGCACCTCGGCGTCGGCAACGACGAGACAACCGAGGACGGCAAGGTCACCCTCGAACACATCGAGTGCAACGCGGCCTGTGATTTCGCTCCCGTAGTGATGGTCAACTGGGAGTTCTTCGACAACCAGACGCCCGAGAGCGCGACACGCCTGGTCGACGACCTGATCGCCGGGCGCACCGTCGAACCCACCCGCGGCGCGCCCCTGTGCTCGTACAAGGACACGTCCCGGATCCTGGCCGGCTTCCCCGACGAGCGCCCCGGCGCCGTCGAGGCGTCCGGCGGCGCGGGCCCCGCCTCGCTGATCGGCCTCCGCCTCGCCAGGGGCGAGGAACCGCACCCGAGGGTCGTCGCCCCGCGGGGCGAGAGCCCGAGCGGCGACCAGACCCACGATCCGTCGCCGTCCGAGCACCTCAGCTCGCATGACGCACCGCAGCAGACCTCGGCCTCCGACCCGGAGCACCCGTCCGGCCCGACAGGCGAGGAGGGAGAGTGATGACGTTGGCGACCGAAATCAACGACAACGGGAACGGCAGCGGGGACAGCCCCGAGAAGCTGCTCGCCCCCGTCCTCTCCGCCTTCTGGGACGAACCGGAATCCTGGACCCTGGACACCTACCGGCGCCACGAGGGATACGAGGGGCTGCGCAAGGCCCTCGCCATGTCGCCGGACGACCTCATCGCGTACGTCAAGGACTCCGGTCTGCGCGGCCGCGGCGGCGCGGGCTTCCCCACCGGGATGAAGTGGCAGTTCATCCCGCAGGGCGACGGCAAACCGCACTACCTGGTCGTCAACGCCGACGAGTCGGAGCCCGGGACCTGCAAGGACATCCCGCTCCTCTTCGCCAACCCGCACTCCCTCATCGAGGGCATCGTGATCGCCTGCTACGCGATCCGTTCCTCGCACGCCTTCATCTATCTGCGCGGTGAAGTCGTCCCCGTGCTGCGGAGGTTGCACGAGGCCGTGCGCGAGGCGTACGAGGCGGGCTTCCTCGGGACGAACATCCTGGGCTCGGGGCTCGACCTGGAACTCACCGTGCACGCGGGCGCGGGCGCGTACATCTGTGGTGAGGAGACCGCACTCCTCGACTCGCTCGAAGGGCGACGCGGCCAGCCCCGGCTGCGGCCTCCCTTCCCCGCCGTCGCCGGTCTGTACGCCTGCCCCACCGTGGTGAACAACGTCGAATCCATCGCCTCGGTTCCCGCGATCCTGAACCGGGGCAAGGAGTGGTTCAAGTCGATGGGCAGCGAGAAGTCCCCGGGCTTCACGCTGTATTCGCTCAGCGGGCACGTCGCGAGCCCCGGCCAGTACGAGGCCCCGCTCGGCATCACGCTGCGCCAACTGCTCGACATGAGCGGCGGCATGCGCCCCGGCCACCGGCTGAAGTTCTGGACCCCGGGCGGCTCCTCGACCCCGATGTTCACCGACGAGCACCTCGACGTGCCGCTCGACTACGAGGGCGTCGGCGCCGCCGGTTCCATGCTCGGCACCAAGGCGCTCCAGTGCTTCGACGAGACGACCTGCGTCGTGCGGGCCGTCACCCGCTGGACCGAGTTCTACGCCCACGAGTCCTGCGGCAAGTGCACGCCGTGCCGCGAAGGCACGTACTGGCTGGTCCAGCTGCTCCGCGACATCGAGGCCGGCAAGGGGCAGATGGCCGACCTCGACAAGCTGAACGACATCGCCGACAACATCAACGGCAAGTCCTTCTGCGCCCTCGGCGACGGCGCCGCCTCGCCGATCTTCTCCTCGCTGAAGTACTTCCGCGAGGAGTACGAGCAGCACATCACGGGCCGGGGCTGCCCCTTCGATCCCGCCAGGTCGACCGCCTGGGCCGACGACAAGAACGCTCACCAGGGGGTGAACGCATGACAGTCACCACGAGTGCGCCCTCCGGGGGCGGCGAGGCGGCCGTTCCGCCCGAGGACCTCGTCACGCTGACGATCGACGGCATCGAGATCAGCGTGCCCAAGGGCACCCTGGTCATCCGGGCCGCCGAACTCCTCGGCATCGAGATCCCGCGCTTCTGCGACCACCCGCTCCTCGACCCGGTCGGCGCCTGCCGCCAGTGCATCGTCGAGGTCGAGGGCCAGCGCAAGCCGATGGCGTCCTGCACCATCACCTGCACCGACGGCATGGTGGTGCGGTCGCAGCTCACCTCGCCGGTCGCCGAGAAGGCGCAGAAGGGTGTGATGGAGCTGCTGCTCATCAACCACCCGCTGGACTGCCCGGTCTGCGACAAGGGCGGCGAGTGCCCGCTGCAGAACCAGGCGATGTCGCACGGCGGCGCCGACTCCCGCTTCGACGGCAAGAAGCGCACGTTCGAGAAGCCCGTCCCGCTCTCCACCCAGGTGCTCCTGGACCGTGAGCGGTGCGTGCTCTGCGCGCGCTGCACCCGGTTCTCCAACCAGGTGGCCGGTGACCCGATGATCGAGCTGCTGGAACGCGGCGCGCTCCAGCAGGTGGGTACGGGCGAGGGCGACCCGTTCGAGTCGTACTTCTCCGGGAACACCATCCAGATCTGCCCGGTCGGGGCGCTGACCTCGGCGGCGTACCGGTTCCGTGCCCGGCCCTTCGACCTGGTGTCGTCGCCGTCGGTGTGCGAGCACTGCGCGGGCGGCTGCGCGACCCGTACCGACCACCGGCGCGGCAAGGTCATGCGGCGGCTCGCCGCCAACGACCCCGAGGTCAACGAGGAGTGGGTCTGCGACAAGGGCCGCTTCGGCTTCCGCTACGCGCAGCAACGGGACCGGCTCACCACCCCGCTGGTACGCAACGCGGACGGTGTCCTGGAACCGGCGAGCTGGACCGAGGCGCTGGCCGCCGCGGCTGCCGGGCTCACCGCCGCACGCGGCAGGACGGGTGTCCTCACCGGCGGCCGGCTGACCGTCGAGGACGCGTACGCGTACAGCAAGTTCGCCCGGGTCGCGCTCGACACGAACGACGTCGACTTCCGGGCGCGGGCGCACAGCAGCGAGGAGGCCGACTTCCTGGCCGCCCGCGTGGCCGGACGGGGCCGGGACCTGGACGGCTCGGGTGTCACGTACACCTCGCTGGAGAAGGCCCCGACGGTGCTGCTGGTCGGGTTCGAGTCGGAGGAGGAGGCGCCCGGCGTCTTCCTGCGGCTGCGCAAGGCGAACCGCAAGCACGGACAGCGCACGTTCGCCGTCGCCTCGCACGCCACCCGAGGGCTGGTGAAGGCGGGCGGCACGCTGCTCCCCGCCGCCCCCGGTACCGAGACCGAGTGGCTGGACGCGATCGCGGGCGGCGTCGGACTCGACGGCGAGGGAGCCGTCGCGGCCGAGGCGCTGCGCGGCGAGGGCGCGGTGATCGTGGTCGGCGAGCGGCTGGCCGAGGTGCCGGGCGGGCTGACCGCCGCGGTGCGGACCGCCACCGCGACCGGGGCCGCGCTGGTGTGGATCCCGCGGCGGGCCGGTGAGCGCGGCGCGGTGGAGGCGGGCGCGCTTCCGTCGCTGCTGCCCGGCGGCCGGCCGGCGACCGACCCGCGGGCCAGGGACGAGGTGGCGGCCGTCTGGAACGTCGCCGAACTCCCGTCCCGCTTCGGCCGTGACACCGGCCAGATCGTGGAGGCCGCGGCCACCGGCGAACTGGGCGCGCTGCTCGTCGCCGGGGTCGAGCCCGTGGACCTGCCGAACCCGGCGCGGGCCCTGGCGGCCCTGGACCAGGTCGGTTTCCTGGTCTCGCTGGAGCTGCGGCCCAGCGAGGTGACGGAGCGGGCCGATGTGGTCCTCCCGGTCGCCGCGGTGGCCGAGAAGCCGGGCACCTTCCTCAACTGGGAGGGCAGGGCGCGGATGTTCGAGGCGGCGCTGAAGCCCGAGCAGATGACGCGGACGCTCGCGCCGGCCGATGCCCGGGTGCTGCACATGCTGGCCGACGCCATGGACATCCATTTCGCGCTGCCGGACCTGAAGTCCGTACGCCGTGAGCTGGACCGGCTCGGCGGCTGGGCCGGGGCGCACGTCACCGACCCGAACGAGTCGGCGCGACCGCTGCCCAGGCCCGGCGACGGGGAGGCGATCCTCGCGGGCCACCGGATGCTGCTCGACCTGGGCCGGCTCCAGGAGGGCGACGACGCGCTGGCCGGTACCCGGCACGCCTCGGTCGCCAGGCTCTCCGCCGTCACCGCGGCCGAGACGGGCGTGAAGGACGGCGATCTGCTGGCCGTCACCGGCCCGGCGGGCAGCGTCGAACTCCCGTTGAAGGTCACCGACATGCCGGACCGGGTGGTCTGGGTGCCGCTGAACTCCGTCGGGCGGGGCATCCCGGCCGACACCGGTGCCCGGCCCGGCGGCCTGGTCCGGATCGGCCCCGCCGCACCGGGCACTCCCGACGTCACACCGGAGGTGGGAGCGTGACTGCCTTCGCTCAACTGGCCGCGGCACCGCACCATGCCGTACTCGCCGCCGAGGATCTGTCGATGTTCGGCACCGACCCGTGGTGGCTCGTCGTCATCAAGGCGGTGTTCTGCTTCGCGTTCCTGATGGTGACCGTGCTCTTCTCCATCGTGTGGGAGCGCAAGGTCGTCGCCTGGATGCAGCTGCGCATCGGCCCCAACCGGCACGGCCCCTGGGGCATGCTCCAGTCGCTCGCCGACGGCATCAAGCTGATGCTGAAGGAAGACGTCGTCGTCAAGCGGGCCGACAAGGTCGTGTACGTGCTGGCGCCGATCGTCGCCGCCATTCCGGCGTTCATGGCGATCGCGGTGATCCCGTTCGGGCCGTCCGACGAGGTCTCGATCTTCGGGCACCGTACGGCGATGCAGCTCACCGACCTGCCCATCGCGATGCTCTACATCCTCGCGGTCGCCTCGGTCGGGATCTACGGCATCGTGCTGGCGGGCTGGTCGTCCGGATCGACGTACCCGCTCCTCGGCGGTCTGCGCTCCTGCGCCCAGATGATCAGTTACGAGATCGCGATGGGCGCCGCGTTCGCCTCGGTCTTCCTCTACTCCGGGTCGATGTCGACCTCGAAGATCGTGGAGGCGCAGCAGGACCGCTGGTTCATCCTGCTGCTGCCGGTCTCCTTCATCATCTACATCGTCACGATGGTCGGCGAGACCAACCGGGCCCCGTTCGACATGCCGGAGTCCGAGGGCGACCTGGTCGGCGGCTTCAACACCGAGTACTCGTCGATCAAGTTCGCGATGTTCATGCTCGCCGAGTACGTCAACATGGTCACCGTCTCCGCGGTCTCCGCGACCCTGTTCCTGGGCGGCTGGCGGGCCCCGTGGCCGATCAGCACCTTCTGGGAGGGCGCGAACCACGGCTGGTGGCCGATGCTCTGGTTCGTCATCAAGGTCCAGCTGCTGCTGTTCTTCTTCATCTGGCTGCGCGGCACGCTGCCCCGGGTCCGCTACGACCAGCTGATGAAGCTCGGCTGGAAGGTCCTGATCCCGGTCTCGCTGCTCTGGCTGATGCTGGTCGCGACGGTGCGGGCGCTGCGCAACGAGGGCTACGACTTCTCGAAGATCGTGCTGTACGTGGCCGGGGCCGTGATCGCGATCCTGCTGATCTCCTTCGTCGCCGACATGTTCCGCGACAAGAAGGGCCGGGCCGAGGCGGCGGACGCCGGACCGGAGCCGGCGTTCGACCCGATGGCGGGCGGATTCCCGGTGCCGCCACTGCCCGGACAGACCCTGCCGCCGGTGCCGCGCCGCAGACCGCGCGGCGAGCGGGAGCTCGTTGTCAGTGGCGGGTCGGATACTGAGAGTGACGGAAATTCGAGTGACGGAAAGGAGGCTGACGGTGTCTGAGTCATCAGAACCCTCGGAGGAGAAGTTCCAGAACCCCGTCGCCGGCTTCGGCGTGACCTTCAAGGCCATGTTCAAGAAGCGGTTGACCGAGCAGTATCCGGAAACGCAGAAGGTGACGGCGCCGCGCTTCCACGGCCGGCATCAGCTCAACCGTCACCCGGACGGTCTGGAGAAGTGCATCGGCTGTGAGCTGTGCGCCTGGGCCTGTCCGGCGGACGCGATCTACGTGGAGGGCGCGGACAACACCGACGAGGAGCGCTACTCCCCGGGTGA
Source organism: Streptomyces sp. NPDC047515 (assembly GCF_040643055.1). NCBI lineage: Bacteria > Bacillati > Actinomycetota > Actinomycetes > Kitasatosporales > Streptomycetaceae > Streptomyces > Streptomyces sp. NPDC047515. The sequence continues at coordinate 11,595 of NZ_JBEYTM010000003.1, forward strand.
GCGCTACGGCCGCGTCTACCAGATCAACTACGCGCGCTGCATTCTCTGCGGGCTGTGCATCGAGGCGTGCCCGACCCGGGCGCTGACGATGACCAATGAGTTCGAGCTCGCCAACACCACCCGCGAGAGCCTGATCTACACCAAGGACGAGCTGCTCGCGGGCCTGGAGGAGGGCATGGTCGACACCCCGCACGCGATCTACCCCGGGATGGACGAGCAGGACTACTACCGGGGCCTGGTCACCGAGGCCGCCCCCGGTACGGAGCGTCAGACCGCGGTCTCCAAGGGCGAGAAGCCGTCGGACGGCGACCACGAGAGCAACGGCTCGGCGCAGGGGGTGGACGCATGACCGGCCTGGCCGCGGCGGCCTCCCAGACCTCGACCGGCGAGGCCGTCCAGTTCTGGGTGCTGGGCATCGTCGCCGTGCTCGGCGCGCTGTCCACCGTACTGATGAAAAAAGCCGTGCACAGCGCGCTGAGCCTCGCCGGGACCATGATCGTCCTGGCGGTGTTCTATCTGGCCAACGGCGCCTATTTCCTGGGCGTCGTCCAGATCGTCGTCTACACCGGCGCGATCATGATGCTGTTCCTCTTCGTGGTCATGCTCGTCGGCGTCACGGCGGCCGACTCCCTGAAGGAGACCCTCAAGGGTCAGCGCTGGCTGGCCGCGGGCTGCGGGATCGGCTTCGGTGTCCTGCTGATCGCGGGCATCGGCAACGCCTCGCTGAACAGCTTCAACGGGCTCGGCACCGCCAACGCCGAGCACGGCGGGAACATCGAGGGGCTGGCCAGCCTCATCTTCACCAAGTACGTCTTCGCCTTCGAGATCACCGGCGCCCTGCTGATCACGGCGACGGTCGGCGCGATGGTGCTCACCCACCGGGAGCGCACCGAACGGGCAAAGACCCAGCGGGAGATGTCCGAGGCGCGCGTACGCGGCAAGCAGCTGCCGCCCCTGCCCGCTCCCGGTGTCTACGCCCGGCACAACGCCGTGGACATCCCGGGTCTGCTCCCGGACGGCACGCCGGCCGGGCTCACGGTCATGCAGACACTGCGCAGCCGCGGGCAGATCCGCGACGTGTCGAAGGAGTCGCTGGACCAGCTCAAGGCGCTGGAGCAGCGCTCGGAGAAGCGGCTCGGCCGTGACAACGAAGACGAGGGGGCCGCCAAGTGAATCCGGTCAACTACCTCTATCTCGCCGCCCTGTTGTTCACCATCGGTGCGGCCGGGGTGCTGATCAGGCGGAACGCGATCGTGGTGTTCATGTGCGTGGAGCTGATGCTCAACGCCTGCAACCTCGCGTTCGTCACCTTTTCCCGGATGCACGGCAATCTCGACGGCCAGATCATCGCGTTCTTCACGATGGTCGTCGCCGCTGCCGAGGTCGTGGTCGGGCTCGCGATCATCGTGTCGGTGTTCCGTTCCCGCCACTCGGCCTCGGTCGACGACGCCAGCCTGATGAAGCTGTAAGGGGACGTTGAATCGTGGAGAACCTGATTGCGCTGCTCATCGCGGCGCCTCTGCTCGGAGCTGCGGTCCTGCTCTGCGGCGGCCGACGGCTGGACCGCGCCGGACACTGGGTCGGCACCCTGCTCGCCGCCGTGTCCTTCGTCATCGGTGTCGTGCTCTTCCTCGACATGCTGGGGAAGGGCGCGGAGGACCGGGCGCTGCACCAGAAGCTGTTCAGCTGGATCCCGGTCGAGGGCTTCCGGGCCGACGTGGCCTTCCAGCTCGACCAGTTGTCGATGACGTTCGTGCTGCTGATCACCGGTGTGGGCACCCTGATCCACATCTACTCGATCGGCTATATGGCGCACGACGAGCGCCGGCGCCGCTTCTTCGGCTATCTGAACCTGTTCCTCGCGGCGATGCTGATCCTGGTCATCGCGGACAACTACCTGCTGCTGTACGTCGGGTGGGAGGGCGTCGGCCTGGCGTCGTACCTGCTGATCGGCTTCTGGCAGCACAAGCCCAGCGCGGCCACGGCCGCCAAGAAGGCATTCCTGGTCAACCGGGTCGGCGACATGGGTCTGTCGATCGCGATCATGCTGATGTTCACCACCTTCGGCACGTTCGCCTTCGGTCCCGTCCTGGGGGCGACCGGTCAGACGAGCGAGGGCAAGCTGACGGCGATCGGCCTGCTGCTGCTGCTCGCGGCCTGCGGCAAGTCGGCCCAGGTGCCGCTGCAGTCCTGGCTCGGTGACGCGATGGAGGGCCCGACCCCGGTCTCGGCCCTCATCCACGCCGCGACCATGGTGACGGCGGGCGTCTACCTCATCGTCCGCTCCGGTGCGATCTTCAACGCGGCGCCGGACGCGCAGCTGGCCGTCGTGGTCGTCGGTGCGGTCACGCTGCTCTTCGGTGCGATCGTCGGTTGCGCGAAGGACGACATCAAGAAGGCCCTGGCCGGGTCGACGATGTCGCAGATCGGGTACATGATCCTGGCCGCCGGGCTCGGTCCGATCGGCTATGTCTTCGCGATCATGCACCTGGTGACGCACGGCTTCTTCAAGGCCGGGCTCTTCCTCGGCGCCGGTTCGGTCATGCACGGCATGAACGACGAGGTCGACATGCGGAAGTTCGGCGGCCTGCGGAAGTACATGCCGGTCACCTTCGTCACCTTCGGCCTCGGCTATCTGGCGATCATCGGCTTCCCCGGTCTGTCCGGCTTCTTCTCCAAGGACAAGATCATCGAGGCGGCCTTCGCCAAGGGCGGCACCGAGGGCTGGATCCTCGGCTCGGTGGCCCTGCTGGGCGCCGCGATCACCGCGTTCTACATGACGCGCGTGATGCTGCTGACGTTCTTCGGAGAGAAGCGCTGGCAGCCGGACGAGCAGGGGAACGAGCCGCATCCGCACGAGTCCCCGAAGTCGATGACCATCCCCATGATCATCCTGGCCTTCGGGTCCGTCTTCGCCGGAGGCCTCTTCTCCATCGGCGACCGCTTCCTGAAGTGGCTGGAGCCGGTCACCGGACACAGCCACGGACACGCCCCGGTCAGCGCAACGACCGTCACGGCCGCCACGATGGTGGTGCTCGTCGCCGGTGTCGCCATCGCCTGGGCGATGTACGGACGCAAGCCGGTTCCGGTGGTCGCCCCGCGCGGCTCGCTGCTCACCCGGGCGGCCCGTCGCGATCTCCTCCAGGACGACTTCAACCACGTGGTCCTGGTCCGCGGCGGCGAGCACCTCACCCGCTCCCTGGTGTATGTCGACCACACCCTGGTCGACGGCGTCGTCAACGGCACGGCCGCCTCGATGGGCGGGCTCTCCGGCCGGCTGCGCAAGCTGCAGAACGGCTACGCCCGCTCCTACGCGGTCTCGATGTTCGGCGGTACGGCGGTCCTCATCGCCGCGACCCTGCTGATGAGGGCGGTCTGATCACCATGTCCTTTCCTCTCCTGACGGCGACGGCGGCCCTCCCGGCGATCGGTGCGATCGCCACCGCCGCCGTCCCCGCCGCCCGGCGCACCGCGGCCAAATGGCTGGCACTGCTGTTCTCGCTGGCCACGCTCGTGCTGGCGGGCATCGCGCTCGCCAGGTTCGAGCCCGGCGGCGCCCGCTACCAGCTCACCGAATCGCACGCCTGGATCAAGGACTTCGGCGTCCGGTACGAACTGGGCGTGGACGGCATCGGGGTGGCGCTCATGGCGCTCACCGCCCTGCTGATCCCCTTTGTCATCCTGGCCGGCTGGCACGACGCCGACCCCCTGGAGACCGAGTCCTCGCGCTGGCGGCCGACCCAGGGCTTCTTCGCCCTGATCCTGATGGTCGAGGCGATGGTGATCCTCTCCTTCGAGGCCACCGACGTCTTCCTCTTCTACATCCTCTTCGAAGCCATGCTCATCCCGATGTACTTCCTCATCGGCGGCTTCGGGGACCGGGCCCACACCGGCAGCGACGAGAACGCGGCGGCCCAACGTTCGTACGCCGCCGTCAAGTTCCTCCTCTACAACCTGGTCGGCGGGCTCATCATGCTGGCCGCCGTGATCGGGCTGTACGTGGTCGCGGGGACGTTCTCGCTCTCCGAGATCGCCGAGGCACGGGCCAACGGCTCGCTCTCCATGGCGACCGGTACCGAGCGGTGGCTCTTCCTCGGGTTCTTCTTCGCCTTCGCGGTGAAGGCCCCGCTGTGGCCGCTGCACACCTGGCTGCCCAACGCCATGGGCGAGGCGACCTCTCCGGTCGCCGTGCTGATCACCGCGGTCGTCGACAAGGTCGGTACCTTCGCGATGCTCCGCTTCTGCCTCCAGCTCTTCCCGGAGGCCAGCAAGTGGGCGACGCCGGTGATCGTCGTCCTGGCGCTGATCAGCATCGTGTACGGGGCGCTGCTCGCCGTCGGCCAGCGCGACATCAAGCGACTGATCGCCTACGCCTCGATCTCGCACTTCGGCTTCATCATCCTCGGCATCTTCGCGATGACGAGCCAGGGCCAGTCGGGCGCCACGCTCTACATGGTCAACCACGGGATCTCGACCGCCGCGCTGATGCTGGTGGCGGGCTTCCTGATCACCCGGCGCGGTTCGCGGCTCATCGCCGACTACGGCGGGGTGCAGAAGGTGGCGCCCGTCCTGGCCGGCACCTTCCTGATCGGTGGTCTGGCCACCCTGTCGCTGCCCGGACTCGCCCCGTTCGTCAGTGAGTTCCTGGTCCTGGTCGGCGCGTTCAGCAGGTACCCGGCGGCGGGCATCGTCGCCACGACCGGCATCGTGCTCGCCGCGCTGTACGTCCTCGTCCTCTACCAGCGGACGATGACGGGCCCGGTGAAGGCCGAGGTCCAGGGCATGGCGGACCTCAAGGTCCGGGAGCTGGTGGTGGTTCTCCCGCTGATCGCGTTGCTGCTCTTCCTGGGTGTCTATCCGAAGCCGCTGACGGAGATCGTGAATCCGGCGGTGCAGCACACCATGTCGGACGTCCAGAAGAAGGACCCCCAGCCTGAGGTGGAGGCCGCCAAGTGAGCGCAACAGCTGTCCACAGCCTGTGGACGATGGTGGGCGGGGTGACATCGGCCGCCCCGGCCGAGAAGTTCAAGGCACCGGTCATCGAGTACGCCCAGCTGACCCCGGTGCTCATCGTGATCGGTGTCGCCGTCGTGGGCGTGCTCGTCGAGGCCTTCGTGCCGCGCCGCTCCCGCTACTACACGCAGGTCTTCCTGACGGTCGTCGCCCTCGCCGCCGCGTTCGCCGCGGTGGTCGGCCTGGCGGCCGGGGGGTACGGCACGACGAAGGCGCACATCGCCGCGATGGGCGCCCTCGCGATCGACGGCCCGACGCTGTTCCTGCAGGGCACCATCCTGCTGACCTCGCTGGTCGCCGTCTTCACCTTCGCCGAGCGGCGGCTCGACCCCGCCGCTCACGGCAACCGCGTCGACTCCTTCGCCGCACAGGCCGCATCGGTCCCCGGGAGCGACAGCGAGAAGGCAGCGGTCAAGGCCGGCTTCACCACCACCGAGGTCTTCCCGCTGGTCCTCTTCTCCGTGGCCGGCATGCTGGTCTTCCCGGCGGCCAACGACCTGCTGACGCTCTTCGTGGCCCTGGAGGTCTTCTCCCTCCCGCTCTACCTCCTGTGCGCCGTCGCCCGCCGCAAGCGGCTGATGTCGCAGGAGGCCGCGGTGAAGTACTTCCTGCTCGGTGCCTTCTCGTCGGCGTTCCTGCTCTTCGGGATCGCCCTGCTGTACGGCTACGCGGGCTCCGTCTCGTACGCCACCATCGCGAACGTGGTCGACGGCTCGGTCACCCGGATCGATCCGGCGCTCGCCGACACCATGGGCAATGACGTGCTGCTCCTGATCGGTGGCGCGATGATCCTGACCGGTCTGCTCTTCAAGGTCGGCGCCGTCCCGTTCCACATGTGGACCCCGGACGTCTACCAGGGCGCCCCGACCCCGGTCACCGGCTTCATGGCCGCGGCCACCAAGGTCGCCGCGTTCGGTGCGCTGCTGCGACTGCTGTACGTGGTGCTGCCGGGCCTCGCCTGGGACTGGCGCCCGGTCATGTGGGCCGTCGCCATCGTCACCATGCTGGGCGGTGCGATCGTCGCCATCACCCAGACCGACATCAAGCGGCTGCTCGCCTACTCCTCGATCGCCCATGCCGGCTTCATCCTCGCCGGTGTCATCGCGACCACCCCGGAGGGCATCTCGTCGGTCCTCTTCTACCTGGGTGCGTACTCCTTCGTGACGGTCGGCGCGTTCGCCGTCGTCACCCTGGTGCGCGACGCGGGCGGCGAGGCGACGCACCTGTCGAAGTGGGCCGGGCTCGGCCGGCGCTCGCCGCTGGTCGCCGCGGTCTTCGCGGTGTTCCTGCTGGCCTTCGCCGGCATCCCGCTCACCTCCGGGTTCTCGGGGAAGTTCGCCGTCTTCAAGGCGGCGGCGGACGGCGGCGCGGGCGGCCTGGTCGTGGTCGGTGTGATCTCCTCGGCGATCGCCGCGTTCTTCTACATCCGCGTCATCGTGCTGATGTTCTTCAGCGAGCCGAAGGCGGACGGCCCGACGGTCGCCGTCCCGTCCCCGCTCACGATGACGACGATCGCGGTCGGTGTCGCGGTCACGCTGGTGCTGGGCCTCGCCCCGCAGTACTTCCTGGACCTGGCCGGCCAGGCGGGAGTGTTCGTGAGGTAGCGCACACGCGCCCAGCCGGTACACCGCCACGACAACGCCGGACGGCCTTGAGAAGTCAAGCCCGTCCGGCGTTGTCGTAGGCGGCGCCTATCGTGGCAGGGGACGGTGGCAGACGGAACGGGACGGGACGCCCCGGGATCTCGGGGGACAGAGCGATGAGCGTGACGGGCGGGACCATGGATGTGACTGAGAGCGACGCGCGGCGGACGCTGCACCGGGTGTTCGGGTACGAGGCCTTCCGCGGCGAGCAGGAAGCGATCGTCGACCATGTGGTCGCGGGCGGCGACGCCGTCGTGCTCATGCCGACCGGTGGCGGAAAGTCCCTCTGCTACCAGATCCCGTCCCTGGTCAGAGGCGGTACGGGCATCGTCATCTCGCCCCTGATCGCCCTCATGCAGGATCAGGTGGACGCGTTGCGGGCGCTCGGTGTGCGGGCCGGCTTCATCAACTCCACGCAGGACTTCGACGAGCGCCGCTCGATGGAGGCCCAGTTCGTCGCCGGCGAGCTCGACCTCCTCTACCTCGCCCCGGAACGGCTCCGCCTGGACTCCACCCTCGGCCTGCTCTCCCGCGGCGAGATCTCCGTCTTCGCCATCGACGAGGCGCACTGCGTGGCCCAGTGGGGCCACGACTTCCGGCCGGACTATCTGGCGCTCTCCGTCCTCGGCGAGCGCTGGCCCGACGTACCGCGCATCGCCCTGACGGCCACCGCGACCAACGCCACGCACCAGGAGATCACCCAGCGTCTGGGCATGCCCGACGCGAAGCACTTCGTCGCCAGCTTCGACCGGCCCAACATCCAGTACCGGGTCGTGCCGAAGGCCGACCCGAAGAAGCAGCTGCTCTCCTTCCTCAAGGACGAGCACGCCGGGGACGCGGGCATCGTCTACTGCCTGTCGCGCAACTCGACGGAGAAGACCGCCGAATATCTCTGCCGCAACGGCATCGAGGCCGTCCCGTACCACGCCGGTCTGGACGCGGGCACGCGCGCCGCCCACCAGTCCCGCTTCCTGCGCGAGGAGGGCCTGGTCGTCGTCGCGACCATCGCGTTCGGCATGGGCATCGACAAGCCGGACGTACGCTTCGTCGCCCACCTGGACCTGCCGAAGTCGGTCGAGGGCTACTACCAGGAGACCGGCCGCGCCGGGCGTGACGGACTGCCGTCCACGGCCTGGATGGCGTACGGACTCCAGGACGTCGTCCAGCAGCGCAAGCTCATCCAGGGCGGCGAAGGCGACGAGGCGTTCCGCCGCCGCGCCGCCTCCCACCTCGACTCGATGCTGGCGCTGTGCGAGACGGTCCGGTGCCGCCGCGCCCAGCTCCTGACGTACTTCGGCCAGGAGCCCGGGGCGGCGGCCTGCGGCAACTGCGACACCTGCCTCACCCCGCCCGAGTCCTGGGACGGCACGGTGGTCGCGCAGAAGCTGCTGTCGACCGTGGTCCGGCTGAAGCGGGAGCGGGGGCAGAAGTTCGGTGCGGGCCAGATCATCGACATCCTGCTCGGCCGCAAGACGGCCAAGGTCATCCAGTTCGACCACGACCAGCTCTCGGTCTTCGGCATCGGTGAGGAGCTGTCCGAGGCCGAATGGCGCGGAGTGGTCAGGCAGTTGCTCGCCCAGGGGCTGATCGCGGTCGAGGGCGAGTACGGCACGCTGGTGCTGACCCAGGAGAGCGGCTCCGTCCTCGGCCGGGAGCGCGAGGTGCTGCTGCGCAAGGAGGCACCGAAGCCCGCGTCGCGCTCCACGAAGGGCGAACGCAAGGCGAAGTCCTCGGCGGCCGCCGCCGAGCTGGCGCCCGAGGCCGTCCCGGTCTTCGAAGCGCTGCGGGCCTGGCGCGGTGCGCAGGCGAAGGAGCAGGGCGTCCCGGCGTACGTCATCTTCCACGATGCGACGCTGCGCGAGATCGCCGCGGTGCGGCCGGACTCGGTGTCCACGCTGGGCGGCATCAGCGGCCTGGGCGAGAAGAAGCTGGCGACGTACGGGGAGGGGGTGCTGGAGGTGCTCGCGTCGTTCGGCGAGCCGACCCCTGCGGAACCGGCCCCCGCGGCCCCGGCGGCGCAGGCGCCCGCCCCGCGCCCGGCCGCACCGGTGACGGTCCCCGACCCGGACCCGGAGTTCGGCTGGGACGAGGAACCGCCCGAGTACGAGTAAGTGTCGGGGCCGGGCGGTGGCGGCGCCGGAGCTACTCCGGAGCCGCTGCCCGGCGGCGCGCGGTGATCGCGGTGAGGTCGAGATCGACCGGGAAGGGAATGGAGACCTTCATCCGCTCGTGGAAGATACCGGTGGAGGTGTAGGCACCGGTGGCCGGTTCCAGCTCGAAGACGTAGACCACCACTCGGCCGTCCTGGTTCTCCACCCGCCAGTAGTGGGGGATCCGCGCCCGCGCGTACTTCACGGGCTTGGTCTCGCGGTCCCGGGTCAGGGACTCGTCGGACACGACCTCGACCGCCAGCAGCACCGCCTCGGCGGGGAACCGTGTTTGCCGCAAACCCTCGACCGCGTCCGCCCGCACGACGACCACGTCGGGTTCGGGCCGGTTCTGCCAGTCGACATCGATGGTGAATTCGCGAAAGACTTCGAAGTCGAGCGGCGCGAGCGATTGCAGCTGCCACTTGAGATAGTCGATCGCGCGCTCGTGGAACACGGTCTGCGGACTCACGAAAACAAGGCTCCCGTCGATCAGCTCCGTGTGCGGAGGCAGATTCGGGAGTGTGTCCAGGTCATCGGCGGTCCAGCCGCCCACGGGGGGAACCGCCCACCGCGGCTCGGAGGCCTCGGGTTCGATGCTCATCAGTGCTCCCATGACGCAGAGTCTCGCGGGAGATTCCAGCGTATCCGCCGGGAACGGGGTGCGGCTCCCCCAAACGTGTGAACGACCCGCGCACTGCTGACCGTCGGGCGCCCCGGCCGGCGTCTGCCCTGGTCAGTTGACCACCGCCGGCCTCTGCCCCCCGCGTCCGCCGCCCTGGTCAGTCGTCCCCGCCTCCGCCGCCCCCCGCGCTTCCGCCGCTCCGGCCGGCCTTGTCCTGGCGTACGTTCCGGAGCACCGCACGGGCGGTCCACTCGTCGCGTACCAGATCGCGCATCGCCCAACGGCTCCGCAGGCCGCCCTGTGCCACCTCGTGCGAGAGACCGGTCGCCGAGACCAGCGCGGCCAGCGTGCGGCTGCGCCGGTCCGGGAAACCGGCCGCCTCGGCGGCCGCGAACCGTTCCCGGACCGCGGCCGACAGGGCCGGGTCCGCCGCCGGGTGGCGGTGGTAGGGGAGCAGACCGAGGAGCCGGTGGGTCTCCCTGCGCAGGACCGCGCGGCCCACCAGGTGCTCCAGGCACAGCTCCTCGACGTATCGGCCCGTCCGCCGGATCCACCCCTTCGCGCTGACGCCGCCCGCGAGCACGCCCCCGTCCGGGGCCGGCAGGCTCCCCAGGACCTGCGCGAGGAGCGGGTCCTGGGGAGCCTGCGGGCTGATCACCCGTATCCGGCCGAGCTGTTCGGCGATCCGGCCGTGGAGCTCCAGCTCCGCGAGGACCGCGCCCGCCACCCCGTACTCCAGGAAACGGTTTCGGCAGTACGGCTTGCCGCGCCGCGGGTCCAGGGCGAGCAGGAGCAGTTCCTCGGGGAGAGCAGGGTTCACGACGCGGGCACGATCCGTCCCGTGACCTCGCCGAGGCCGACCCGCGTGCCGTCCGGGCCCGGCGCCCAGGCCGTCATCGTCACCGTGTCGCCGTCCTCCAGGAACGTCCGCTTGCCGTCCGGGAGGTCCAGCGGGTCGCGGCCGTTCCAGGTCAGCTCCAGGAGGGAGCCGCGCTGTCCGGGCTCGGCGCCGCTGACCGTGCCCGAGCCGTACAGGTCGCCGGTGCGCAGCGACGCCCCGTTCACCGTCATCTGGGCCAGCATCTGGGCCGCCGTCCAGTACATGGTGGCGAACGGCGGCTCGGCGACCGGCTGTCCGTTGATGGCGACGGAGATCCGCAGGTCGAGCCCGCCGGCCTCCTCCTCGCCCGCGTCCTCCAGATAGGGGAGCAGCGGGAAGTCGCGGGCCACAGGCGCGATCCGGGCCGCCTCCAGGGCTTCGAGCGGTGTCACCCAGGCCGATACGGACGTGGCGAAGGACTTGCCGAGGAACGGGCCGAGCGGGACGTACTCCCAGGCCTGGATGTCCCGCGCCGACCAGTCGTTGAGCAGGCAGAGCCCGAAGACGTGCTCGCGGAAGTCGCCGAGCGGGACCGGACGGCCTTGTTCGGAGCCGACTCCGACGACGAAGCCGACCTCGGCCTCGATGTCGAGCTTGACGGACGGGCCGAAGACCGGGGCCGCGTCGGACGGTGCCTTGCGCTGGCCGCAGGGGCGCACCACGTCCGTGCCGGAGACGACGATGGTGCCGGACCTGCCGTGGTAGCCGATCGGGAGGTGCTTCCAGTTGGGCGTCAGCGCGTCACCGTTCGGCCGGAAGATCTTTCCGACGTTGGTGGCGTGGTGCTCGCTCGCGTAGAAGTCGACGTAGTCCGCGACCTTGTACGGCAGATGGAGCGTCACGGACTCGACCGGGTGCAGCAGCGGTTCGATGTCCGCGCGGTGTGCCGGGACCGTCACCCAGGCGGTCAGGGCCCGCCGGACGTCCCGCCAGGCGGTGCGGCCGGCGGCCAGCAGCGCGGTCAGGTCCGGCTGGGCGAGGAGCTGCGCGTAGGGCGAGCCGAGTGCGTGGGCCGCGGCTCCGGCGTCCAGTACGTGGTTGCCGATGCGGACGCCGACCCGGCGGTCCTCGGGGTGGTCGGGGGTGGAGAACACACCGTAGGGAAGGTTGTGCGGACCGTAGGGGTCGCCCTCGGCCAGATCGAGCGGGCTGCTCTGCTCGGGCATGTGTTGCTGCCTCGCTTTCCAGGTCGCTTGGGGGACACGTTACGTCGGTGTCGCCGCCCCGCGGGAGTGTCCCAACTGCTCCTGATGCCCGTAAAGTTCCGCCGTGCCCCCGGTGCGCGGGGGCACGGCGGTGGTTCATCCGGCCGTGCGCGGGATCCGCTTCTCCCAGGTCCGGTGGAAGACGACCTCGCCGCCGTCCTTGCACACCACCTCGTCGGACGTGATGAAGTCGGTGTCGTCCGCGCTGATCTCGGACCGGGTCTCGATCCGTACGTCCCACGCCATCTCCGGCCGGTGCAGCCGGATCGCCCAGTCGGAGCGGGTACGGGCGGAGAGCGGGTCGTTCTCCTGGATCGTGTAGGTCTCCAGGGCGTCCTCGGTGAATTCGAGGCCGTTGGGATAGACGCGGGTGCCGCCGTAGCGGGGGTCGACCTCCAGCCGCCATTCGCCCCTGGCGACATCGCGGACGACCAGGCGTTCGGGGCGCTGTGCGTCGAGCGTCACGGGGTGGACGACACCGAGCGGCTCCGACTGTTCCGGTTCCTCGAAACGGATCGCCGGGTCCTCGGTGTGCCGGCGGACCGGCAGTTCGAGGGAGCTGCCGTCGGCGTCCAGGGTGAAGCCGACCGAGCCCGCCTGCGGCCAGATCCACGGCCAGTACGAGGACGAGATCGCGAGCCTGATCCGGTGGCCGGGCGGGAAGGTGTGCCCGATGCCGTTGAGCTCGAAGGTCACGTCCTCGGTCGCGCCCACCAGCCAGTCGTCCGCGCGGTCGCGGCCGTGCCGGGCGGAGAGGTTGAGCGCCCCGCGGGTGACCAGTGTGGAGGAGCCGTCCGGTGCGACATCGCAGAGCCGGGCGATGGCCTGGCCACGTGCCACGTCCATCCGGATGCGCAGCTTCACCCGGGGGCGGCCCAGGATCTCGATCGGGGCGTCCTCGACCGGGAACTCGAACGAGACCGACTTGGCGTCCTCGTCGCGTTGGTCGGGCGGCAGGTCGGCGTCGTTGCCGAACGGGAAGAAGCGCCCGGCGTCCAGCCCGGTCTGCTGCGGCGAGTCGACGATCTGCGGACCGCCCTGGAGGGCGTACACGACGGGTGTGACGTTCGGGGACGGCCAGGCGGTGTCGCCGACCCAGCGTCCCGGCATCGTCTCGTAGAGCGTGGCGGGGCGGTGCGACTCGCTGATCCAGGACCGGAGCAGCGGCTCGGCCATGATGCCGGTGTCCTCGTCCTTCAGGTGCTGGTCCCACCAACGCAGCGTCTCCTGGAGGAAGCCGATCGCCGGACCGGGCGGCAGACCGCGGTCGGGGTACTGGTGCGACCAGGGGCCGATCAGCCCGCGGACCTTGTCCGGGGCGAGGTGCTCGACGAGCCGCAGGACCGTGTCGCGGTACGGGTCGTGCCAGCCGCCCACCGCGAGGACGTGTGCCTGGATCGCGGAGTAGTCCTCGCAGACACTGCCGTGCTTCCAGTAGTCGTCGCGGGTCTGATGCGCCAGCCAGGTGTGGATGAACGGTTCGACCGTCTCCAGCCGCTTCAGCCACATGTCCTTCCAGCCCTCGCCGACCTGCGCCGGGTCCGGCGGCCGGGAGACGAAGGCCAGCATGGTGGCCGCCCAGGCGTGCATGTCGACGCCGAGGACCGAGCCGCCCATGTAGTGGACGTCGTTGTCGTAGCGGTCGTCGGCCGAGCAGACGGTGACGATCGCCTTCAGCGGTTCGGGGGCCAGCGCCGCGATCTGGAGCGAGTTGAAGCCGCCCCAGGAGATGCCGAACATGCCGACGCGCCCGGAGCACCACTCCTGCTGGGCCAGCCAGTGGATGACGGCGACCCCGTCGGCCAGTTCCGTCGCGTCGTACTCGTCGCCCGGCAGGCCCTCGCTGTTGCCGTGTCCGCGTACGTCCACCCGGACGGAGGCGTAGCCGTGGCCCGCGTACCAGGGGTGGCGCTGCCAGTCGCGTGGCGCCGTCCAGTCGCTCAGCCGGTACGGCAGGTATTCGAGAAGCGCGGGGACGGGTTCGTCGGTGACGGGCCGCCAGATCCGGGCGTACAGCCGGGTGCCGTCCGGCAGCGGAATATAGACGTCCTCATGGGTGGTGTCATACGGAAACGTGGTGCGGATGTGCATGGCGGTACCTCAGTGGACGGGGTGCATGGTGCGTTTGAGCCAGGGGGCCGCGGCGATGACAGCCACACCGGCCACCACCGCGATCGCGCCATTGACACCGAAGTAGGCGGGGTTGGACACCTCGCCGTACAGCTTCACGACTTGGGCCTGGATGCCGTTGGCGAGAGCCAGCGACAGGAACCAGAGCGCCATCGTCTGGCTGGCGAACGCCTTGGGCGCGAGCTTGGTGGTCGCGGACATGCCGGAGGTCTCCAGCAGGATGTCGCCGAGACCGAGCAGCAGGTACGAGCCGACGATCCACCAGGCGGCCATCTTGAAGGTGTCGCCGGTGTGCCCGGAGGTCGGCAGCACCATCAGCAGGAAGGACAGTCCGCCGAGGATCACCCCGATCGCGATCTTGTTGGAGGCGTGCGGCTGACGCGGGCCCATCCGGGCCCAGACGGCGGCGACCACCGGGGCGAGCGCGACCTCGAAGGCGCCGAGCGCCGAGGCGTACCAGCTCGCCGGGAAGTGGAAGCCGAAGACCTCGGTACGGGCGTTGGTCGACGCGAGCAGCATCATCGTCGAGTACGCCTGGAAGAGGATGAAGTTGAAGACGACGGAGGCCAGGAACAGCACCACGTACGGGCGCAGCCTGCCGCGCTCCTCGCCGGTGACCCGCGGACTGCGGAACATCACCGCGAAGTACACGACCGGTGCGATCACCGACACCAGGGTGAGCAGGTCGACGAAGCGGCCCATGGTCAGCCAGCCTGCCAGCGCCAGCGCGGTGGCGACGGCGGCGACCACGACGGCGCCGATCACGATCAGCCGTACGGCACGGCGCATCGGGGCCGGTTCCAGCGCGAATTCGGCGCTGTGCTTTCGGCCGGCCAGGTGACGCCGGCCCAGTACGTACTGGATCAGGCCGAGGGTCATACCGAAGGCGGCGGCGGAGAAGCCCCAGTGCCAGCTCGCGTGGTCCCCGAGCCAGCCGGTGACGAGCGGGCCGAGGAACGCGCCGATGTTGATGCCCATGTAATAGAGCGCGAAGCCGGCGTCGCGGCGTTCGTCGGTGGTGCGGTAGAGCTTGCCGACCATGGTCGCCACATTGGGCTTGAGCAGACCGGTGCCGGCGCTGATCAGACCGAGGCCGGTCCATGTCATGGCGTCGCTGGGCACCGCCATGGCGTAATGCCCGCAGGCGATGAGAATTCCGCCGTACAGGACGGCGCGGTACGAGCCGAGGATCCGGTCGGCCAGCCAGCCGCCGGCCACGGAGACCAGGTAGACGAGGGTGCCGTAGGCGGCCGAGACGGACGCCGCGGTGCCCGGTTCCATGCCCATCCCGCCGCGGGCGACGGTGTCGGCGAAGTAGAGGACCAGGATCGCCTGCATGCCGAGGAACGAGAACCGTTCCCAGACCTCCAGGCCGGACAGGGTCATCAGGCCCCGTGGCTGGCCGAAAAAGGCATGGTCGTCGCTGGGCGGCTGAGTCGGTTCGGTGTCGGTGGCCGTGTGGGACAAAGGGAGAACTCCAGATCGTATGAGCTGATCCCGAACATACCGGCGGTGGCGGGAAGGCGCCCACGTTGATCCAAAGGGGACCGGATACGCTGACTTGAGTGATGACAGCGACACATCGACATTCCGTGTGATCGTCAGTAGACAGGAGATCCCCTCGTGACCGTCGTCGGGCCGTTCGGACTGAGCGTGCGGGACCACGCTCTTGAGGCCGATGTCCAGGCCGGTTTGGCTGCTGTCGAGTCGGGGCTGCTCGACGCCACCAAGAGCGGCGTGCCCTTCATCACGGAGGCCGCGCAGCATCTCGTACGCGCCGGGGGCAAGCGTTTCCGGCCGCTGCTGGCCATACTGGCCGCACAGTTCGGCGACCCGGACGCGCCGGGCGTCGTGCCCGCCGCCGTCGTGGTCGAGCTGACGCATCTCGCGACGCTCTACCACGACGACGTGATGGACGAGGCGGACGTGCGCCGTGGCGTCGACAGCGCCAACACCCGCTGGGGCAACTCGGTGGCCGTCCTGACCGGCGACTTCCTCTTCGCCCGCGCCTCGCACATACTGGCCGACCTCGGTCCGGAGGCCGTACGCATCCAGGCGGAGGCGTTCGAACGGCTGGTCACCGGCCAGATCCTGGAGACCGCGGGCCCGGGCGACGGGCGCGACCCGGTGGAGCACTACCTCGAAGTGATGCGCGGCAAGACCGGCTCGCTGGTCGCCGTGGCCTGCCGGTTCGGCGCGATGACGGCCGGCGCGGACGAGTCGGTCGTCGACATCCTCACCCAGTACGGGGAGCGGCTCGGCGTAGCCTTCCAGCTCGCCGACGACGTACTCGACATCGCCTCCGACTCCCACGAGTCCGGCAAGACCCCCGGCACCGACCTGCGCGAAGGCATCCCGACGCTCCCCGTGCTCCATCTGCGGGCCCAGGCCGCGGCCGACGGGAAGCCGGACGACCTGGAACTCGTCGAGCTGCTGGACGGCGACCTGAGCGACGATGCCCGGCACGCCGAGGCGCTGCGCAGGCTGCGCGCCCACCCGGCGCTGGAGCAGGCCCGACGGGACGCCGTCCGGTACGCGCAGGAGGCGCGCGCCACGCTGACGCCGCTGCCCGAGGGCTACGCGAAGGCCGCGCTGGAGGAGCTGTGCGACGCGGTGGTGCACCGCGCCGGCTGAGAGCCTGTCGGGTGGCCTCCGATCGGGCGGCCACGCCCCGGCATGCACTCCCCCAAGGCATTAAGGGGCAGGAGGGACCCCCTCCCGCGTTGCCGAAATGCCCTGGTGGCTCCATCCCCGAGCTCTCGGCTTCGTTCGAGCAGGGGAGACCCCGTCCGAGGACATCCCGGCGCCTTGGAATCGCACGCACCAGACCGCGTCCGCGTCCGCTGTCCGATCGAAGGCCACCCGACAGGCTCCGAGACCGTACGCGCGGTACCCCTACGGGACGGGGCAGGCCCGCCGCGGGGAGTGTCATACCGAAGAGGTAGGCGGAGTTGCTTCCCGGGGGTGACGCTTTCGCATCGCCGGTTTGGTCAGATGGAGGACATCCACTCCTGAGCAAATCGGGTGAGAATGGCGGCGCGGAGTGGACGAGTGCATCCGGACGGAAGCCGCCGACCACGGAGGTAGGGCACACATGGCACCGAACGACAGCGTTGAGACGAACGGCGGGACCAGGGGCACCGCCGTCGGCCGCCGGAAGGCGGCGCGCTACATCGTCCCGGTCGCGGTGGCGGGGGTGGCGGCCGCGACGATCGGGCTCGTCCCGGCGCTCGCGAGCACCGGTGACCCCGATCTGCCGGAGATCACCGCGCAGCAGCTCATCGAGAAGATCGCCGCTTCGGACACCCAGCAGTTCTCCGGCACGGTGAAGATCAGCACGGACCTCGGCATCCCGTCGCTCGGCGGTCTGGCCGGCTCCTTCGCCCAGGGCGGCAGCGGCGGCGACAAGGGCGATTCCGGTGCCGACCCGCAGAAGAAGATGACGGAGCTGGCGTCCGGCACGCACACCCTGCGGGTGGCCGCCGACGGCCCCGACAAGCAGCGGGTGTCGATCCTGGACAACGCGGCGGAGTACAGCCTGATCCGCAACGGCGACCAGGTCTGGGCGTACGACAGCAGCTCCAACGAGGCATACCACGCCACGGAGGACGGGAGCGGGACGAAGGCCGAGCACTCGGCCCCGGCCCCCGAGTCCGTGCCCACCACGCCGAAGGCCCTCGCCGAGCAGGTCCTGAAGGCCGCGGGCCCCACCACCTCGGTGACGGTCGACGGGACGGCGCGGGTCGCCGGACGTGACGCGTACAAGCTGCTCATCAAGCCCAGGCAGAGCGGCTCCACGATCGGCTCGGTCACGGTCGCGGTCGACGCGAAGAACGGTGTGCCGCTGAAGTTCACACTGCTTCCGAGCAGCGGTGGCAAGGCCGTCGTCGACGCCGGGTTCACCAAGGTCGACTTCGGGAAGCCGGCCGCCTCCTCGTTCACGTTCACCCCGCCCAAGGGCACCAAGGTGACCGAGGCCGACGACGCGCAGGCACAGCGGAAGACCGACGGGGGCAAAGGTCCGGGCATGTTCCCGGGCGCCGAGGGACTGGGTGCCGGGGGACTGGGCGCCGGGGACAAGGGCGGCAAGGACACGAAGGTCATCGGCGAGGGCTGGAACGCGATCGCCGAGATCAGGACCCCGGGCGGCACCGGTCTCCCCTCGAAGGCGTCGGGTGACGTACCGGCCGAGGCGCAGCAGTTCCTGGACGCGCTGGGCAACAAGGTCAGCGGCAAGTTCGGCTCCGGCACGGTCTTCAAGACCCGCCTGGTCAACGCGCTGATGACGGATGACGGCAAGGTGTACGTGGGCGCGGTCACGCCGGACACGCTGGTCAAGGCGGCGAACAACGCCGCCTGACTCAGGGGCGCACGACGTTTCCCGTCACTGTTCACCCGCCCCGCCGTACTCTCCGTACGGCGGGGCGGTCCGCGCTGAGCCGTGCTGACCGGCCCCGACTCGCCGGACCGGCCCTACTCGACCCTTGGGGAGTACGCATGACAGAGCCTGGGACCGCGATCGGGCCGAGGGCGGTGACCGAGTCCGTCGGGGCCGTTGTCGAGACGCGGGGCCTGACCAAGCGGTACCGCGGCGGCCAGCTCGCCGTGGACGGCCTGGACCTCGACGTTCCCGGCGGCAGCGTCTTCGGGTTCCTCGGGCCCAACGGCTCCGGGAAGACCACCACGATCCGGATGCTGATGGGCCTGATCGACCCCACGTCCGGCACCGCGCGGGTACTCGGCCACCCCATGCCGGGCGCGGCCCGCACCGTACTCCCGCAGGTGGGGGCGTTGATCGAGGGGCCCGCGCTGTACGGCTTCCTGAGCGGCCGGGACAATCTGCTGCGTTACGACTCGGCCGATCCGACGGCCGACCCGCGCACCCGCCGGGTCCGGGTCGCACAGGCCCTGGACCGGGTCGGGCTGGCCGCTGCGGCCGGCAAGAAGGCCAAGGCGTACTCGCTCGGAATGAAGCAGCGTCTCGGTCTCGCCGCCGCCCTGCTCCAGCCGCGCCACCTGCTCGTCCTGGACGAGCCGACCAACGGCCTGGACCCGCAGGGCATGCGCGAGATCCGCACGCTGGTGAGGGAGCTGGCGGCGGAGGGCACCACCGTCTTCCTCTCCTCCCACCTCCTCGACGAGATCGAGCAGGTCTGCACCCATGTCGCGGTGATGGCCAGGGGCCGACTGGTCACCCAGGGGCCGGTCGCGGATCTGGCGGCGGGTGCCCGCGGCCGGCTGGCCGTCACCACCCCGGACCCGGGCGATGCCGCCCGCGTCCTCAAGGAACGAGGCCTCACCGGCGTCACGGTCGACGGCGACCGGGTGAGCGCCGAGGCCCCGCCGGGCGATGTCGAACTCGCGGACCTCAGCTCGGCGCTGGTGCACGCCGGCGTACGCCTGAGGTCCTTCGGCATCGAACGGGCCTCGTTGGAGGACGCTTTCGTCGCACTCACCGGAGAGGGATTCGATGTCGCAGGCTGAAGTCTCACCCGTGGCGACGGACAGGACGCGCAATCCGCTGTGGACCTTCGGAATCCTTCGCTCCGAACTGACCACCACACTCCGCCGCTGGCGCACCCTCGCGCTGCTCGGGGTGCTGGCCGGCGTTCCCGTGCTCATCGGGATCGCGGTGAAGGTCGAGACGAACCACGGCTCCTCACCCGGACCGGGCGGCGGCGGGGGAGGCCCCGCGTTCCTCTCCCAGGTCACCAACAACGGTCTCTTCCTGGTCTTCGCGGCCCTCGCCGTGACGCTCCCGGTCTTCCTCCCGATGGCCGTCGGGGTCGTGGCGGGCGACTCGATCGCGGGCGAGGCCAACGCCGGAACCCTGCGTTATCTGCTGGTCGCGCCGGCCGGCCGGACCCGGCTGCTGCTGACGAAGTACGCCTCCGTCCTCGCGTTCTGCCTGGTCGCGACCCTGGTCGTGGCCCTCTCGGCGCTTGCCGTGGGGGCACTGCTCTTCCCCGTAGGCGAGGTCACCACCATCTCCGGGACCCGGATCGGCTTCGGTGAAGGGCTGCTGCGGGCCGGCCTGATCGCGGTGGTGGTCGCGGCGTCACTGGTCGGATTCGCGGCGATCGGCCTGTTCATCTCGACCCTCACCAGCAGCGGGATCGCGGCGATGGCCGCCACCGTCGGAATGCTGATCACCGTGCAGATCGTGGACACGATCCCGCAGCTGAGCGGCATCCACCCGTATCTCTTCCCGCACTACTGGATGTCCTACGCGGACCTGCTGCGCGACCCCGTCCACTGGGACGAGGTGGTCAAGAACCTGGGACTTCAGGGCTTGTACGCGGCGGTGTTCGGCTCGGCGGCCTGGGCCCGCTTCACGGTGAAGGACATCACCGCCTGACATCCGGCGGCATCGCCCTCGCGCCGTCGGCCGGGCGAGCCGTCCCCCGATCGGCTCGTCGCGGCACGAACGGCACGAACGGTGCGAACAGCAGGAACGATACGACACGGCACGTTCCGTTTCCGCCTCAGTATTGTTCGATTTCTGACGACGGACTGTCAACAAGGATTGCCTCAAACGCACCTATGCTCACCGAATGATCACATCGCCGAGTTCACTGCGCCGCAGCGAGAGATCACGAAGGGCGACCCTGGAAGCCGCCCTCGCGCTGTGCACGGAGAAGGGGTACGGCCGCGTCACCATCGAGGCCATCGCGGCCAGGGCGGGTGTCAGCAAGAAGACGATCTACCGCTGGTGGCCGTCGAAGAGTGCGGTGATGCTGGAGGCGTTCACCGACGCGCTGGTCGGCACGACGCCGTTCGTGGACACCGGCGACATCGCCGCCGACCTGCGGGCCAATGTGATGGGTGCGGTGAAGCTCCTCTCCACGCCGCCCTACGGCCCCGCGTACGCGGGGATCCTCTCGGAGGTCCACCATGACGACGCACTGGCGGAAATCGTTCGGACGAAGCTGATCGACCCCCGCTTCGAGGAGGCGGTCGACCGTCTGCGACGGGCCCAGGAGCAAGGCCGGATCCCGCCGGACGCCGACCTCCCGCTGGCGGTGGAGATGCTGTACGGCCCGGTGTACTACCGCCATGTGCTGCGCAAGCCGGTGCAGGACGAGGAGACGATCAGAGCGCTGGTCGATCATGTGCTGCGGGCGCTGGGGGCGTCACCGGAACCATGAGATCCGGCCAGACGGCATGGCAATGTCGGACGGGCGTGCGAGCATGCGCGGATGGGATCCTTCTACGACTACTTCAGCGCGCTTGATGACCTCACGGCCCTGACGGCGTTCGCGCCAGGCGTCGAAGCGGCCGGGTTTCCGATGGTCCCGGTCAAGGGGATCGAGCCGTATGTGCAGTTGGGCCAGGCCGAGAGCCTGCTGACCGGCATGCCGTACGCGGATGTCACCGCGCTCCCGCGTTTCAACCAGCTGCTCAGCTCTCCCGAGGACGAATCCAGCTGGCTGGTCACCCTCACGGACGAACTGCGCGACGCCCTCGCGTCCGCGAGGCCCGGACAGCTGGAAGCGGCGGCCGAACGCTGGTCGCGCATCGAGGAGTTCGGCGACGACTGCGAGCCGGGTCCACTGGCCGACTTCCTCAAGGAGCTGGCGACCCTGGCCGCGGAGGCCGGAGCCCGGCGCGAACCGCACCGGCTCTACTGCCTGATGTCCCTCTGACACCCGGCCGAACGCGTGCTCCCGGAGCGCGCCGGGTCCGGCCGGGGCGGCTTCCGGCTCGGTGAGGTCTGCCGCTCGGCGAGGCCCGCTCTCGGCGAGGCCTGCCGTTCAGCGGAAGACCCGCTCCAGCACCTCGGCGACCCCGTCGGCCTCGTTCGACGACGTCACCTCGTCCGCCGCGGCCCGGAGGTCCGGATGGGCGTCGGCCATCGCGACGCCGTGCCCGGCCGCGCGGAACATCGGCAGGTCGTTGGGCATGTCCCCGAAGGCGATCGCGCCGCGCGCGTCCACGCCCAGGAAATCGGCGGCCAGCGCGAGCCCGCTGCCCTTGTCGACGCCCAACGGCTGCAGCTCGACGGTCCCGGGGCCGGAGAGCGTGACGGAGGCGAGATCGCCGACCGCCGTACGGGCCGCCTCGGCCAGCGCGTCGTCGTCCAGCTCGGGGTGCCGGATGAGCACCTTGACGACGGGCGCGGACCACAACTCGTGCCGATGACGCGTCCGTTGGGCGGGCAGCGTGGGGTGGGGCATCAGATATCCCGGCTCGATCAGCGTCCGGCCCTCGACGCCGTCCTGGTCCACGGCCGCGAAAACGGGTCCCACCTGCGCCTCGATCTTGCCGAGCGCGCTGTCGGCCGCCTCCCGGTCGAGGGTGATCGCGTGCACCAGGCGCCCGGTCCCGGCGTCGTACAGCTGGGTGCCCTGCCCGCAGATCGCGGGCCCCCGGTAGCCCAGCCCGGCGAGGAGTTCCCGTATGCCGGGCACGGGCCGTCCGGTGACCACGAGGTGCCGCGCCCCGGCTCGGGCGACCAGGGCGAGCGCGGCGCGGGTGCGAGGGCTCACTGTGTCGTCGCGGCGCAGCAGGGTGCCGTCCAGGTCCGTGGCGACGAGGGCGTACGCGGGCGGTATGGGCATGGATCAAGCCTAAGGTCGGCCCGGTGCGCACACGTCCGCGTTGACAGGCGACGGCCGACTGCGCGTAATGAAAACGGTGTCGCGTGACGCCGGCCAAAGAGCAGTGGGCCGGCCGGTGATCGGGCGAACACTCTTCATCCAAGGGGTCCGTGATGAGTTCCAGCTCCGCACCCTGCATCTGACGCAGCGACAGTACGGCTGCCGCACGTCGTCGTCGGCCGTCATGTCCTCCCGCGCTGCGCACCCTCACACGTGCTGTCCGCCGCGTGCCGTCCGCCGCGCGCCCCGCGCCGTCCGCAACCGGCGCGCGGACGCGCACCACGATCACCCGTTCCCGCAGATCACCGCGGCTCCGGCCGCACCTGCGAACCATGGAGACACAGACCTGTATGCCCACATCCTTCAATCAATCGGTCATCGAGGAGTTCCGCGCCAACGGAGGAAAGGTCGGTGGCCCCTTCGAAGGCGGCGACCTCCTCCTGCTGACGACCACGGGCGCGAGGTCGGGGAAGGAGGCCACCACCCCTCTCGGCTACGTCCGGCACGGCGGTTCACTGCTGATCGTCGGCTCCAACCTCGGTGCCCCGCCCCACCCCGACTGGTACCACAACCTGCTCGCCCACCCCGTGGTACGGGTGGAGCTCGGCACCCGTACCTTCCAGGCCCTCGCGGTCCCCGCGGAGGGGGCCCGGCGCGAGGAACTGTTCGCGCACGCGGTGAGGGCGGCGCCCGGATACGGCGACTACCAGGCCCGGACCGCCCGGCCCCTGCCGGTCGTGGTCCTGGAACGCGCCGAGCCCGACGGCTGGGAGGGCCCGCGTGAGGTCAACTCTCTTGCCGACAAGGTCATGGAGGTCCACACCTGGCTGCGGGGCCAGTTGCGTCAGGTGAAGGCGGACGCCGACGCCCGCTTCCGTGCGCGCGCGGCCCACCGGGGCCCCGGCGAACCACCGCCCCCGAGCCTGGGTCTCCAGATCCGGCAGCGCTGCCTGGCCTTCTGCCAGGCCCTGGAGTTCCACCACGCCAGCGAGGACGCGCACCTGTTCCCCGGAATCGCTCGCTACCACCCCCACTTGACCGACACCTTCGCCCGGCTCGCCGACGAACACCGCACGGTCGCTCGCATCCAGGGCGAGTTGGTGGCGTTGCTGGCGGACATCGGCATCAAGGATTCCGAGCGCTTCCACGCGGAGCTGGACAGGATGTCCACGGAGCTGAACGCGCATCTGGATTACGAGGAGGAGCAGATCGTCCCCCTGTTGGCGGAGGTCCCATGGCCTCCGGGCCCTCCGGTTCCTCCGGGTGCACCAGCTCCTGACGCTTCTTGAACCGAACCGAATCTGAATGGCTGAAAGGTTGTGCCGTGCGAGTGAGAGTCAAGGATTTCGATCACCTGGTGCTCAATGTGCGGGATGTCGAGCGCTCCCTGGAGTTCTACTGCGGCCCGCTCGGCCTGGAGTCGATCAGGGTCGACGAGTGGCGGGCCGGTGAGTTCCCGTTCCCGTCGGTGCGGGTCAGCCCGAGCATGATCATCGATTTGCTGGGCCGGCCGCGCTCCGAATCGAACGTCGATCACATCTGCCTGGTCGTCGAACCGTTGGACTGGCAGCAGGTCATCGACTCGGGCATCTTCACCGTGCTGGAGGGCCCGGTCAGCCGCTCCGGCGCCCGGGGCGAGGCGCAGTCGCTGTACGTCCGGGACCCGGACGGCAACACCGTGGAGCTGCGCTGGTATCCCCAGGACGTGGTGGAGGACTGACCCGGCCGGTCCGGGTCCGGGAGGGGTCCTGCCGCTCACCTCGGAGGTGGGCGGCAGGACCCCGGCGGACACGCGCGCCACCGCGCGGCCCTGTTGGAGCGGTCATGGGCCAGGGCTCGCCGCGGCGGCCGACGCACCCGGACGCGCCGGGGAATTCCGCGGCGTCAGCGCCGTCCGACGCTATTGCACACAGAACTCGTTGCCCTCGGGATCGGCGAGCACCGTCCACGTACCCCCGGGCTGATCGACCTCGTGGAGCGCCGTCGCGCCCAGTGCCTCCAGCCGTTTCACCTCGGCCTCGCGCCGCCCCGGGCCCGCGTGCACATCCAGGTGGAGACGGTTCTTCGTGGTCTTGGCCTCCGGTACGCGCTGGAACAGCAGCCGCCGTCCGAGGCCCACCCCGCTCTCCTCCTCGTACGGGTCGCCCGGGTGCCGCACCGCCAGGAGATCGCGCCAGGCCCGGCGGCCGTCGACCAGGACGGTCGCCTCTTCCGGCGCCGCCCCGAGGCCGAGCACCCGCTCGATCAGTGTGCTGTTGTCCTCGACCAGGTAGCCGAGGGCCTCGGCCCAGAAGGCGGCCTGGGCGTGCGGGTCGGACGCGTCGATGACGAGCTTCCAGTGCAGAGTCATGGAAACCGTTTATAGTGGTTACATGACCGAGTCGGCAATGGGCACGCCGGGACTGATCCTCCGTACCCGGGAGGGCCGCCCCTATCGCTTCGATCCCGGCGCGCTGTGCCTGGAGTTGCTGCCCACCGGCGGGTACGCGTCGGACGCGGCGGACGAGGTGGTGCGCACTCGGTACGCCGCGTACGAGGTGCTGCACACCCCCGCCGACCTGGTGCGATGGGCGGGCGAGAGCCGGCTGCCGGACGGCCTGTCCGTCTCGGTGAGTACGGCGGAGCTGCGCCGCGCGCACGAGCTGCGCGGCGCCCTCTGGAATCTGGCCGCCGCCCGCGCGCACGGCCGCCCGCTCGCGCCGGCCGACCTCGCCACGGTGAACGCCGTGGCGGCCGAGCCCCCGCTCGTTCCCCGTATCGCTTCCGATTCCGGCACCTTCGCCTGGGCCCCGGATGCCACGGGGACGGCCCTGCTGTCGACCGTCGCCCGCGATGCGGTGGAGCTCTTCACTGGCCCCTACGCCAACCGTATCCGCGAATGCGGCTCTGACAGCTGCAAGTTGCTCTTTGTCGACACCTCACGACCGGGCAGGCGGCGGTGGTGCGCGATGGAGCGTTGCGGAAATCTCCACAAGGTGCGGGCCCACCGTGCCCGGCACACCCCGACCGACCGAACCGAGGAGCCATGATGCCGGCGGAGTCGACAGGGCTGAGCTAGGACGTGGGACGGACGATCGGTGTCTTCCGGACGCATCCCTAACCGTCGCAGGCCAACGGCGAGACGCGACGGCTCCCGCCGCGCGTGCGGCGTCGATGCCACGTCGCCCGCTGTTGCCGGGCCGTCGGGTGCGTCCGCTGGACGGTTCGGCGGGAAATTCACGTTCTTATACACAATAAATATATTTAATTCCCCGCCTCTCGGTAAAATTCTCGAAGATTTTTTGCTTGCCACCCCGAATTGGGATCTGTATTTTGATCTTCATCGGGCCTTTGATCGAAACTTGTCCAAGGCGCTCGCTTTCTGGATTTTTTCGTGAGGAGAACTCTGTGAATCGGGCACTTCGATCTGCTGTAGTCGTCGCTACGGCACTGGCGTCACTCGGCATGGGTACTGCTGCGTGGGCAGGAACTACTTCGACGAGTCTCAGCAATGGCACGCTCTCATTCGAATCGACCAATGGCCGCAGCGTCAGTGGGAACTCCAGCCTCTTCTATTCTTACGTCAGTTTCAAGAAGACTGGCGGCAGTGCTATTTCCGCTAAGTTCCTTGTGGATGTCGGCAGTAAGGAGTATGTGTCCCCCGTGTACTCCGTATCGTCCGGTCGGACGAAGTCGCACAACTTCGGGGGGAACCCGGTGCCCAGTTCCTGCCGTTCCGTCGGTGGAATGGATGTTGCAGGACAGGGATACTTCTGGACCCCGGCGCTCAACCCTTGTTGATAGGTGAGTGAATGCGCTCGGGGTGGATTTTTCTGCCCCGAGCGCATTGTTATTTGTCACTTGTGCGACAGCAGAGAAGGCATCAATGATTGAAGCGTCGATCGGCGCCCTTGACGGACTCATTCCGATATTTGTCCTGGTGGCGATTGTCTTCACGATTCCGGTACTGCTGTGGGCCAAGGCGAAGAAGCTTCCCATGGTTCCTTCAGTACTGTGGTCCATTTCCCTGGCCGGGGCGTTGGTTGTGACCCTGACGCCGGGGGGAGGTGGCTTCGTGGAGAACCATCCGGTTTGCTATATCGGGCCCTCTGCGCAGGGAGTTCTCTCCACAGTGCCGGGGCAGCTCAACGTCGCCCTTTTCGTTCCTGTCAGCCTCTTCGCGGTCGTGGCCTTCCGGAAGCCGATACTTGCTCTGGCCGGTGGCGCCATCCTGACCTGCGGCGTAGAGCTCTTGCAGGCAGTCCTTCCGCTGGGAAGGTCGTGCAGCTACAGCGACATCGCAGCCAATGCGATGGGTGTGGTGGCGGGAGTCCTTCTCGGCACGGGCTGGGTCTGGTGGCGGAGTCGTCGACCGCCCATCACGCGACGGGATTCCTGGCAAGCCGCCGGCCTTCTGGGAATCGGGGGATCGGCGATGGGGGCGATGTTCCTCTTCGTCGTCACCCCGGCATACGGAGGGCAGGAAGCAGTCGGCGCGACGGCTGCGCAAGGTGCATGGGCCCGGCAGGTTGCCGCAGAGATATACGGTGACTCCGTCGACGTGATCCAGGTGCAGGCCCGCGAGGCGATTCCAGGCTTTCCCGGAAGAGTGGATGTGACGACCGCCAAGGGCAGCCTGACACTCCTGTGGCCCGACAAGAAAATTCAAACGATGTTTGCGAACGACAACAAGGACGATGGTGGATCCTTGACTCGATCGCAGGTTGAAGCCACCGGTCTGAGGTTTGCCCAGAAATGGTTTCCCGGGGAGGTCAAGGGCAGCGACTCGACCCTTGAGCGTCTGGGGGGCGGAGAGGGTCCGTACATCCTGAGCTATCGGCGATACGCCAACGGCGTCATGATGCCGATGCGGCTGGACATCACCGTTTCGTCGGCCGGCCGTGTCATGGCGATCAACGCTCGCTCGGTCCCCGATCCTCATCTGCCCGAGCCGAAGCTCGACAAGTCCGCAGCCAAGCGGCGAGCCGAAGAGCTTTCTGGTATCAAGGCGAGCGACGACGCATTCGTCATCGCGCAGGAACTCTCCGGCACGTGGGTGCCGGTCTGGATCGTGAACCTTATTCGTGATGGTGAAACCGAACCTTCGGGTGCGGTTGTGTACTTGGACGCTGTCACGGGCATGGAAGTACAGCGACAGGAATAACTCAGCTCTGCGGTGTTCGGTCGTCGGGTTCGATGAAGTGGTCGAACTCGCCGGCCTGGACGCCCTTGGTGAAGGCGTCCCATTTGGTCTGGGTGGTCGTGACGATGTTGGCGGGGTCGCCGGTCTCGCGGAGGTAGACGAGTTCGTCCGGTCCGAAGGCGATCTCGATCCAGGGGCCGGGGCCCTCCTCACCCTCGGGGGCGGCGCGGACCCAGGTGAGGTCGGTGGGGATGTCAGCCATGGAGAGTGTCCTTCTTGACGGCGTGGAGGAGCGCGGCCAGGGCGGCGGTGCGGGTATGAAGTATCGCGCCGTTGGGGTCGCCGGATTCGATGAGCGCTATTGCTCCGGTCCGTGCGGCGGCTATGTGCACGCAGGCTTCGCCCTGCGCGCAGTAGGACGACTTCTGCCAGGCGTAGGCGGACATCTCGGTTCCCTTCACAGGCTCTTGGCGATCTCGTGGATGAGTTCTCGGGATTTTTCGATACCCAGTGCCGCATTGTCGAGTCGTGCGAGTAGCAGACGGTACTGCGCCAACTGGGCCTCGGCGTCGATGAACACGGGCCCGTGCGACTGGTCGAGCTGCGCGGTATCGAGGGCGGGCACCGGGCCGCGCACGTAGTACACCGACTGCCCCGAGCCCGGGTAGTGCGTGACCTCGAAGGGGATCACGCGGATGGTCGCGTGGGAATGTTCGCTCATATTGAGCAAGTGCCGGAGCTGGCCTCGGGCGGTGTCCGGACCGCCGAACCTCATCCGCAGAGCGGCCTCGTGGATGACGGCCTCGTACGGGACCGGGTCCGTCCGGTAGAGCACTTCCTGCCGCTTGACGCGATAGGAGACGCGGTGCTCGATCTCCGGTGGGGACATCTCGGGAACGGCCTGCCGGTAGATCTCCCGGGCGTGATCAATGGTCTGGAGCAGACCGGGGATATGGATGCTGTGTGCCGCGTGCAGACCGGTGCCATGGTGCTCGATCTCGGCCAGGTCCAGCAGTCCGGGCGGCAGGATTTCCCGGTACTCCTCCCACCAGCCCCGATTGCGGTCACCTGTCATGGCGGCCAGAGCATCGATCAGTGCCTGATCGGTGCAGGAGTACGTGCGGGCCGCCGCCCGTACCCGATCTGCGCTCACGCCGAAACGTGCCACCTCCATGTTGCTCAGCTGGCCCGGACTCGTGCCCAGGAGGCCCGCTGCCTGAGTGGTGGTCATTCCGGCACGTTCCCGCAGTTTGCGCAGTTCGGCGCCGAGCCGGATGCGGCGCGCGGTAGGGGCGGCTCTGCCTGCCATCTCGAAGTCTCCCCTGAAATCGGCTGAGTTGGACTGTCACTCACACGAGTGGGTTGGTGCCAGGATTCCGGTCGAATGATGAAAGTAATCCTTGCGGCAGCTTAATCTCTCGCTCAGGCCACCCGCCCGGAAGTACCCCGTTCGACGGAGCGGTCTCGTCACTGGGCAACCCGATGCGTACCCTCCAACTCTCCTCCGTGATCGGAGACTTCCATGGTCAGTGCCACGGTATCGCCGCCCTGGGCGTACACCCTTCAACTTCCGCAGGATCCCCGTGCACCCGGTGTGGCCCGTACGACCCTTCGCACCATCCTGCGCGTGCACGGCATGCGCGAACTCACCGAGATCACCGAGCTGTTGGCGAGTGAGCGGGTCGCCAACGCGTATCTGCACTCTTCGGGGGCGTACTGCCTGCGGCTGCGCGATGTCGGGCGCAGCCGTATCCGGCTGAGCGTCTGGGACACCAATCCGCACATCCCCGCCCCGTTCCGGTGGAGTGCCGAGGCCTCGGCGGAGCTGGCCGAGCGGGGGCGGGGGTTGTACCTCGTGACCCTCTATGCGGAGAGCTGGGGTGCGTACCCCATGCGTGGCGGGCTGCCGGAGCAGGGCGGGAAGCTGCTCTGGGTGGAGTGCGCGGCAAAGGGGGAGGGGTAGGCGTTTAGAGGGCGAGCGACCCGTCGGATCGCTCGCCCTGGGCGATCACGCCGGGGACTCCGGCTCGGTCAGGAGGCCGTGGACCACGGGCCGGGGAAGCGCTGCTGCGGGTACGCCTCAACGACGTGGACGGGTCGCAGGGAGGTGGGGCCGGACGGGTGGGCCCGGTCCGCGCCGACGTCCGCGTGGCCCGTGGGCGAGGCGCCGAAGACCAGGAACGACAGCGTGGACAGGGCGGCGGTGGCGGTGCGCAGGAGCACGCGGGAGTTCCCGCACGCGCGCGTGAATCGGCTCATAGCATGTCAGGA
This sequence comes from Streptomyces sp. NPDC047515, assembly GCF_040643055.1. Lineage (NCBI taxonomy): Bacteria > Bacillati > Actinomycetota > Actinomycetes > Kitasatosporales > Streptomycetaceae > Streptomyces > Streptomyces sp. NPDC047515. The sequence continues at coordinate 41,231 of NZ_JBEYTM010000003.1, forward strand.
AAATATGAGCGCACGACAGTTGCGGGATTGCCCGGCGCGACGCGCTCAGAGCCGCCTGAATGGCGTACCGCTCAGGTGGTCCATGTAGGTGCCGACAGCCCGGCTGTCCGCCGCCGGTGAGATCAGGGCCACGTGATTGTCCGGGCGGACCAGGACGAGGATGTCGGTACCCGGCTCGATGCCGTACGCCGTACGGGCGTGGCCCGCCTCGTCGGCCAGATCGGCGGGGCCGCCCGCGCCCACCTCGTACGCCCGCACCGCGTCGCCGTACGCCGCTTCCGTCGCCCGCAGCGCGTCCGCCGTGCCCTGGCCGAAGCCCAGCAGGGTGAAATGCGGTCCGGCGAACGCTTCGAAGAGGCGGGTCGGTGCGCCCGTTACGGCGTCGCGGCAGGGGGCGTCCGGGGCGCGGTCGCCCGCTCGCAGACGGGGGGTGGAGCCCGTGGGGGAGAGCGAGCTCCAGCGGTAGCCACGCGTCAGGCCCGTGGTCTCGGCGGTGCCCCCCGCGTCCAGGCCGCCGCCCGGCTGCTTGATCGCTTCGAGGGTGGCCCGCAGCCGCTCGGAGGTGATGTTCAGCGTCCAGGAGGCCACGGGCAGTCGCTCCTCCTCGTACGTGTCCAGCAGCCCCGGATCCGACTGGCCGGTGACGACCCGGGCGAGCTTCCAGCCCAGGTTGAACGCGTCCTGGATCCCGGTGTTCATGCCCAGTCCGCCCGCGACGGAGTGCACATGCGCGGCGTCCCCGGCCAGCAGGACGCGGCCCACCCGGTAGCGGTCGGCCATGCGCTCGTTGACCCGGTACGTGGACAGCAGGTCGGCCCGCGTCAGATGGCTGCCCGGCAGTCCGGTGTGCCGGGCGAAGAGCCGGCGGAAGCTCTCCAGCGAGGGCGGTACGGGGGCTCCCGCCCGGTCCCGCTCCGGCCCGGCCTGGAACCACCAGCCCGACCGCGTACCCGGGATCGGGCACAGCAGCACGGCACCGTCCTCGTCGAACCACTGGTGCCAGTAGTCGCGGTCGAGGCCGTCCGCCTCCACGTCCCCGCAGACCATCATCTGCTCCTCGGTCGTCTTCCCCTCGAACGGGATGCCGAGCAGCTTGCGTACCGGGCTGTGACCGCCGTCGCACCCCACCACGTACCGTGCCGCGAGGCTCCGGCCGTCGGCGAGCGTGACGGTCACCGAGTCGGGTCCTGCCGCCAACCCGGTTGCTTCCGCGTCGAGTTCCACGTGTACGCCGTACTCCGCCAGGCGGTCCCGCAGGATCTCCTCCAGCCGCCACTGGGCGATCAGCCACCCCCGGTCGTACGGGGCGTCCGGCGTCGGGTGCGACGCCTCGAACGGGTCGGTGTCGGTGATCGGCAGCCCGTTGCGGTACTTCCGCATGGGCAGCGGCGCCGAGCCCGCCGCCAGAACTCTGTCCACGATCCCGAGGTCCTCCAGGACCTCCAGGGAACGGGGATTGGGGCCCTTGGCCCGCGAGCTGCGCGGAAACTCGGGGGACTTGTCGATGATCCGTACGGCGACGGAACGCCGGGCCAGATCGCAGGCCAGGGTCAGGCCGGTGGGGCCCGAGCCGACGATCAGCGCGTCGGTGATGGGCGCGGGGGCAGGGGTGGGCATGCGGGCTCCTCGGTCGTGGTCCGTGGACGCCCAGAGAATCGTAACTGAGTTAAAAAAGCAACCTGGTAACTAAAGTTGCCGCGTCCGCGGCCTCGCGGATGTCGTACGGGACGCGCGCCTTCGCGTGCGCTGCTGATCTTCGCTGGTCACCGCGCTGGGGTTGTGGCCGACGAGGACGAAGCGGCGCCCCCGGCCGACGGCGCCGACGGCGCCGACGGCGCCGGCTGCGCCGCAAGGGCCTGCGCCTGCGCCCTCGTCCGCCGCACCGTCCGGAACGCGTCCCAGGTCAGCAGGGTGAGCGCCAGCCACACCAGGGCGAACCCGGCCCACCGCTCCGGCGGCATCTCCTCGTGGAAGTACAGGATGCCGAGGACGAACTGGAAGACCGGTGCCAGGTACTGCAGCAGCCCCAGCGTGGAGAGCGGTACCCGGATCGCCGCCTGCCCGAACAGGACGAGCGGCGTGGCCGTGACGACCCCCGTCGCGGCCAGCAGCGCCGCGTGGCCGAGGCCCTCGGAGCCGAACGTCGAATCGCCCTGGGCGCCCAGCCACAGCAGATAGCCGAGCGCGGGCACGAACAGCACGGCGGTCTCGGCGGTGAGCGACTCCAGGCCGCCCATGTTGACCTTCTTCTTCACCAGGCCGTACGTCGCGAAGGAGAACGCCAGGGTCAGCGAGATCCACGGCGGCTGTCCGTAACCGATGGCCAGCACGAGCACCGCCGCGACGCCGGTGCCGACCGCCACCCACTGCGCGGGGCGCAGCCGTTCACCGAGGAGCAGGACGCCCATCGCGATGGTGACCAGCGGATTGATGAAGTAGCCGAGTGAGGCCTCGACGACGTGCCCGTTGTTCACGGACCAGATGTACAGACCCCAGTTGACCGTGATCACGGCCGCCGCGACCGATATCAGGCCGAGCTTCCTCGGTTGCCGTATCAGCTCGCCGATCCAGGACCAGCGGCGCAGCGCCAGCAGCGCGATGCCGACGACCCCGAGGGACCAGACCATGCGGTGGGCAAGGATCTCGATCGCGCCGGCGGGCTTCAGCAGCGGCCAGAACAGGGGGACGATGCCCCACAGGCCGTATGCGCCGATACCGGACAGCAGTCCGGCCCGTTGGTCGGTCGTCCCCTTCACGGACCCTCCCGGCATGTCTGTGTCAGCTGCTCCGCGTCGACCGATCCGTCGACTGCACGACGGTAGCGCCGGAAGGGTCTCATGTCATAGTCGTATCGTCATACGGTCATGACATGAGACCCCTGGGGTGCGGGAGGGGGGAGAGGCGGAGTTACGCCGTGGCCGCCGTCCCGGCCACCGCCGCGGCCACCGTCTCGGCGAGCGGTGTCGTCGGGCGGCCGATCAGCCGGGCCAGGTCGCCGCTCGTCCCGGCGAGCAGCCCGCGCTCGATCGCCGCGTCCACATCGACGAGGATCGCCGCGAAACCCTCGGGCACGCCGGCGCCGACCAGGATCTCCTGGTGGACGGCGGCCGGGACGTTCTTGTGGACGATCTCCTTGCCGGTGGCCCGGGCGACCTCCGCCGCGTACTCGGCGAACGACCAGGCGACATCGCCGCTCAGCTCGTAGACCGCGCCGATGTGGCCCTCGCCGGTCAGTACGGCGGCCGCCGCAGCGGCGTAGTCGGCGCGGGTGGCGGAGGCGACCCGGCCGTCGCCCGCGTTGGCGACGACGGCGCCGTGCGCCAGGACGGGGGCGAGGTTGGCGGTGTAGTTCTCGGTGTACCAGCCGTTGCGCAGGAAGGTGTGCGGCAGTCCGGAGTCCAGGATCAGCTGCTCGGTGACCTTGTGCTCGGCGGCCAGCTGGAAGTCGGCGTCGGGGCCGCCCAGTATGCCGGTGTACGCGAGCTGGGCGACGCCCGCCGCCTTGGCCGCGTCGATGACGGCGGTGTGCTGCGGCACGCGCCGGCCGACCTCGCTGCCGGAGATGAGCAGGACGCGGTCACCGGCCCGGAAGACGTCCTTGAGGGACTCCGGACGGTCGTAGTCGGCAACGCGGAGCTCGACGCCGCGGGCTGAGAGCGGGGCGGCCTTCTCCTCGTCGCGGACGGCGGCGGCGATCTCGTTCGCGGGCACGGTGGTGAGCAACTGGTCGACGACGAGACGGCCGAGCTCTCCGGTGGCTCCGGTGACAACGATGCTCATGGGGGGTTTCTCCTCTTTGGCGGCACTGGTCCTTGTTCAGGCCGATGTCACTCACTCTACGGAGTGCACTTTCCAATCGAAAGTACCCACTTTGAAGTAAGGTACTGGCATGAGCGTGAGCGACTTGAACGGGAAGCCCGATGTGAACCAGCGGATGTGCCCCTCCCGGCTGGTGCTCGAACATGTCACCAGCCGCTGGGGCGTCCTGGTCCTCGCCGCCCTGCTGGAACGCTCGTACCGCTTCAGCGAGCTGCGCCGCGAGGTCGGCGGTGTCAGCGAGAAGATGCTGGCCCAGACCCTCCAGACGCTGGAGCGCGACGGCTTCGTGCACCGGGACGCGAAACCGGTGATCCCGCCGCGGGTGGACTACTCGCTCACCGAGCTCGGCCGGGAGGCCGCCGAGCAGGTGTGGGCGCTGGCCCGCTGGACGGAGCGCCGCCTGGACGCCGTGCATGCGGCGCGCGAGACGTACGACGCGCGGAAGGCGCACGACGTGTAGGGCCACCCGGAAGCAGCGGGGAGGCAGCGGTCAGTCCGGCTGAGGCGCTCGCCCCTCCTCCAGCGCCCGCAGCGCCCGCGAGACGTCGAACGGCAGGATCGTCACCGCCACGTGCGGCAGCGGCGCCAGCGTCTTCGCCATCTGCTCGCCCGTGCCCCGGTGCAGCAGCTTCCCGAGCACGTTGCGGTACGTACGCCGGGGGACCAGCACCGTCAGCCAGGTGTTCCCGTCCTCCGTGGTGCGGACCGCCAGCTGCCGCATCGCCTTGCGCAGCCGCCGGTCCGGGCACGCCACCAGCTCCAGGGACACGGTCGTGGCGGCCGTCGACTCCCACCGCGCGGCCAGCCGTCTGCCGTACGCCTCGTCGATCGCGAAGTGCACCGCCCGGATCTCGTCCGGACGCAGCTCATGGGCGTACCGCAGGGCCTTCAGCGTCGCCAGGTCGAGCGACTCGACGAGCACGAAGACCAGATGGCGGCGGGCCCGGGCACGGTCGGCGCCCGGAGCATGGATGCTCTGCAGCGCGGCCGCCTCGCGCCGGTACTCGCGGTTGATCCGCGTCAGTGCCCAGACCCCGAGCGGGAAGACCACCACGACCAGCCAGGCACCCTCGGTGAACTTGGTGACCGCGAAGATCAGCACGATGGCGGCCGAGATGAACGCGGTGAGCCCGTTGACCGCGATCTTCAGCCGACGGTGCGGCTCCCGGCGCCGCAGGTGGTACGCGGTGAGACCGGCCCCGGCCATGGTGAACGCGGTGAACACGCCGATCGCGTACAGCGCCACCAGCCTGTCCACGCTGGCGCCGGTCGCCAGGAGCAGCGCCAGCGAGACGACGGTCAGCGAGATGATGCCGTTGGAGAACGCCAGCCGGTGCCCGCGCCGGGTCAGCACGCGCGGCAGGAACCGGTCCTCGGCGACGAAACTGGCGAGGTACGGGAAGCCGGTGAACGGGGTGTTGGCGCCGGTGTAGAGGATCAGCGCGGTCGCCAGCTGTACGAAGACGAGCCCGGCCGTACCGGCCGGCCCGCTGCCGAACGCGAGGTGGGCCTCCTGCGCGATCACGGTGGGGGTGCCGTCCTCGTACGGCACCGCGTGGGTGAAGTGCGCCAGCGTGGACACGCCCAGCACGAGGGTGCCGAGCACCGCGCTCATGGCGATGAGGGTGCGGCGGGCATTGCGGCCCTGGGGTTCACGCAACGTGGAGATGCCGTTGGAGATCGCTTCGAGCCCGGTGAGGGACGAGCCGCCGTTGGCGAACGAGCGCAGCACGATGAAGAGCGAGGCGCCGTAGAGCCAGCCGTTGCCCGGGGTGCCGAGCGGCACGACCCCGGCGGCGTGCAGATCGGCGTGCGGCAGCTCGCCGAAGATCCCGCGCAGCGCGGCGACGAGGAGGACGAGGCCGATGGCGGCCATGAAGAGGTAGGCGGGCAGCGCGAAGGCCCGGCCCGCCTCGCGGACCCCGCGCAGATTCCCGTACGCGAGCAGCACGATGACGGCTACGGAGACCGGTAGCTGGAGATGGTCCAGGCCGGTGAAGCTGTTGCCGATCAGATGGGCGAGCGAGATCAGCGCGTTGGTGCCGGCCGAGACCTGCACGGCGACGGTGACGATGTAGTCGACCAGCAGCGCCACGGCGGCGATCTGCGCGATGTTCGGCCCGAAGTTCTCCCGGGCGACGACGTACGAACCGCCGGCCCGGGTGTAGATCATCACGACATCGCTGTAGCAGAGCGTCACGAGCAGCAGCACCAGCAGGATCGCACCGGTCACCGGCAGGAGCAGCGTGAAGGCGGCGACACCGACGACGGGTACCAGGACCCGGAGCATCTCCTCGGAGCCGTACGCGGTCGAACTGATGCAGTCGGAGGCGAGCACCCCGAGCGCCGTCCGGTTGTTGAGCTTCTCCTGGCTGATGCGCTCGGTGGTGAGCGCTCTGCCGAGCAGACGCCGCTTGATGCGGTACGCGGGGCGGTCCAGGGTCATGGCCACATGGTGCGCGGTGGCCGGTCGCACCCCTGGTCGCAAACGCCGGACGGGCCGAAATTCAGCCCGTCCGGCGAGGCGGCGCACCCCTGCGGGGGCCCGTCAGCCGACGACCGTCCAGTTGTCGTTGCCCGCGAGCAGTGCGGCCAGGTCGCCCTTGCCGTTCTGTTCGACGGCGGTGTCGAGCTGTTCGGCCATCTGTGCGTCGTAGACCGGCCGGTCGATGCTGCGCAGCACCCCGATGGGGGTCTGGTGCAGGGTGTCGGGATCGGCGAGCCGGGACAGCGCGAAGGCCGTGGTGGGGCTGGCGGCGTGGGCGTCGTGGACGAGGACCTGCGACCGGTTCTCCTCGGTGACCGTGACGACCTTGAGGTCCCCGGTGGCCGGGTCGCGGACCACGCCCTTGGTGTCGTCCGTGCCGAACAGGATCGGCCGGCCGTGCTCCAGTCGGATGACGGCGTTCTGTGCCTGGTCCTTGTCCTTGAGGATCTCGAAGGCGCCGTCGTTGAAGATGTTGCAGTTCTGGTAGATCTCCACCAGCGCCGTGCCCGGGTGGTCGGCCGCCGCGCGCAGCACGCTCGTGAGGTGCTTGCGGTCGGAGTCGATGGTGCGGGCGACGAAGGACGCCTCCGCGCCGATGGCCAGGGACACCGGGTTGAAAGGGGCGTCGAGCGAGCCCATCGGCGTCGACTTGGTGATCTTGCCGATCTCGGAGGTGGGGGAGTACTGGCCCTTGGTGAGTCCGTAGATCCGGTTGTTGAAGAGCAGGATCTTGAGGTTCACGTTGCGGCGCAGCGCGTGGATGAGGTGGTTGCCGCCGATGGACAGCGCGTCGCCGTCGCCCGTGACGACCCAGACCGACAGGTCGCGGCGGGAGGAGGCGAGGCCGGTGGCGATGGCCGGGGCGCGGCCATGGATCGAGTGCATCCCGTAGGTGTTCATGTAGTACGGGAAGCGGGAGCTGCAGCCGATGCCGGAGACGAAGACGATGTTCTCCTTCGCCAGTCCGAGCTCGGGCATGAAGCCCTGTACGGCGGCGAGGACCGCGTAGTCACCGCAGCCGGGGCACCAGCGCACCTCCTGGTCGGACTTGAAGTCCTTCATGGACTGCTTGGCCTCGGCCTTGGGCACCAGTTGGAGAAGTTCGTTGGTGTCAGGCATCGATGGCCTCCTTGAGAGCCGTCGCAAGCTGTTCGGCCTTGAACGGCATACCGTTGACCTGGTTGTAACTGTGCGCGTCGACGAGGTACTTGGCCCGGACGAGCGTGGCGAGCTGGCCCAGGTTCATCTCCGGCACGACCACCTTGTCGTAACGCTTCAGCACCTCGCCGAGATTCCTCGGGAAGGGGTTGAGGTTGCGCAGGTGGGCCTGGGCGATGGGGTGTCCGGCGGCGCGCAGCCGGCGCACGGCGGCGGTGATGGGGCCGTAGGTCGAGCCCCAGCCCAGCACGAGCGTCCGCGCGTCGGCCGGGTCGTCGACGTCGAGGTCGGGGACCTCGATGCGGTCGATCTTGGCCTGGCGGGTGCGGACCATGAAGTCGTGGTTGGCGGGGTCGTAGGAGATGTTGCCGCTGCCGTCCTGCTTCTCGATGCCGCCGATGCGGTGTTCGAGGCCGGGGGTGCCGGGGATCGCCCACGGGCGGGCCAGGGTCTGCGGGTCGCGCTTGTACGGCCAGAACACCTCGGTGCCGTCGGCCAGTTCGTGGTTCGGGCCGGTGGCGAACCGGACGCGCAGGTCGGGGAGTTCGTCGATCTCGGGGATCTTCCACGGCTCGGAGCCGTTGGCGAGGTAGCCGTCGGAGAGCAGGAAGACCGGGGTGCGGTAGGTCAGCGCGATCCGGGCGGCGTCGAGCGCGGCGTCGAAGCAGTCCGCCGGGGTCTTCGGGGCGACGATCGGGACCGGGGCCTCGCCGTTGCGCCCGTACATCGCCTGGAGCAGGTCGGCCTGCTCGGTCTTGGTGGGCAGGCCGGTGGACGGGCCGCCGCGCTGGATGTCGATGACGATCAGCGGCAGTTCGAGGGAGACGGCGAGCCCGATGGTCTCCGACTTCAGGGCCACACCCGGCCCGGAGGTCGTCGTCACCGCGAGGGACCCGCCGAACGCGGCGCCCAGCGCGGCACCGATGCCCGCGATCTCGTCCTCGGCCTGGAAGGTGCGTACACCGAAGTTCTTGTGCTTGCTGAGCTCGTGCAGGATGTCGGAGGCCGGGGTGATCGGGTACGAGCCCAGGTAGAGCGGCAGATCCGCCTGCCGGCCTGCGGCGATCAGACCGTAGGACAGCGCCAGGTTCCCGGAGATGTTGCGGTACGTGCCGGTCGGGAAGGCCTGCGAGGCCGGCGCCACCTCGTAGCTGACCGCGAAGTCCTCGGTCGTCTCCCCGAAGTTCCACCCGGCCCGGAACGCGGCCACGTTCGCCTCGGCGATCTGCGGCTTCTTCGCGAACTTGGCGCGAAGAAACGCCTCGGTTCCCTCGGTCGGCCGGTGGTACATCCAGGAGAGCAGCCCGAGCGCGAACATGTTCTTCGAGCGCTCGGCCTCCTTGCGGGAGAGCCCGAACTCCTTCAGCGCCTCGATCGTCAGCGTGGTCAGCGGCACCGGATGGACGTTGTACGCCTCCAGCGAGCCGTCCTCCAGCGGGCTGGTCTCGTAGCCGACCTTCGCCATCGGACGCTTGGTGAACTCATCGGTGTTGACGATGATTTCGGCGCCGCGCGGCACGTCGCCGAGGTTCGCCCTGAGGGCGGCCGGGTTCATTGCGACCAGGACGTTCGGGGCGTCGCCCGGCGTCAGGATGTCGTGATCGGCGAAATGCAGCTGGAACGAGGAAACCCCCGGCAGGGTGCCTGCTGGGGCGCGGATCTCGGCGGGGAAGTTCGGCAGCGTGGAAAGATCGTTCCCGAAGGAAGCGGTCTCCGAGGTGAAACGGTCACCCGTGAGCTGCATACCGTCTCCGGAGTCACCCGCGAAACGGATGATCACCCGGTCCAGACGGCGGATCTCCTTCTCGCCGGCGCCCGCGTGACCGGGGCGGGGGGCACGCTGTCCCCCGACGAGCGCCTCGCTGGCCTCATCGGCCTGTTCGGCTGGGCTACTGACCTGGCTGGTCACTGAACTGGACCTCCCTCGGGGCGGCGGCTCGGGACCCGCCGGCCCGCCGGCGGTCCCAAGGCCCACCCTACGTCGGTAAGGGTCGCCTTCCCTGGACCGATCATATGGTGGACGTCGTTTTGAGACGCGATTTGATGGTGATTTGTCATGTTTCGCAAGCCCCCCGGCCGTTCGACGAAGACGCTGTGCACTCATTCTTTGGTTCTAGGACCCCCGGGCCGCTCTCCGAATCCGGGGCCCAGGTCACCGCGGCGGCCGACGCCGGCCCCCGCGGTGACCTCGGTGATTCGCGCGCCCCTCAGTAGGTATCTGACAGGGTGTCAGCTCTTCAGGAGTTCAGGTAGGTCAACACCGCCAGCACCCGGCGGTGATCCCCGTCACTGGGCGACAGGCCCAGCTTCAGGAAGATATTGCTGACGTGCTTCTCCACGGCGCCGTCGCTCACCACCAGCTGCCTGGCCACCGCGGAGTTCGTCCGCCCCTCCGCCATCAGGCCGAGCACCTCGCGCTCGCGCGGTGTCAGCCCGGCCAGGACGTCCTGCTTACGGCTCCGGCCCAGCAGCTGCGCCACCACCTCCGGGTCCAGCGCCGTGCCGCCCTGCGCCACCCGGACCACGGCGTCCACGAACTCCCGGACCTCGGCGACCCGGTCCTTCAGCAGATACCCCACCCCCCGGGTGGATCCGGCCAGCAGCTCGGTCGCGTACTGCTCCTCGACGTACTGCGAAAGGACCAGCACCCCGATCCCCGGATAGTCCTTGCGCAGCCGCACGGCCGCCCGCACGCCCTCGTCGGTGTGGGTCGGCGGCATCCGCACGTCGGCGACCACCACATCGGGCAGCGCGTCCTGTCCGGCGAGATCGCGCACCGTCTTGATCAGTGCCTCGGCGTCTCCCACCCCGGCGACGACGTCATGCCCGAGATCGGTCAGCAGTCGGGTGAGCCCCTCCCGGAGCAGTACCGAATCCTCGGCGATGACTACCCGCACCCTGTCCTCCACCATGACGCTGTTTCCCCCACTGTTCGTTGGTTCTGCCCGTACGGCTTCCAGCATCCCAGTATCGGCAGTGCCGTGTCCCCGGCCGCCGTACGAGCTCGGAATCGAGCCGGTGGGCGGCCGGGGACCGGGGGTGGTGAAAGGGGTCGTGACCTGGGGGTTTCCCGTCACGGCGCCATGGGTGTGCGCTCAGCCGCGCCACGGCAACTCGGCCGTGATCCGCGTCGGGCCGCCCGGCGGCGAATCCACGACGAGGACGCCGTCCACCGCTTCCAGCCGCTCGGTCAGCCCGGCCAGTCCGCTCCCGGACGACACATCGGCGCCGCCGCGCCCGTTGTCGACGACCTGGACCAGCAGCCGGTCCGTGGTCCGCCACACATCGACCGACGCATGGGTCGCGTGGGCGTGCTTGCTCACGTTCTGCAGCAGCTCCGAGACCGTGAAGTACGCGATGCCCTCGATGGCCTGGGCGGGCCGGGAGGCCAGGTCCACCTCGACCGTCACGGGGACGGTGCAGCGGGAGGCGATGGCGGAGAGCGCGGCGTCGAGTCCTCGGTCGGTGAGGACGGCGGGGTGGATGCCGCGGGCGAGGTCGCGGAGTTCCTGGAGGGCGACCTTGACCTCGCCGTGGGCCTCGTCGACCATGCGGGCGGCGGCCTCGGGGTCGTCGGTCAGTTTCTCCTTCGCCAGGCCCAGGTCCATGGCGAGGGCGACGAGGCGGGCCTGTGCGCCGTCGTGCAGGTCGCGCTCGATGCGGCGCAGGTCGGCGGCGGCCGTGTCGACGACCACCCCGCGGTCCGACTCCAGCTCCGAGACGCGCGTCGCCAGCCGGGACGGCCCGAGCAGCCCGGCCACCATCAGCCGGTCCACGCCCGCCAGACCACGGATGATCCACGGAGTGACGAGGACGAGTACCAGGCCGCAGACACTGGTCGCGACCAGATCGAAGGAGGAGTCCAGGTAGACCTGATGGGTGCTGTCGCCGTACAGCTGGATGCCGTCGATCCCCACGTACGACGGGAAGACCCACTGCCACAGCGGGTAGGTGAGAGTGGCCCACCCGCACGTCCAGAGCGTCAGCGAGACGGTGAAGGCGAAGACCGCCCACGGGAAGTGCAGCAGCGTGTAGAGCAGGTGTCGCCAGGAGGCCCCGCTCCCCAGAACCGCGCCCACCCAGGACATCAGGCCGCTGGTCTTGCCGCGCACCGGCGCCGGGGCCGCCACGTCCAGCTTCAGCAGCCCACGCGCCCGTGCCCGCTCCAGTGCGCCGAACCCCCGACACATGACCAGCGTGCCGGCCAGGATCGGGATGCCGAGAAAGGTGATCAGCATCCCGGTGCCCAGGGCGGTCAGGGTGATCGAGAGGCAGAACAGCACCGAGCTGATCGGCAGGCTCAGCAGGAGATAGCCGAACTCGCGCCACGTCCTGCCCTCGAAAGGAGCGCGCAGCGCGGCCGGGAAGAAGTGCTTCTCCGGGGGATGGTCCCCGAAACCGGCTCCGGACCGCTGGTGGTCCCGAGTGTCCGGTCCATATGCCGTCGCCATGGGTGCTGTCCGTTTCTTCTCGGCGGTCCGCGATGCGGTCGGGGGTTTGGGCTTCGGGTTCCCCGGGGCCCGGAATCCGGCACTCCGGGGTCCGGAATTCCGGGGCGGCGGCCGACGCCCCGGTGATTCGGGGCTCCGGCCGCTCCATCAAGGATGCTGGGCCGCGGGCCGGCGCACCATGAGGGCGGTATCCCTCTTCGACCGGGGGTTTTCCCCACCTGCCGAGGTCGGCCGGGGAGCACCCGCCCCGGAGAGCTTGCCGGATCGGGCGGGATCGTGCCGGGCCGGGTCGGGTCCGGGGCGGGAACGTGCCGGTCGGTCCGGGGCGGGATTCGGCCGGTCCGCACGGGATCGGCTCGGCCCGAGGCGGGGTGGGGTGGGCCGAGGCGGGCTCGGCCCGAGGCGGGGTGGCCCGAGGCGGGGTCGGCCCGAGGCGGGGCCGGGTCGGAGCGGGGGCCGGGTCGGGCCTTACGAGCGCTTGGCCGCCCGGGTGCGGTTCGGCTCCTTCTCCGCCTCCCGGTCCCGCCAGGGCAGTTCCGCGGTGACCGTAGTGGGCCCGCCGACCGGCGAGTCGAGGACGAACAGCCCGTCGACGGCACCCAGTCGTTCGGCCAGCCCGGCCATGCCCGTACCGCCGTCCATCCGGGCCCCGCCCCGCCCGTCGTCGGTGGCCTGGATCAGCAGCCGGTCGGCCGACCGCCACACCTCGACGGACGCCGAGCGGGCGGCGCTGTGCTTGCTCACGTTCTGCAGCAGCTCCGAGACCGTGAAGTACGCGATGCCCTCGATGGCCTGGGCGGGCCGGGAGACCAGATCCACCCCCACCGTCACGGGGACGGTGCAGCGGGAGGCGATGGCGGAGAGCGCGGCGTCTAGTCCTCGGTCGGTGAGGACGGCGGGATGGATGCCGCGGGCGAGGTCGCGGAGTTCCTGGAGGGCGACCTTGACCTCGCCGTGGGCCTCGTCGACCATGCGGGCGGCGGCCTCGGGGTCGTCGGTCAGTTTCTCCTTCGCCAGGCCCAGGCCCATGGCGAGGGCGACGAGGCGGGCCTGTGCGCCGTCGTGCAGGTCGCGCTCGATGCGGCGCAGGTCGGCGGCGGCCGTGTCGACGACCACCCCGCGGTCCGACTCCAGCTCGGCGATCCTGCGCTCCAGCTCGTCGGAGGGCGACAGCAGCCCGCGCGCCATCGCCCGGTCGGCATTGGCGAGGAACCGCGCGACAAAGGGGAGCACCGGCCACAGCAGGAAGAGGCTCACCAGCCCCACGACGAACGTGAGTACGCCCCAGGGCAGCCGGATGAAGGAGTACAGCACCGCCCGCCAGCCCACCGGGTCCATCAGGCTCGACCACAGCCAGGGAAAGAAGCCCTGCTCGCGGCGGGACAGAACCGTCGGGCTCGGCTCGTCGATCCACACCCCGAGCATCGCCCGCGCCCGGCCCCGCTCGGCCCGGCCGATCAGCCGGGCTCCCTGCAGTCCGGCGGCGAGCAGAGGGAGACCGATCACCGTGACCGCAAGCCCCACCCCGACGGCGATCACGAACGCTGTGTAAACAAACCCGGCCACGGCCATGGGGAGGTTGGCCAGGAGATAGCCGATCTCCTTCCATGTCCACCGATCGAGGGCGAAGCGGGCGGGCGGTGGCCGGTCGTTGTCGGGCACCGGGGGGCTCATGGTCATGGGCCCCAGCCTGCCCGGCGACGCCCGCGCGTGCCATGGGGCTCGTGGGTGGCGTGAAGTAGGGATAACCCCACCTGTTGTCCGATGCGGCTGCTTACCCTCCCTTTAACAGGGCCTAGACTCCCGTGCGTACAGATCGTCGAACAGGTTTGAGGGAGCGAGGGGCGGACGTGGCGGACCTGCCGGAATCGACCGTTCTCGCGTCGGACTACTTCCACGGCTATTCAGTGGTCGGACTGCTCGCCGTGATCGGCGTGTTGTTCGTCGCGGTGGCCTTCGGGGCCGGCCGACTGCTGCGCCCCGTGGTTCCCACGCCGGAGAAACTCCTGACGTACGAGTGCGGCGTGGACCCGGTGGGTGAAGGATGGGCACATACCCAGGTCCGTTATTACGTCTATGCCTTCCTGTACGTGATCTTCGCCGTCGACTCGATCTTCCTGTTTCCGTGGGCGACCGTATTCGCCGCGCCCGGATACGGGGCGACGACTCTGGTGGAAATGTTCATCTTCCTCGGTTTCCTGGCCGTAGGACTGCTCTACGCATGGAAGAAGGGCGTCCTCGAATGGACGTGACGAGCCCGCCGCCCCCCGAGCACCGCCCCGCAACGCGATCGGGGACGGAGCCGGCGCCCGGGGCGAGGCCCGAACCGCAGCCCGCGACGGCGCCCGAACCGCAGCCCGCTCCGACGTTCCTGCCGGAGCCCAAGCGGCTCGGCGTCCTGTCGCGCCTGGCCCCCGAGCCGATGAAGGTGGTCCTGAACTGGGGCCGCCGCTACAGCCTGTGGGTCTTCAACTTCGGGCTCGCCTGCTGCGCCATCGAATTCATCGCCGCCTCCATGGCCCGGCACGACTTCATCCGGCTCGGTGTGATCCCCTTCGCGCCCGGTCCGCGCCAGGCCGACCTCATGATCGTTTCCGGCACGGTGACGGACAAGATGGCCCCGGCCGTGAAGCGGCTGTACGAGCAGATGCCCGAGCCCAAGTACGTCATCTCCTTCGGCGCCTGCTCCAACTGCGGCGGCCCGTACTGGGACTCGTACTCCGTGACGAAGGGCGTCGACCAGATCATTCCGGTCGATGTCTACGTACCCGGCTGCCCGCCCCGGCCCGAGGCGCTCCTCCAGGGCATCCTCAAGCTTCAGGAGAAGATCGCCCGCGAGTCGCTGGGCGAGCGGTACACGACCGGCGGCGGCCGTCCCTCCACCGCCGCACTGCGCAGCGGACTGGTGGCCGCCCCGCCGACACCGGGGGAGGACCGCACATGACCGACGCCCCTGCCGTCGACGCCTACGACCGTCTCCCGGATGCCGCAGCCGAGCTCTTCGGCGAAGAGGCGACGGCCGAGTACGCGTACGACCTGCTGACCGTCGACGTACCGGCCGCCTCCTGGATCGCCGCCCTCGAAACGGCCCGCGACGCGCTGGGCTGCACCTACTTCGACTGGCTGAGCGCGGTCGACGAGCCGGGCACGGGCTTCCGCGTCTGCGCGCACGTCGCCGCCCTGGCCGAGGGCAGGGTCCGCCGGCTCCTGATCCGTACGACCGTCGCTCACGACGCGGCGGTCCTTCCCACCGCCATCGACGTCTACGCCGGCGCCGCCTGGCACGAGCGCGAGACACACGAGATGTTCGGCATCGGCTTCGAGGGCCACCCGCATCTGGTGCCGCTGCTGCTGCCGGAGGGGTTCGAGGGCCACCCGCTGCGCAAGGACTTCGTGCTGGCGGCACGCGTCGCGAAGGCCTGGCCGGGCGCGAAGGAGCCGGGCGAGTCCGAGCACGGCGGCCCGAAGCGGCGCACGATGCTGCCGCCCGGCGTCCCGGACCCGAACGAATGGGGCCCCCTGAAGGGCCAGCTCCCGCCCGCCCCGTCCCGCCCGGCCCGTACCCCGCGCGCGGCGGGTGACCGCCCGGTGCGCCGCGCCCGCAGCGTGAGCGAGGGCTCGGCGAGCCGGCAGCCGGAGCCGACAGCGCCGACGGCCGGGGCCACGCCTCCCGCGACTCCGCGTCGCACCCGGAGCGCGTCCCAGGGCTCGGCGAGCCAGCAGCGCGATCCGGCGAAGCCGGCCACGACCGCACCGGCCACAACTGCATCGGCCACGGCTGCACCGGCAGCATCCGCACCGGCCGCATCCGCACCGGCCACGGCTGCACCGGCAGCATCCGCACCGGCCGCATCCGCACCGGCCACGACTGCCCCGGCAGCATCCGCACCGGCCGCATCCGGGACGACACCGACGGGATCGACCTCGGGCAGCACAGCCCAGGCCCAGGACCAGGCGGCCCAGGACCAGGCAGGTCCGGGCGGGTCGGCCCAGGAGCCGTCGCGGAAGAAACCGGCGCCGAGACCAGGAAACAGCGACGCCCCCTGGCACCACGCCCGCCCGGCCTACGCCGCCACCCCCGAGCCCGAACCGTCCCCCACCGACGGATCCGAGCCCGAACCGTCCCCCACCGACGCCCCTGAACCCGAACCGTCCTCCACGGGTGCCCGCGACGAGGCGGCCCCCGACCAGCCCACCATCCCGGCCCCGGATCCAGCGTCCGAGCTGAACCCCGACCGTCCTGCCGGAGGCGATGACGCGTGAACGACGTACTCGACGTCGCCCTCCGGCTCGTCATCGTCTTTGCCGTGTTCATGGTCCTCCCGCTCGTCGTGGGGCAGACCGAGCACAAGGTGATGGCCCATATGCAGGGCCGTCTGGGACCCATGTACGCGGGCGGCTTCCACGGCTGGGCCCAGCTCGTCGCGGACGGCGTGAAGTTCGCGCAGAAGGAAGACATCGTCCCGGCCGAGGCCGACCGCCGCATCTTCCAGCTCGCACCGGCCGTCGCCCTGCTTCCGTACCTCCTCGTGCTCGTCGCCATCCCGATCGGCCCCGGCGAGGGCGCGGTCGGACAGGTCGTCGACGCGGGCATCTTCTTCGTGCTCGCCGTGATGGGCGTCGGAGTGCTGGGCTCGCTGATGGCGGGCTGGGCCTCGGCCAACAAGTTCTCCCTCCTCGGGGGCCTCCGTACCGCCGCCCAACTGCTCGCCTACGAACTGCCGATGCTGCTCGCCGCCGCGTCCGTGGCCATGGCCGCCGGCACCGTCTCCCTCCCAGGCATCCTCAACGCGTTCCAGTGGTGGTGGCTGCCCTGGCAGATCGTCGGCGCCCTGGTCTTCTTCGTGGCCGGGCTCGCCGAGCTGCAGCGCCCGCCGTTCGACATGCCGGTCGCCGACTCGGAGATCATCTTCGGTGCGTACACCGAGTACACCGGCCTGCGCTTCGCGCTGTTCCTGCTGGCCGAGTATGCGGGCATCGTCGTCCTGAGCGGACTGACCGCCGTCCTCTTCCTCGGCGGCTGGCACGGCCCGTTCGGCGCCGACGGCCTCGGCTGGGTCTGGACGCTCCTCAAGACCGCGGTCCTCGCCTTCGTCGTCATCTGGCTGCGCGTGAGCTATCCCCGGCTCCGTGAGGACCAGCTGCAGAAGCTCGCCTGGACCACGCTCATCCCGCTCGCTCTCGCGCAGATCGCGCTCACCGGCATCGTGAAGGTGGCGATCAACTGATGGCTGAGCCGCTTCCGACCTCCCGGCCTCGCATCCCCGGCTCCGGCCTGGCCAAGGGCCTGGCCGTCACTCTGCGGACGATGACGAGGAAATCGGTCACCGCGCAGTACCCGGACGTCCAGCCCGAGCTCCCGCCCCGCTCCCGCGGAGTCATCGCCCTGTTCGAGGAGAACTGCACGGTCTGCATGCTCTGCGCCCGTGAATGCCCGGACTGGTGCATCTACATCGACTCCCACAAGGAGACGGTGCCCGCCGCCACTCCGGGCGGCCGTGAGCGCAGCCGCAACGTCCTCGACCGTTTCGCGATCGACTTCTCGCTCTGCATGTACTGCGGTATCTGTATCGAGGTGTGTCCCTTCGACGCACTGTTCTGGTCGCCGGAGTTCGAGTACGCGGAGACGGACATCCTCGAACTCACCCATGAGCGCGACAAGCTCCGCGAGTGGATGTGGACGGTGCCGGAACCGCCCGCGCTCGACCCGGGCGCCGAGGAACCGAAGGAGATCGCCGCTGCCCGCAAGACGGCGGAGAAGCTCGAAGCCCAGCGGCTCAAGGAAGCCGAACAGGCACAGCAGGCGCAGGAAGCCCAGCAGTGCCAGCAGGTCCCGACGGAAGAAGAGGGGGAGGAGTGACACTCGCAGCCGCCGCGGCCGAATCCGCCCACTCCGGCTTCCTCTCACCGACCGGCATCGAGATCGCTTTCGTCCTCGTCGGCATCGCCACCCTCGGCGCGGCCCTCGTCACCGTCACGACCAGGCAGCTGGTGCACGCCGCCCTCTGGCTGGTCGTGGCGCTCGGTGGTCTCGCCGTCGAGTACCTCCTGCTCACCGCGGAGTTCATCGCCTGGGTGCAGGTACTGATCTATGTCGGTTCCGTGGTCGTCCTCCTGCTCTTCGGACTGATGCTCACCAGGGCCCCCATCGGCCGCTCCCCGGACGCCGACTCGGGCAACCGCTGGGCGGCCCTCGGCGTGGCGGCGGCCGCAGCCGGCACGCTCGTCTGGGTCGTCGTCGATGCCTTCCGCACCACCTGGATCGACCTGGACGGACCGGCCCAGGGCTCGACCGAGGCAACCGGCTCCTTCCTCTTCCGGCACTGGGTGCTGCCGTTCGAAGCACTCTCCGTGCTGCTGCTCGCCGCCCTCGTCGGCGCGATCGTCCTGTCCCGCAAGCGCGGTAAGGAGCAGAGCTGATGCACCTCGCCTATCCCGCCGTGCTCGCCGCCCTCCTCTTCTGCACCGGGCTGTACGGAGTGCTCGCCCGCCGCAACGCGATCCTGGTCCTGATGTCCGTCGAGCTGATGCTCAACGCCGTCAACCTCAACCTGGTCGCCTTCGACGTCTGGCTCCGCGACACCCTCCACTCCGGCCAGGCCCTCACGCTGTTCACCATCGCCATCGCGGCGGCGGAGACCGGCATCGGCCTGGCGATCGTTCTCGCCGTTTACCGCAACCGCGGCAGCTCCGACGTCGACCGCCTCCGCGACACCGCCGAGACCGACGCCGCCGAATCCCTCCCCGGCGACGAGACCATCGGCACCGAAGACCAGGCCACTGCTGCGGCAGGGAAGGCAAAGAAGGCAGAGGCCACCGCGTGACCACCACGACCCTCGCCGTCCTCGTCCCCCTCCTTCCGTTCCTGGGCGCCGCGGCCGGTCTCCTTCTCGGACGCCGCGCGCCCGGCTATGTACGCCCGCTGGCCGTACTGCCCACGCTCACCGCCTTCGTGCTCACTGCCGTCATCGCCTCCCGCCAGGGCGGCGGACCGGCCATCGACGCGGCCACCCGGCTCACCCCCACCGGCTCGGTCCCCATCGACCTCGCCCTGCACCTCGACGGCTTCGCCGTTCTCGTCGCCGTCCTGGTGGGGCTCGTCGCGACCTGCGTGCAGATCTACTCGACCGCCTATCTGCGCGACGATCCCCGCTACCCCTCGTACGCGGCCCTCGTCTCCCTCTTCACCTCCGCGATGCTGCTCGTCGTCTACTCCGGCGACCTGATGGTGCTGCTGGTCGGCTGGGAGATCATGGGCATCTGCTCGTACTTCCTCGTCGGCCACTACTGGGAGACGGCCGAAGCCCGCGCGGCCTCCCTGAAGGCCTTCCTGGTCACCAAGCTCGGCGACGTCCCCTTCCTGATCGGTCTGTTCGCGCTCGCCGCCGACGCCGGCTCGTTCCGCATCACGCGCATCCTGGGCGCCGTCGCCAACGGCGGCCTGGACCACCCCACGCTCATCGCCCTGCTGCTCCTCGCGGGCGTCGCCGGCAAGTCCGCCCAGTTCCCCCTGCACACCTGGCTGCCCGACGCGATGGCCGGCCCCACCCCCGTCTCCGCGCTGATCCACGCCGCGACGATGGTCGCCGCCGGTATCTACTTCGTGGCCCGGCTCCTGCCCGTCTTCGCCCAGTCCGGCGCGGCCCTCGTCGTCCTCGCCGTGATGGCGGCGATCACGATGATCGGCTCGGGACTCGCCGCCCTCGCCCAGGACGACATCAAGCGCGTCCTCGCGTACTCGACGATCGGCCAGCTCGGCTACATGTCCGGCGCGCTGGCCGTCGGCGACCGCGGCGCCGCCGTCTTCCACCTCCTGTCCCACGGTGCGTTCAAGGCCGTCCTCTTCCTTGCTGCGGGCGTCGTCATCCACGCCGCCGGGACGAACTCGCTGGCCGCCATGTCCCGCATGGGCGGCCTGGCGAAGCGCATCCCGGACGCCTGCTGGACGATGACCGTCGCCCTGCTCGCGCTCGCCGCCATCCCGCCGTTCGCCGGCTTCTTCTCCAAGGAAGCCGTCCTCGTCGCCGCCGAGCACACCGCGCTCGGGGACCGGCACGTCGCCCCGGCCGCCGCCGGCTGGACCGTTCTCGCCGCCGGACTGCTCGCCGCCGTCCTCACCGCCGCCTACGCCACCCGTCTCTGGCTCCTCGCCTTCCGGGGCCGCGGCGCCGAAGCCCCCGACCACGGCAGGCAGCCCGTTGCGATGACCGCCGTCCTCTGGGTCCTCGCCGTCCCCACCATCGCCTTCGGGCTGACCGTCGGAGCGATCACCCACTGGTTCGACGGGCACAGCCTCAGCCCGTCCCTGACCACCGCCGTCCTCTCCACGGGCGTCGGACTCGTCGGCGGCCTCGTCACGTACGGCGCCTGGCGCCACACCTCGGCGCTCGCCGCCCGCACCGCGGCGGGCATGGTCGTCGCTCACCCCGAAGCCGAACCCGCCCTCGTCGAAGCCCAGGCGATGACCGCCCACACAGCCGCCTACGGCGCGGACGGGGAGGTCCCCGACCCGGCCGACCCCGGCCGCCTGCTGCTCGGTCCGCTGCACCGTCACGCCGCCGCCGGCTTCCACCTCGACGCCTTGTACACGACGCTGTTCGTCCGCCCCGTCGAAGCCGCGGCGAGTCTCGTCAGCTTCCTGGACCGCGAGGTCATCGACACCTACGTACGCGGCTCCGGCACCGGCGCACGCTGGCTCGGCACCGCCGTCCGCCGCGCCCAGACCGGCAATGTGCAGACCTATCTCAGCGCACTCCTCGCCGGTTCCCTGGTCCTGGCGGTCGCCGCCGTCGTCTTCGCCACCATCAACGCCGGGTCGTGAGCCGTGATCGATATCAGCGCATCCGTGATGCAGTTCCTTCTCGCGTTCATCGTGGTCGTCCCCCTCATCGGCGCCGTGGCCGCGCTCCTGCCGGCCCCGCCCGGACTGAAGGGATCCAGCCCCGACCAGGCCGTGCTCCGGCACGGCGTGACCGTCACCGGCGCGATCCTCCTCGCCGTGATCGTGCTGGCCGCCGGCTTCGACCACGACCATCCGTCGAAGATGCAGGCCACCACCGACATCAGCTGGATCCCGGCGCTCGACGTCCGCATCCATCTCGGCATCGACGGCATCTCGCTCCCCCTTCTCGTACTGACCGCGCTGCTGACCTTCCTCTGCGCGCTCTACAGCTACTTCAAGATGCCCGCGGGCCCCTCCCCGAAGGCCTTCGTCGCACTCGTCCTCGTCCTGGAGTCCGGCACCCTCGCGACCTTCGCCGTCCTCGATCTGCTGCTGTTCTTCCTGGCGTTCGAGATGGTGCTCATCCCCATGTACTTCCTCATCGCCCGCTGGGGCGGCGCTGCGAGGCAGGCCGCCGCCTGGAAGTTCATCCTCTACACACTGCTCGGCTCGGTGATCATGCTGCTGGGCCTGCTCCTCATCGGACTGAAGAGCGGCACCTTCGACATGGTGGCACTCGCCACTGACAACGGCCGGGGGCTCACCTCGTCCGTGCAGGTCATCGCCGTTCTGGCGATCGGTGTCGGGCTCGCCGTGAAGACCCCGATGTGGCCGCTGCACAGCTGGCTCCCGGACGCCCACACCGCCGCTCCGACCGTCGGCTCGGTCCTGCTGGCGGGCGTCCTGCTGAAGATGGGTACATACGGATTCGTCCGCATTCTGCTGCCCATCGCCCCGGACGGGATGCACACCTTCGCGCCCTACCTCGCCGCCTTCGCGGTCGTCGGCATCGTCTACGGATCGCTCGCCTGCCTCGCACTGGTCCGGCCGGGCTCCAAGGGCGATCTCAAGCGCCTGATCGCTTACTCCTCCGTCGGACACATGGGCTTCGTGCTCCTCGGCATCGCGAGCATGACCCCCACCGGAGTCAACGGCGCGCTCTTCGCCAACATCGCCCACGGCCTCATCACCGGCCTGCTGTTCTTCCTGGTGGGCGCGGTCAAGGACCGGTACGGCACCGCCGACCTCGACACCCTCTCCGGTGCCACCGGGGCCGCGCTCTACGGCCGCGCGCCCCGCCTCGGCGGCCTCCTCGCCTTCGCCGCCGTCGCCTCCCTGGGCCTGCCCGGCCTCGCCGGATTCTGGGGCGAGATGCTCGCCCTGTTCGGCTCGTTCGACCCGGCCGAGGGGCTCAGCCGCCCCGCCTTCCTCACCTTCATGTCGATCGCCGCGTTCGGCACCCTGCTGACCGCCGCGTACATGCTCCTGGTCGTGCGCCGGGTCTGCATGGGCGAGAAGCGCGAGGAAACGCACCGGATCGCCGACATCCAGAGCTACGAATTCGCCGCCTGGAGCCCGCTCGTCGCCCTCACCGTCCTCGCCGGCCTGTGGCCCGCCGTCCTCCTCGGCCTCACCGACCCCGCCGTGCAGAAGCTCCTCGCAGGAGGCAAGTCGTGACCACAGCCGTCGTCCCCCCGGGCGTCGTCACCGCAGCGGCCGAGAACACCACCAGCCTCGTCCAGTCCGTCGACTGGCTCGCCATCGCGCCCCCGGTCGTGGTCGCCGCTGCCGCCCTGATCGTCCTGGTCGCCGACCTCTTCCTGCCCGAGGAGCGCAAGCCGCTCCTCGGCTGGGTCACCATGGCCGGACTCGTCGCCGCACTCGCCTTCCTCGTCCCGCTGCGCGACGGAGACCACTCCACCTTCTGCCTGACCGCCGCGACCACCGGCACCGGTGGCGCCGGGGCCTGCAGCTACACCGCCGACCACTTCGCCCTCGTCATCCAGGCCCTGGTGCTCGGCGGCGCCCTGCTGACCGCCCTGCTCTCCCTCGGCGACACACGCAGGCTCCCCGCGGGCGAGTTCTGGTTCCTCCTGCTGTCCTCGGCGTCGGGCGCGGCGCTCCTGCCCGCCGCCCGCGACCTCGCCACCCTCGTCGTGGCCCTCGAAGTCGCCTCGCTGCCCGCCTTCGCCCTGGTCGGCATCAAGCGCGGCGACCGGCGGTCCTCCGAAGCCGCACTGAAGTTCTTCCTCTCCTCCGTCGTCGCGACCGCCGTCATGCTGCTCGGCGTCAGCTTCGTGTACGCGACCACCGGCACACTGCACCTCACGGAGCTCGCGACCCGGCTCGATGACGTGCCGGGGCAGCTCGACACGCTCGCCCAGGCGGGCGTCGTGCTCACCCTGGTCGGCTTCGCCTTCAAGACGGCCGCCGCGCCCTTCCACTTCTGGGTGCCCGACACCTACGTCGGCGCCCCCCTGCCGGTCGCCGCCTACCTCTCGGTCGTCGGGAAGGCGGTCGGCTTCTCCGGCCTCATCCTCGTCACCGTGATCGCGTTCCCGGCATACGCCGACGTCTGGGGACCGGCCCTCGCCGTCCTCGCCGCGCTCACCATGACGATCGGCAACGCGGCCGCCCTGCGTCAGAACGCCACCCGCGTCCGCAGCGCCGTACGCCTGCTCGCCTGGTCGTCCGTCGCCCAGGCCGGCTACCTCTTGGTGCCGATCGCCGCCGCCGCGTACTCCAGTGACGAACACATCGGCTCCACCGTCGCGTACGCGCTCATGTACGCCGTCGTGAACCTCGGCGCCTTCGCCGTCGCCGCGCTCGTCGCCCGTACGAGCCCGGGGAACCGGCTCTCCGACTACCGCGGCCTGTACGCCACCCGCCCCCTCGCCGCTCTCGCGATGGCCTTCTTCCTGCTCTGCCTGGCCGGCCTGCCGCCCGGCATCGTCGGCCTCTTCGCCAAGGTCACGGTCTTCTCCGCGGCCGTCGACGCGGGACTCGGCTGGCTCGCCGTCGTCATGGCCGTCAACGTCGTGATCGCGCTCTACTACTACCTGCAGTGGACCGCCGCGCTCTTCCGTTCCCCGGAGGAGGTCCCGGAGAAGGGGGCCGTACCTGTGGCGGAAGGCGGACCGGCGGGCACCACCGTCCGCGCCGGACACCATGTCCCGGCCCACCTCACCGCCGCGATCGCCCTCACCGCCGTCGTCGGTGTGCTGCTCTCCGGCGCCCCGCAGACGGTCCTCAGGTTCGCCGCCGTCAATCTTTTCTGACGTTCTCAAGATCGGTTTGCCCGGGACTGCCCGCACAGGGCAAGGTCATGCCCGCACATCCCCACACGCACCCATTTCCAGAGGAGCAAGAGCAGTGCTGAACGGGTTCAAGGACTTCATCCTGCGCGGAAACGTCATCTCCATGGCCATCGGGCTGGCCGTCGGAGCCGCGTTCACCGCAGTCGTCACCGGATTCAGCACCGCCTTCATCACCCCGCTGATCGGGCTCGCCACCGGTTCCGTCGGCGACTTCAGCTCGGCGGAGTTCTCGGTCGAGGGCGCCATCTTCCCGTACGGGAAGTTCCTGGCCGCCGCCATCGCCTTTCTGATCACTGCGGCGGTGCTCTACTTCGGCGTCGTCGTTCCCATGACGAAGGTCCAGAACCGCTTCTCCAAGGCGGACGAGAAGGTCGACATCAAGGCCGCCCTGCGCGACTGCCCCCGCTGCTTCACGGAGATCCCGGCCATCGCCTCGCGCTGCGCCCACTGCACCAGTGAGATCAAGCCGGACCCCGAGGCCCTCGCACTCGCCGGCCTCCCCGCCCAGCGCTGAACCACCGGGCACGGACCGTCACGCGCACGGCCCCTCCACCCGTACGGCCCAGAGCCTGATCCGGCCACACATGCCGGACAGGCCCTGTCCCACGGCAGCACGCACAAGGGAACTAGCTCTCCTCGCCTGGCGTTGACCTGTACGGGAGGCTCCACTGGGGGAGTGGAGACCACCAAGCAAAGGGTCCCCCTGCCGCACCACTTGGAGGGCGTACCGTGCACCGCCGGCACAACGGGCTGAAAACCGCCGTACTCCTCGGGGGACTGTCCGCACTCATCATCGTCATCGGAAGCTTCTTCGGACGTACGGGCCTGATCGTCGCGCTCCTTGTAGCCATCGGCACCAACGCCTACGCGTACTGGAACAGCGACAAGCTGGCGCTCAGGGCCATGCGGTCCCGCCCCGTCAGCGAATTCGAGGCGCCACAGCTCTATCGCATGGTCCGCGAGCTCTCGACAGCGGCCCGCCAGCCCATGCCCCGGCTCTACATCTCCCCGACGCAGGCCCCCAACGCCTTCGCCACCGGCCGCAACCCGCGCAACGCGGCGGTGTGCTGTACCGAGGGCATCCTGCAGATCCTGGACGAGCGGGAGCTGCGCGGAGTCATCGGGCACGAGCTGAGTCATGTCTACAACCGCGACATCCTGATCTCGTCCGTCGCCGGAGCGCTCGCCTCCGTCGTCATGTTCCTGGTCAACTTCGCCTGGCTGATCCCGGTGGGCCGGTCCAACGACGACGAGGGTCCCGGCATCCTGGGCATGCTGCTGATCATGATCCTCGGACCACTGGCCGCGTCCGTCATCCAGTTGGCCGTGAGCCGCTCCCGCGAATACGAGGCGGACGCCTCCGGAGCCCAGCTGACCGGTGACCCACTGGCTCTCGCCAGCGCCCTGCGGAAGCTCGACGCCGGCACGAAACAGCTCCCGCTGCCCCCGGAGCCGAGGATCGAGACCGCGAGCCACATGATGATTGCGAACCCCTTCCGCCCCGGCCAGGGCATGTCCAAGATGTTCTCGACACACCCGCCGATGGCGGAGCGCATCGCCCGACTGGAACAGATGGCAGGTCATCGCCCGTGAAGACAATCCTGAACGTCATATGGCTGGTCCTGTGCGGCTTCTGGATGTTCCTCGGCTACATGGCCGCGGGCCTTCTGCTGTGCATCACGATCATCGGCATCCCGTTCGGCCTCGCGGCCTTCCGCATCGGCATCTACGCCCTGTGGCCCTTCGGCTACACCGTCGTCGACCGCCGGGACGCGGGCGCGCCCTCCTGCGTGGGCAATGTCCTGTGGCTGATCCTCGCCGGCTGGTGGCTCGTCCTCGGCCACATCACCACCGGCATCGCACTGTGCATCACGATCATCGGCATCCCGCTCGGCATCGCCAACTTCAAGATGATTCCCGTCTCCCTGATGCCCTTCGGCAAGGAGATCGTCCGGACGGACCAGCAATTCGCCGGCTGGTAGGACGCCGGTGTCCGTCGACGGGGGCGGGAGGCACCGACGGGAGAACGGCCAGGACGGACCCCGCGCCGGTACGGACGCCGCGAGCGCCGTCGGGAACCGCCGGCGCGCCGCCCGGAGCCGCACGCACCGGCGGCCCCGGCCGATTGTCAGTGCCGTCGTCCACCATGAACCCATGACCGACACCGAGCAGTTGCCGGCGGCCGCGGAGAAGACCGCGCGCACCACCCCGCGCTGGGAGAAGTATCCCCTTCCGGCGCCCCTGTCCACCGAGGCCGTCACGTGTGCCGAAGCCGCCCTGGGGTTCACACTGCCGCCTCTGCTCACCGCGCTGTACACCCGGATCGCCAACGGGGGCTTCGGGCCGGAGTACGGTCTGATGCCGCTGATCGGCGACCGGGCCCCGGACGGGGAGGAGTCCGCCGTCGCGCAGTACCTCGCCCGCCGCCGAGCCGCGGCCGAGGGGGACGGCTGGCCGTGGCCGGAGGGCGTCCTGCCGATATGCAGCCTGGGATGCGGGATGTATTCCTGCGTGGACTGCCGCAGCGAACGCACCACGGTGCTGCTCTTCGAGCCGAACGCCGACGAGCCGGAGCACGCCTGGTACGTGGATCAGCCCGATCTCGCCCAGTGGCTGCGCGGCTGGCTGGACGGCACCGCGTGGTACTGCGAGGAGTCCGAGGACGAAGGGGCGGAGATGGCGCCCTGGCCGGATTTCAGCGCCCGCGTATGACCTGCGGGCGAGCGGGGCACGTTTCGGCCGCCGACCGCGACCGCCCGTTCGCAACCGTCCGACCGGCAGGAACGTCTTGGATTCCAAAACCGAGTGACGGGTAGGTTCGCACGCATGAGCATTATTGGTTGGATCATTCTCGGACTGCTTGCCGGCGCCATCGCCAAGGTCCTGCTCCCGGGCCGCGACCCGGGCGGCCTGGTCGGCACCACCCTCATCGGGATCATCGGTGCCTTCCTCGGCGGCTGGATATCCTCGCGCTTCCTCGACCGCCCCATCTCCAACGACTTCTACGACACGGCCACCTGGGTCGCGGCCGTCGGCGGTTCGCTGGTCCTGCTGATCCTCTACCGGCTGCTCTTCGGGAACTCCCGCGAACGCCGCTGACCTCCGTCAGCGCCCGGGAGCAGTCAACCCGGTCTGGCGCAGGGTCAGATTGAGCCGGCCGCGACTCAACCCCGTCGCCGGATCGGCCGTCCCGGGGCAGACCTTCGGCACACCGTGGAACGCGAAGCGTGAAGGTCCACCGAAGACGAACAGGTCGCCGGAGGCCAACTCCACGTCCGTGTAGGGCCTTCCGCGGTTCTCGGTGTTCCCGAAGCGGAAGACGCACGTGTCGCCGACGCTGAGCGACACCACCGGAGCGCCGGACCGCTCCTCCTTGTCCTGGTGCATGCCCATCCGTGCCGCGCCGTCATAGAAGTTGATGAGGGCGGTGTCCGGCGCGTACGTCCGCGCCGGGCCTTCGTCCCCGTACGCCTCCCGCAGGGCCTCCCGCCCCAACTCCGCGAGCCACTCGGGCAGTGCGGCGACCCGCGCCCCGTTCACATCGTCAGCCGTACGTGAATACCGGTACGGCTGCCAGTGCCACCCCAGACAGACCGTCTGTACGGACATCACCCCGCCACCCGGCAGCACGGTGTGCCGCAGCGGCACGGGCCCCCGCGCCCACTCCCGGCAGGCCGCCACCAACTCCCTCTGGCGCGCCGGCGACAGCCACTCGGGCACATGCACGGCCCCCGGCGCGACGACGGCCCGCGGCCTCGGAAACAGCCCGGACATGTCAGCGCACCGCCAGGGCGCCTTCCAGCCCAAGAAGCTGTTCCTTGCGCTCCACGCCACCCGCGTAACCCCGCAAGGTCCCGTCCGCGCCGATCACCCGATGGCACGGCCGTACGACCAGCAGCGGATTGCGCCCGATCGCCGTCCCCACAGCACGTACGCCCGCCCCCGGCGTACCGATCCGTTCGGCGATCTGTCCGTACGACACGGTCTCCCCGTACGGGACGGTGTCCAGGGCAGCCCAGACACGTCGCTGGAAATCGGTGCCGACGCCGTCCGCGCAGACGATGTCGAAACGGGTCAGCCGCCCCTCGAAGTACTCCCGGAGCTGTGCGGCGATCCCGGCGAAGGCCTCCGGCGCGTGAACCCATCCGTCCTGGACGACCGCGGCGCTTTTCTGGCCGGGCAGCGAGAGCGAGGCGAGGGCGACCCCTCCGGCCGCGCCAGGGGCTTCCTCGCCGACCAGCAGCAGTTCACCCAACGGGCTGTCGACCGTTGCGTACATGGTCATGACTCGTCCCTCTCCTTGCCCGTCATGGCCGGAAATCGACAGGATCGTCGTCCGGTACGGACAAGTCTGCGTCCCCCGCTCCGACGCGACCGGCGGTATTCGGACATCGCGTCCGAGTGCGGGGCGGAGCGGCGCATCCCGCTTCGCGCCACCCCGCGCCCGAAAGACGCGCGAGCTGCCGAAGACCTACCGGTAGTTCACGAACTGCACGGCGAAGTCGAAGTCCTTGCCCTTCAGCAGCGCCTGCACGGCCTGCAGGTCGTCCCGGCTCTTCGAGCTGACCCGGAGCTCGTCGCCCTGGACCTGCGCCTTGACGCCCTTCGGTCCCTCGTCGCGGATGGTCTTCGCCACCTTCTTGGCGTTCTCCTGGGAGATGCCTTCCTCGATCGTGGCGAAGATCTTGTACTCCTTGCCGGACAGCTGCGGCTCGCCCGCGTCCAGCGACTTCAGCGAGATGCCGCGCTTGATCAGCTTGGACTGGAAGATGTCGAGGATCGCCTTGACCCGCTCCTCGCCGTTGGCCTCCATGAGGATCTTCTCGCCGGACCAGGAGATCGAGGCGCCGGTGCCCTTGAAGTCGTAACGCTGCGAGATCTCCTTGGCGGCCTGGTTGAGGGCGTTGTCGACCTCCTGCCGCTCGACCTTCGAGACGATGTCGAAACTGGAGTCGGCCATGACGTGTGGCTCCTTGTATCGGGGGTGCTGGGAACGGGGTGCATACGGGCGGCGGCGGGCCTGCCGGCCCCGCCGATCAAAGCCTAAGGGCTGTCCCATGATCCCCGGCGGGTGCGCGACGGCAGCCGCGACAGCTCGTCGCGTCGCCGTGGCGCCCGAATGCGCCCGGTACGAGGGCGCCTCTGCGCCGTGCGATCCACGCCGCCGACGCCGCGCGCAGGTCCACCAGGGAATACCGGACACTCCCCGGTCACCCGCGCCCGATCGGGCCGCTGATCAATCCAGTGGCGGAGCACCCCTGGGCATCGGGTATCGTTTACGTCGTTGCCAAGGAGCACCGCCGAAAAGTGGTTCTCATGGCAGCAATCCCTGGCGGTGTGCCCGAGTGGCCAAAGGGAGCAGACTGTAAATCTGCCGGCTCAGCCTACCCAGGTTCGAACCCTGGCGCCGCCACATGGTAAGGCCCCTGTCCTCGGACAGGGGCCTTCTTTGTTTCTGCCGCAAGGGTCGTTTCTGCTGCGAGGGTCGTGAACATGGAACCTGTGCTGGTCAGCGCCTGTCTGCACGGCGTGCCCTGTCGCTTCGACGGCCGTGCCAAGGCCTCTGCCGCCGTGGCCGACGCCCTCGGGGACCGGCACCCCGTCGTCTTCTGCCCGGAGGTCGCCGCCGGACTGCCCACCCCTCGTCGCCCCGCCGAGATCGTCGGCGGCGACGGCCACGACGTCCTCGACGGGCGCGCCCGCGTCATCGACGACGCCGGGCACGACGTCACGGAGGAGTTCGTGGACGGCGCCGGACGCGCGCTGGAGGCCGCCCGGCGGGCCGGCTGCACCGAGGCGCTGCTGATGGCCCGCAGCCCGTCCTGCGGGCGCGGCAAGGTCCATGACGGCACGTTCACGGGCGAGCTCCGCGAGGGCGACGGCGTCACCGCCGCTCTGCTGGAGCGCCACGGCATCACGGTCCGCCCGGCGCCGGGCGGCTGAACCGGAGGAACGGGCCGCCGGCCGGGACCGGGCATCCGGCCGTCGGACAGCCGGATCGGCGGCTCAGTTCCCCGCCACGTCCTTCACCGCGACCGCCACCGGCACACTCCCCGAGATGAGCTCCAGCGTGAGGCCCGCCGTCGCCGGGGTCTCCAGCAGTTCCACCAGCGCCGCCGCCACGTCGTCGCGCGGCACCGGCCCGCGGCCCGCCGAGGCGGTCAGGAGGACCATGCCCGTGCCCGCGTCGTTCGTCAGCATCCCGGGGCGCAGGATCGTCCAGTCGAGTGCGGTCCTGGAGCGCACGTACGCGTCCGCGGCGCCCTTCGCCCGCAGGTACGCGTCGAAGACCTCGTCCCCGGGGTGGTCGGGATCGGCGCCCATCGACGAGACCACGACGTAGCGCCGTACGCCCGCCCGTTCCGCCGCGTCCGCGAACAGCACGGCCGCGCCGCGATCCACCGTCTCCTTGCGCGCCGAGCCGCTGTTCGGGCCCGCACCGGCCGCGAAGACCGCCGCGTAGGCGCCGCGCAGCACCTCCGCCACCTCCTCGACGGAAGCGGATTCGAGATCCAGGACGACCGGTTCGGCGCCCGCCGCCCGGACGTCCCCGCTCTGTTCCGGATTACGGATGACACCGACGGCCTCGTAGCCGCCCGCAGCGAGCAGCCGCTCCAGCCGAAGCGCGATCTGACCATGTCCACCTGCGATGACAATGCGCATGCTCCCGACCGTACGCCGCCACGGGCCGCCGTGCTCAGGGCCCGCCGCAGGGACCGGAATCCGGCCGGCCCTGGCGCGGCAGGCCGAGGGCGACGACGGTCTCCGAGTCGCAGTACTCGCGCACCGCGCTCGTCCGCGCCACCACCCGGCCGCGGTGCACCACGACCCGGCTGTAGGCGAGCGACAGCGCCCCCGAGAGCTGCTCCCCGCGCACGGCGAGGAGCTCGGCCGGAAAGCCCGCCTCGACCCGGACCTCGGGCAGCCCCATCGCCCTCCTGGCGGCCGATGACACCGCCTCGTAGGCCTCGTCGGCGCGCATCCCGCTCTGTGAGGCCAGCAGGTAGGCGGCCTCCAGCGGATCCCCGCGGCCCACCGGGTTCGCGACGTCCCGCAGCGCCCCGCTGCCCGCCGCGACCCGTACGCCGGCCGCGCGCAGCAGCCGTACGGGCGCGGCGCCCCGGCCCTCCACCCCGCCGCAGCCGCCCTGGGGGAGGCAGATCACCGTCACCCCGGCCGCGGCGAGCTGGTCGGCGGCTCGGGCCGAGGACTGCGAAGGGAGCAGGGAGAGGCCGGCGCACGGACCGATGGAGACGCCCGGCCGCAGTCCGCCGGACATGGCGGCCAGTCGGCCGAGCCGGGCCGGATCGTCACCGTCCGTGTGCAGATCGACGGGGCAGCCCTGTTCGGCGGCGATCTCCAGGACGGCTTCCACGTACCCCGCCGGGTCCGGATCGAGGTCGGGGCAGCCGCCGACCGCACCGGCCCCCATCTTCACCGCCTCACGCAGCATGGCGAGATTGTCGGCGCCCGCGATGCCGGTGAGCAGCCGGGGCACGGCGACCGGGGTCAGCTCGGCCAGTCCGCGCAGCGAGTCGCGTGCCCGCAGTACGGCTTCCAGGGAGGCGAGGCCCTGGACGGAGCCGATCCGTACGTGCGCGCGCAGCGCGGTGGCGCCGTGGCCGAGCTGCAGCAGGGCGGCCTCGGTGGCGCGGCGCTGGATGTCCTGGGGGCGGTGCGACACGGGGCCCGGGGTGTCGGGGCCCGAACCGCCGGCGGTGAGCGCGGTGTCGCTGTGGGCGTGCGGTTCGGCGGGCGCGGGAAGCAGCAGGTGGCCGCGCAGGTCCACTCGCGGGCCGGGGGCGGTCAGGCTGCCCGCGGTGCCGACGGCTTCGATGCGTCCGCCACCGAGCCGTACGTCCACGACGCGTCCGTCGGTGAGACGGGCGCCGCAGAGCACCAGGGTGCCGGTCTCGGCGGTGTCGGGGCTGCTGGTCGCCTCGGCCGCGTCGGCGGTGTGGTCGTCCGGCTGCCACGGCTGGCTGTCGGGCATCGCGCTCCTGGGAAGGGGTACAAGATCACGCAGAGTGAGACGAGCCTAGGGGCGTGTTCGGCCTGGTTCGAGGAGGAGCGAAATAGTCGTACCGGTGTGGCCCCCGAGAGGGACCCGGGACACGGTTGTGCTGCTGGGGCGGCGGTGGCGCACGTGGTTGCCGAGGCGCTGCTCAAGTGGCTGATGGGCGGGCCGGAAAGGGGTCGATCAAGGGATCGGCCGGGTGCCGGTCACGGTCGCCGGACGGGGCTGCGAAACGGATTTGGGCGATCGGCGACCAACCGTGTAATGTCTTCATCGCTCGCCCCAATAGCTCAGTCGGTAGAGCGTCTCCATGGTAAGGAGAAGGTCTGCGGTTCGATTCCGCATTGGGGCTCTGGTGATCGGGAAACCCCGCTTCGGCGGGGAGACTCGTCATCAAAGCGGTGTAGCTCAGTCGGTAGAGCAAGCGGCTCATAATCGCTGTGTCACCGGTTCAAGTCCGGTCACCGCTACTTACGGTAGCCGATTGTGGGGTCGGTCCTTCGATCGGCTACTCTTTTTTGCGTTCATCCGTCCATCCGTCCGTCCAAGGAGCACTCACGTGGCTGCCACCGACGTCCGCCCGAAGATCACGCTGGCCTGCGTGGAGTGCAAGGAGCGGAACTACATCACCAAGAAGAACCGGCGCAACAACCCGGACCGTCTTGAGATGAAGAAGCACTGCCCGCGCTGCAACTCGCACACGGCGCACCGAGAAACGCGCTGAAAAAGGCTCGTACACGAGGCCGTCCCCACAGGGGGCGGCCTCGTGTCGTTGTATGGGGCTGTCCTTCGGTCTTTTCATCTTTCATCAGGAGGTAGCGAGCTCATGGCGCTCGACCATTCCTTCGTGGGGCGGACCTACCCGCCCACGCCGCCGTACGAGGTCGGCCGGGAGAAGATTCGCGAGTTCGCCGAGGCGGTGGGCGACACCAATCCGGTGTACGTCGACCCCGAGGCAGCCAAGGCGCTCGGCCACAGCGATGTGATCGCCCCGCCGACGTTCGTGTTCTCGATCACCTTCAAGGCCGCGGGGCAGGTGGTGCAGGACCCGCAGCTGGGTCTGGACTACAGCCGCGTGGTGCACGGCGACCAGAAGTTCGCCTACGTGCGTCCCGTTCGGGCGGGGGACCGGCTGACGGTCACCTCGACGATCGAGGACGTCAAATCCATGGCCGGCAACGACATCCTGGACATCCGTGGCGAGGTCCACGACGAGTCCGGTGAGCATGTCGTGACCGCGTGGACGAAGCTGGTGGCGCGCGCCGCCGAGGAGGCGTGATGACGGCGAAGGTCGCTTACGAGTCGGTCGAGGTCGGTACGGAGCTGCCGGCGCGGTCCTTCCCGGTCACCCGGGCGACGCTGGTGCAGTACGCGGGCGCTTCCGGTGACTTCAACCCGATCCACTGGAACGAGAAGTTCGCCCGCGAGGTCGGATTGCCGGACGTGATCGCGCACGGCATGTTCACCATGGCCGAGGCGATCCGGGTGGTCACGGACTGGGCCGGCGATCCGGGTGCGGTCGTCGAGTACGGGGTTCGCTTCACCAAGCCGGTCGTCGTCCCGAACGACGACGAGGGCGCCCTGATCGAGGTCGGGGGCAAGGTGGCCGCCCTGCTGGACGACAAGCGAGTGCGGGTGGATCTGACGGTCATGAGCGAGGGCAAGAAGGTGCTGGGCATGTCCCGCGCCGTGGTGCAGCTCGGCTGAGCCGCCGAATGTGGCGTAAGGGGCACCGTCCATGGGGCGGTGCCCCTTACGCATGTGCCTGTCGCGGCTGAGATCCCGCGTCGACAAAGTTGGTGATTGAGCACTAACTCCATGGCATGGCAAGGATGAGTGCAGATGAGCGGCGCGAGAGCGTCGTCCGTGCGGCGATCACCGAGTTCGCCCGCGGCGGATACAACGCCACCTCCACCGAGGCGATCGCCAAGCAGGTGGGGGTCTCGCAGCCGTACCTCTTCCGCCTCTTCCCCAACAAGCAGGCCATGTTCCTCGCCGCCGCCGAGCGCTGTCTCGTGGACACCCGGAAGGTCTACTCCGAGGCGGCCGAGGCCCCGACGCCTCGTACGTCTCTCAGCTGCCCGGCCTGATGGTCGGTAGCGTCGGCATGGCTCTGTACTTCGCACCCGCCGCCAGCCTCGTGATGTCCAGTGTCCGCCCCGCCGAGCAGGGCATCGCCTCCGGCGCCAACAACGCCCTGCGCGAGGTCGGCGGAGCCCTCGGGGTCGCCGTGCTCGCCACGGTCTTCTCCTCGCGGGGCGGTCACGACTCGGCGCGGTCCTTCACGGACGGGACCGTTCCGGCGGTGTGGATCGGTGCCGGCGCGGTGGTGCTGGCCGCCCTCGTCGCCCTGCTGATACCGGGCCGCCGCAACGCCCCGGCCCCGGAGCCCGAGGCGGCCGACGAGCGTGTCCCCGTAGCCGCCTGAGCCACGGTCGCGTGTGTACGGTCCGTGGCCCCGCCGCTCGGGCGGGGCCACGGACCGTACTCTTGTCCCCGTGCAGGAACTCCACGACGCCCCCCTCGCCCCCCTGACCACCTTCCGGCTCGGCGGCCCCGCCGCCCGCCTCCTCACGGCGACGACCGACGCCGAGGTGATCGAAGCAGTGCGCGAGGCCGACGACAGCGGCACCCCGCTCCTCGTCATCGGCGGCGGCAGCAATCTGGTCATCGGCGACAAGGGCTTCGACGGTACGGCTCTGCGCATCGCGACCAAGGGCTTCGCCCTGGCCGGCACGACGCTGGAACTGGCCGCCGGAGAAGTCTGGACGGACGCCGTGGCGCGTACCGTCGAAGCCGGTCTCGCGGGCATCGAGTGTCTGGCCGGAATTCCGGGATCCGCGGGTGCGACGCCGATCCAGAACGTCGGCGCCTACGGCCAGGAAGTGTCCTCCACGATCACCGAGGTCGTCGCCTACGACCGTTGCACTCGGGAAACGGTCACCGTTCCGAACAACGAGTGCGCGTTCTCGTATCGGCACAGTCGCTTCAAGGCCGAACCCGACCGTTTCGTGGTGCTGCGTGTCCGCTTCGAACTGGAAGAGGCAGGCGGCCTGTCCGCGCCCCTGAAGTACCCCGAAACGGCCCGTGTCATGGGCGTCGAACAGGGTGAGCGCGTCCCCCTCGCGGCCGCCCGTGAAACGGTGCTCAGGCTCCGCGCCGGCAAGGGCATGGTGCTGGACCCCGAGGACCACGACTCCTGGTCGGCCGGCTCCTTCTTCACCAATCCGATCCTGGAGCAGGCGGAGTACGAGACGTTCCTCGCTCGCGCCAAGCACCGGCTCGGACCCGAGGTGACGCCCCCCGCCTTTCCCGCGGACCGGGGGCGCATCAAGACCTCCGCGGCCTGGCTCATCGACAAGGCCGGTTTCACCAAGGGATACGGCACCGGTCCGGCCCGTATCTCCACCAAGCACACCCTCGCGCTCACCAACCGCGGCGGCGCGACCACCGAGGACCTGCTCGCGCTCGCCCGCGAGGTCGTCGCCGGGGTCCACGAGGCATTCGGCGTCACGCTCGTCAACGAACCCGTGACGGTCGGCGTGAGCCTTTAGAAGGCCTCTCGTTCGGATCATGCCCGGCTCGCGTGCCCCGGCCCGGCACCTCGCCGCGGTGTCGCCTCACCCGAGTGCGTCCGACACGAGGACGATCCCCGGCCTTGCGGCATACCGCACCGCATGCCGCGAGCTCCCCGGCCGGCCTTCCCGCCACCGCACTGGAACGGCACGCCGCTCAGTACGCCACGCCCACGCCCTGCTTCACCGCGTCCGGATCATCGATCAGCGCCAGCATCGCGTGCGCCACATCGGCCCGCGAGATGGTCCGGCCGCTGCGCGGACTGCCGCCGACGACGGTCCGGTACTTCCCCGTCAGAGGCCCGTCGGTGAGCCTCGGCGGCCGTACGGACGTCCAGTCCGTCGTGCTCCGGGCCAGCGCGGCCTCCATCAGCGTCAGGTCTTCGTAGACCTCCTTGAGGATCGCCCCGACCACCTTGCGGACCAGTCGGTCCGGCAGCGGGTCGTCGGCGGGCCGCGGCCCGACCGGGGCGGCGCTGACCACGACCAGCCGCCGCGTTCCCTCGGCCTCCATAGCCCGCAGCACCGTCCCGGTCAGCCGTTCCGCGACGCCGTCGGCCCTCCGGCCGCGCGAACCGAGCCCGGAGAGCACCGCGTCCCGGCCCGCGACCGCATCGCGCAGTGCCTCCGGATCGTCGATGCGCGCCGCCGTGTGGACCTGTACGTCGGAGAGCGGGACGGGCAGTCGCGCCGGATCGCGCACCACCGCTGTCACCTCGTGCCCCGCCGCCACCGCCTGGCGGACGATCTCCTGACCGACGCCGCCCGTCGCGCCGAACACTGTGATCCTCATTGCGCACCCTCCTGGGGTGGGTAAGTATTCACTCACCCACTAGGGTTAGTGGATACTCACCACCTCGTCAAGTTTCACTGGAGTCCACATGGAGCAGAAGCCGGCCCGCGTCCGCATCGTCGACGCCGCCCATCAGCTGATGCTCACCATCGGCCTGGCGCGCGCCACCACCAAGGAGATCGCCAGAGCCGCCGGCTGTTCGGAGGCCGCGCTCTACAAGCACTTCCCGAGCAAGGAGGAGTTGTTCGTGGCCGTGCTCAAGGAACGGCTGCCCAGGCTCACCCCGCTGCTGAAGCGGCTCATCGCGAGCCCTGGGGCGGGGGAGCGGACCGTCGAGCAGAACCTCACCGAGATCGCCCGCCAGGCGGCCCTCTTCTACGAGCAGAGCTTCCCGATCGCCGCCTCGCTGTACGCCGAGCCCACACTCAAGGAACGCCACAACGCGGCGATGAGGGAGCTGGGCACCGGCCCACACATGCCCATACGTGGCCTGGACGCGTATCTGCGCTCCGAGCAGGCCGCCGGACGGGTACGAGCCGACGCGGACACGTACGCGGCCGCCTCGCTGCTCCTGGGGGCCTGCGCGCAGCGGGCGTTCGCATACGAGGCCACGGAGGCCGGAGCGCCACCGCAGTCCCTCGACGACTTCGCCGCGTCCGTGGCCGGGGTGCTGATGCGAGGGGTCGGAGTGTAGACCGGGCCGGGCCGGACGCCGCGAGCCGGTGAACCTGTCCGGTCACAGCACTAGCTGTATTCACCCGCCGGCTTCGACAGCCAGTCGTCGATGTTCGTCAGGAGCTCCTTCCGGACCGCGGCCGGGGCCGCGGAGCCCCGCACCGACTGCCGGGCCAGTTCCGCCAGCTCCTCGTCCGTGAACGCGTGGTGGCGTCGTACGAGCTCGTACTGCGCGGCCAGCCGGGAGCCGAAGAGCAGTGGGTCGTCAGCGCCGAGGGCCATCGGCACCCCGGCCTCGAACAGTGTGCGCAGGGGTACGTCTGCGGGCTTCTCGTAGACGCCCAGCGCCACGTTCGACGCCGGGCACACCTCGCAGGTCACCCCGCGCTCCGCCAGCCTGCGCAGCAGCCGCGGGTCCTCGGCGGCCCGTACGCCGTGCCCGATCCGGGCCGCGTCGAGATCGTCCAGACAGTCCCGCACGCTCGAAGGGCCGGCCAGCTCGCCGCCGTGCGGGGCCGCCAACAGACCGCCGTCGCGGGCGATGGCGAAGGCCCGGTCGAAGTCCCGGGCCATCCCGCGCCGCTCGTCGTTGGAGAGCCCGAATCCGACCACCCCCCGGTCCCCGTACCGCACGGCGAGCCGGGCCAGCGTCCGGGCGTCCAGCGGATGCTTCATCCGGTTCGCCGCGATCACCACCCGGATCGGCAGACCGGTCTCGCGCGACGCGCCGTCCACCGCGTCCAGGATGATCTCGATCGCTGGGATCAGCCCGCCGAGCAGCGGGGCGTACGAAGTGGGGTCGACCTGGATCTCCAGCCAGCCCGAGCCGTCCGCGACGTCCTCCTGGGCCGTCTCGCGCACGAGCCGCTGGATGTCCTCGGCGGACCTCAGGCACGACCGGGCGATGTCGTAGAGCCGCTGGAAGCGGAACCACCCGCGTTCGTCCGTGGCCCGCAGCCTGGGCGGCTCGCCGCCGGTCAGGGCCTCCGGCAGATGCACGCCGTACTTGTCGGCGAGTTCGAGCAGGGTCGTGGGCCGCATCGACCCGGTGAAATGCAGGTGCAGGTGGGCCTTGGGCAACAGCCGTACATCACGCTCCATCCCAAGATCCTGCCGTACGCGTGGGGTCCAGCGGTAGCCGCTTTCCCCATCGGGTTGACCACCGAACAGGAAAGCGACCCCCCGGCCGGAGCCGGGGGGTCGCCCACTGGATTCGGGACGCGTCAGGCCTTGGCCTCGCCCAGCAGCTTCTGGAGCCGCGAGACGCCCTCGACGAGGTCGTCGTCGCCCAGGGCGTACGAGAGCCGCAGGTAGCCCGGCGTGCCGAAGGCCTCGCCCGGCACGACCGCGACCTCGGCCTCGTCCAGGATCAGCGCCGCCAGCTCGACCGAAGTGGCCGGGCGCTTGCCGCGGATCTCCTTGCCGAGCAGCTCCTTCACCGAGGGGTACGCGTAGAATGCGCCCTCGGGCTCCGGGCACAGCACGCCGTCGATCTCGTTGAGCATCCGGACGATGGTCTGTCGGCGCCGGTCGAACGCGGTACGCATCTCGGCGACCGCGTCCAGGCTGCCGGAGACGGCGGCCAGCGCGGCGACCTGGGCGACGTTGGAGACGTTGGACGTGGCGTGCGACTGCAGGTTGGTCGCGGCCTTGACGACGTCCTTCGGGCCGACGATCCAGCCCACCCGCCAGCCGGTCATCGCGTACGTCTTGGCGACGCCGTTGACCACGATGCACTTGTCGCGCAGCTCGGGCACGATCGCGGGCAGCGAGGTGAACTTCGCGTCGCCGTACACGAGGTGCTCGTAGATCTCGTCGGTCAGCACCCACAGGCCGTGCTCGACGGCCCAGCGGCCGATCGCCTCGGCGTCCGCCTCGCTGTACACGGCACCGGTCGGGTTCGACGGGGAGACGAACAGGACGACCTTCGTGCGCTCGGTGCGCGCGGCCTCCAGCTGCTCGACGGAGACCCGGTAACCGGTGGTCTCGTCGGCCACGACCTCCACCGGGACACCGCCGGCCAGCCGGATCGACTCGGGGTAGGTGGTCCAGTACGGAGCCGGGACGATGACCTCGTCGCCCGGGTCGAGGATCGCGGCGAACGCCTCGTAGATGGCCTGCTTGCCGCCGTTCGTCACCAGGATCTGGGAGGCGTCGACCTCGTAGCCGGAGTCGCGCAGCGTCTTCTCCGCGATGGCGGCCTTGAGCTCCGGGAGCCCTCCCGCCGGGGTGTAGCGGTGGTACTTGGGGTTGCGGCAGGCCTCGACCGCGGCCTCGACGATGTAGCCGGGGGTCGGGAAGTCGGGCTCACCGGCACCGAAACCGATCACCGGACGGCCGGCGGCCTTGAGAGCCTTGGCCTTGGCGTCGACGGCGAGAGTGGCGGACTCGGAGATGGCACCGATGCGGGCGGAGACCCGGCGCTCGGACGGAGAAGTTGCAGCGCTCATGACCCCCATGGTCCCAGACCGTGATCCCTGGCGGCACGGGGGTTTCAGGGACCGGACAGGACTCGGACACCATGCGGACAACATGCGACCAGGAGCGGTCGGGAGCTATCTGTTCGACGCCGGGCCGCTGAACACGTACACTCACCTGTCGTTGGCCTTCACCCGCCGCACCGTTCTCGCACCCGGAGCATTCGGGAAGATGCGGTAGGTTGGTGAAAACCACAAAGGGTCGTAGCTCAATTGGTAGAGCACTGGTCTCCAAAACCAGCGGTTGGGGGTTCAAGTCCCTCCGGCCCTGCTACACACTCCTTCGCCAGGATGTGTGCGCATGTACGTACTTCAATGCACCGCCGTGCGGCTCCACCGGGCGCGGCACGGCCATGACCCGGAATCAGGTGAGTAGCGTGACGGACGCCGTGGGCTCCATCGACATGCCTGATGCCGAGGATGAAGTACCTGAGTCGAAGAAGAAGACCCGGAAGGGCGGCAAGCGCGGAAAGAAGGGCCCTCTGGGCCGCCTCGCGCTCTTCTACCGCCAAATTGTCGCCGAGCTGCGCAAGGTCGTCTGGCCGACGCGCAACCAGCTGACGACGTACACCTCGGTGGTGATTGTCTTCGTCGTCGTCATGATTGGTCTGGTGACCGTGATTGACTTCGGATTCCAGCGGGTCGTCAAGTACGTCTTCGGCTGATCCCGCGGAGGGCGCCTCATGGGCGCCCCTTTCGCATGTTCCACCCATTTGTATCCAGGAAGAAGCAGCCACCGTGTCTGACCCGAACCTGAACGACGCCGTCGAGCCGACGGCGGGCGCCTTCGAGTCCGCCGAGGACGAGCTCGACATCGTCGAGGCGGCGGACGCCGAGGAGCCGGACCAGGCCGAAGCTGCCGACGCCGCCGCAGGTGAGCCCGCCGAGCAGGCCGCCATGCACACCGAGGACGAGGACGAGGCCGCCGAGGCCGACGCCGGTTCCGAGAGCGACGACGACGAGGCCGACGAGGAAGCCGGAGAAGAGGCCGAGCCGGCCGCCCCGGTGGACGCCGTCGCCGCTCTGCGCGAGGAGCTCCGCGGCCTCCCCGGCGAGTGGTACGTCATCCACACGTACGCCGGCTACGAGAAGCGCGTGAAGGCCAACCTTGAGCAGCGCGCCGTCTCGCTCAACGTCGAGGAGTTCATCTACCAGGCCGAAGTGCCCGAGGAAGAGATCGTCCAGATCAAGAACGGCGAGCGCAAGAACGTCCGCCAGAACAAGCTCCCGGGGTACGTCCTGGTGCGCATGGATCTGACGAACGAGTCCTGGGGCGTCGTCCGCAACACCCCCGGTGTCACCGGCTTCGTGGGCAACGCCTACGACCCGTACCCGCTGACCCTGGACGAGATCGTCAAGATGCTCGCCCCGGAGGCCGAGGAGAAGGCCGCCCGCGAGGCAGCCGAGGCCGAGGGCAAGCCGGTTCCGTCCCGCAAGGTCGAGGTGCAGGTGCTCGACTTCGAGGTGGGCGACTCGGTCACCGTCACCGACGGCCCGTTCGCGACGCTGCAGGCGACGATCAACGAGATCAACGCCGACTCGAAGAAGGTCAAGGGTCTCGTCGAGATCTTCGGCCGCGAGACCCCGGTCGAGCTCAGCTTCGACCAGATCCAGAAGAACTAGCGGCTTCCCGCCAGTTTTCGGACACACGCCTACCGAGCAGGTCAGACCGGCTGCGAAGCCCGTCTGACCTGCTTGGTTTTTGGTCGCGCAGCTATACCCGTTATCGTTGTGCGGTATGCCTCCATCCGGATGACCGGAAGGCGGCGAAACACTCTCACTAGGACCCGGAGAGAGCAATGCCTCCCAAGAAGAAGAAGGTCACGGGGCTTATCAAGCTCCAGATCAACGCCGGTGCGGCCAACCCGGCCCCGCCGGTCGGCCCCGCGCTCGGCCAGCACGGCGTCAACATCATGGAGTTCTGCAAGGCCTACAACGCCGCGACCGAGTCGCAGCGTGGCATGGTCGTGCCGGTGGAGATCACGGTCTACGAGGACCGTTCCTTCACCTTCGTCACCAAGACTCCGCCGGCCGCGAAGCTGATCCTCAAGGCCGCGGGCGTGGAGAAGGGCTCCGGCGAGCCCCACAAGACCAAGGTCGCCAAGCTGACGGCCGCCCAGGTCCGTGAGATCGCCACGACGAAGCTCCCCGACCTGAACGCCAACGACCTCGACGCCGCGTCGAAGATCATCGCTGGCACCGCCCGTTCCATGGGCATCACGGTCGAAGGCTGATTCAGCCCCTCACGTCCTCAGTGGTAGGGCCAAGCGCTGGCCCGCACCACGACTCCACACCCTGAAACCACAGGAGTAGAAGTGAAGCGCAGCAAGAACCTCCGGGCTGCGGACGCCAAGATCGACCGGGAGCGCCTCTACGCCCCGCTCGAGGCCGTCCGTCTCGCCAAGGAGACCGCGACCACCAAGTTCGACGGCACTGTCGAGGTCGCCTTCCGTCTGGGTGTCGACCCTCGCAAGGCCGACCAGATGGTCCGTGGCACCGTGAACCTCCCGCACGGCACCGGCAAGACCGCCCGGGTCCTGGTCTTCGCGACCGGTGACCGTGCTGCGGCCGCGGAAGCCGCGGGCGCCGACATCGTCGGCGCCGACGAGCTCATCGACGAGGTGGCGAAGGGCCGTCTGGACTTCGACGCCGTCGTCGCGACCCCGGACCTCATGGGCAAGGTCGGCCGCCTCGGCCGCGTGCTCGGTCCGCGTGGTCTGATGCCGAACCCGAAGACCGGTACGGTCACCCCCGATGTCGTGAAGGCTGTCAACGACATCAAGGGCGGCAAGATCGAGTTCCGCGTCGACAAGCACTCGAACCTGCACTTCATCATCGGCAAGGTCTCCTTCGACGAGACGAAGCTGGTCGAGAACTACGCCGCGGCGCTGGAGGAAGTCCTCCGTCTGAAGCCGTCCGCCGCCAAGGGCCGCTACATCAAGAAGGCCGCACTGGCCACCACGATGGGCCCTGGCATCCCGCTGGACGCCAACCGCACCCGTAACCTCCTCGTCGAGGAGGACCCGGCCGCCGTCTGAGCCTTCGCGCTCGGCATCCGGCCGCGTCACGTGTGACATGGACGGGCCCCGCAACCTTTCGAGGTGCGGGGCCCGTCCTCGTCTTCGTACGGAACCGATGGCTGTGTCGGAGCTGTGCGTTAGCGTGAGGAACCGACTGAGCCGAACGAGGGGTGGAAGCTGACATGAGGACCAGTACCGTGCGACGCGTGTGTCTGTCGGTGGCAGCGGCAGCGGCGCTTACGTCGGTCGCGGCCTGCGGGGGGTCGGACAGCGGCAAGAGCGACAGCCGCGGCGGCGGCGTCGTGAAGGCCGACCCGATAGCCGCGTTGCGTGATGTGCAGACGAAGACCGGCGGGGAGAAGTCGGCGAAGGTCGAGGGCACCACCCGGATGGGCACCACCATGTCCATGAAGCAGACCGGCACCATCGACTGGACCGACGGTCTCACCGGCGCCATGGAGATCACGTACACCGGCGGCAGCGCGGCGGACGTCATGAAGCAGAACGGTGGCACGGGCACCCTGCAGGCCCGCTATTTCAAGGACGGCTACGTCGTCAACATGGGCGACGCGTTCGCCAGGCAGGCCGGTGGCAAGCACTGGATCAGCTATGGCTACGCCGACCTCGCCAAGATCGCGGGCGCCTCCGGCGAGGCGATGAAGCAGCAGATGCAGAACACCACCCCCGACCAGGGCGTGAAGTCCCTGCTGGCCTCCGGTGACGTGACGAAGGTCGGCCAGGAGGACGTGCGCGGGGTCTCCGCCACGCACTATTCCGGCACCGTCGACGTCGCCGGCCTGACCGCGAAGAACTCCGCGCTCGACGCCGACCAGATCGCCCAGCTGAAGAAGCAGCTGAGCGACGTCGGGATCACCACGGAGACGGTCGACATCTGGGTCGACGAGAACAATCTGCTGGTCAAGAAGACCGAGCGAGGCCAGATGAAGACCGGTGAGCTCAGTTCGACCGTGTACTACAGCGACTACGGCACGAAGGTCTCGGTCGAGAAGCCCCCGGCCGGTGACACGGTCGACTTCACGGATCTCATGAAGCAGCAGGAGAGCGGCGCGGGAGCATCCTGAGCCGCCGCTCCGACGGCTCTACGCGCCCGCGGACAGGCGCGACGAACGGCCCCGCACCTCGGAAGAGGAAGGTGCGGGGCCCGTTCGTTGTGTCTGCCACGTTTATTGACTGCGCGCTGTCAGTGCCGGCCGATATGGTCATGGGACTTGACTAACATTTTGGCGTCCCGTGGGGGGATCATGCGTTCGAGATACCGAAGGACCGCTGTTGCTGTTCTGGCCGGAGTGCTGCTGTGCGGAACGGCGGCGTGTACGGGAGAGAAGAGCGGCCCGGCCGCTGTCGGTGAAACCGGCGAGCGGGCGGGGCAGAAGCCGGTCGAGGTGACACCTGCCGCGGCCG
The DNA here is from genome assembly GCF_040643055.1 of Streptomyces sp. NPDC047515. NCBI lineage: Bacteria > Bacillati > Actinomycetota > Actinomycetes > Kitasatosporales > Streptomycetaceae > Streptomyces > Streptomyces sp. NPDC047515. The sequence goes on from NZ_JBEYTM010000003.1 coordinate 85,165, forward strand.
TGCGGAAGGCCGCCGACAACAGCCGCCGGATCACGTCGCTCACGTACCGGATGAGCGGCGAGGTACAGGGGCAGACCATGGAGGGGACCGCGGCGATGTCCATGAAGCCGCCGGCCATGCAGATGCACATGAAGGGCGGTTCCGCGGGGGAGACCGGCGAGGTCGAACTGCGGCTCACCGGCGATGCCATGTACATCAACGGTGGCGCGGAAGCGGCCGCCGAGATGGACGGCAAGTCCTGGCTCAAGCTGGACATGGCCGAGCTCAAGAAGTCCACGGGGCAGGACCCGCTGGGTGGTCTGTCCAGTCAGGCCGACCGCAATCCCGCGGAGGAGTCCGCCTCGATGAGCGCCGCCAGGGACCTCAAGAAGGTCGGGCCGGCCACCGTGGACGGCGTCCGGACGACGCACTACACCGGCACGGTCACTCTGGCCGACATGCGTGCGTCCCTCGCGGACGAGGGCGCGGAGACCCGCGAGCGACGTACACAGGTACTGAAGAATTACGAGGACATGGGCATCGAGAAGCTCTCGATGGACATGTGGATCGACGGCAGCGACCACACCAAGCAGTTGCGCACCCGGTCCACGACCGACAAGGGCCGGCTCGACCTGACCATCACGTTCGTGGACTTCAACAAGCCGGTCACGGTCAAGGCCCCGCCGGCCTCCGAGACCATGGACCTGGCCGAGATGATGAAGGGGGCCGACGGCGGAGCCTGAGCCCTCGTACGACCCGGACGCGTCGTCCGCTTCCTGACGGATTTGCTCGACGCCACCCCGGTCGCGTAGCCTCCTACAGAAGCCAAAGACCGCTGGTCGTTGCTGTGCTCTCGCAAGAGGGAACAGCGACCGAAGGATCCGTTGAGTACGGGCGACCTGCGCAGGTGACTGTGGAAAGCTCCCGGACCTCGTTCGGTCGAGCTACGCCCTGGCGCCTGCGCCGGGGCGTTTCGTCTTTCCCGGTCCCTTCTGAGCGGTCCTCATCACCCGGAAGGAGGCCGACGCTCATGGCAAGGCCCGACAAGGCTGCCGCGGTAGCCGAGCTGACGGACCAGTTCCGCAGCTCGAACGCCGCTGTGCTGACCGAGTACCGGGGTCTCACCGTGGCGCAGCTCAAGACGCTGCGTCGTTCGCTCGGTGAGAACGCCCAGTACGCCGTGGTGAAGAACACGCTGACCAAGATTGCGGCCAACGAGGCCGGGATCACTTCGCTGGACGACCAGTTCACTGGTCCGACGGCGGTTGCCTTCATCACCGGTGACCCGGTGGAGTCGGCGAAGGGTCTTCGTGACTTCGCCAAGGACAACCCCAACCTCATCATCAAGGGCGGTGTCCTTGACGGTAAGGCACTGACCGCGGATGAGATCAAGAAGCTCGCGGACCTCGAGTCCCGCGAGGTTCTGCTCGCCAAGCTGGCGGGCGCCATGAAGGGCAAGCAGACTCAGGCTGCTCAGGTCTTCCAGGCGCTCCCGTCGAAGTTCGTCCGCACCGCGGAGGCGCTTCGTGCCAAGCAGGCCGAGCAGGGCGGTGCCGAGTAATTCGGCTCGCGCAATGATCGCCGCCCCTTAGGGCGACGGTCGCAGCGGGCCGAACGTACGCCCGCCTACATGTAACTCCGGCACCTGCCGAATTAGTGGAAGGACGCCATCATGGCGAAGCTGTCCCAGGACGACCTGCTCGCGCAGTTCGAAGAGATGACCCTCATCGAGCTCTCCGAGTTCGTGAAGGCCTTCGAGGAGAAGTTCGACGTCACCGCCGCCGCTGCGGTCGCCGTTGCCGCCCCGGGTGCCCCCGGTGCCGCCGCTGAGGCCGTCGAGGAGCAGGACGAGTTCGACGTCATCCTCACCGGCGCCGGTGAGAAGAAGATCCAGGTCATCAAGGTCGTGCGTGAGCTGACCTCGCTGGGTCTGAAGGAGGCCAAGGACCTCGTCGACGGCACCCCGAAGCCGGTCCTCGAGAAGGTCGCCAAGGAGGCCGCCGAGAAGGCTGCCGAGTCCCTCAAGGCCGCCGGCGCTTCCGTCGAGGTCAAGTGACTCAAGGAGTCCGCTGACTCCTCCTGACTGCCCGTGCCGCACGGTACGGACGTCAAACGACGAAGGGCGATCACCCATCCGGGTGGTCGCCCTTCGGCGTACCCGCGGCGGCTGCCTTGCTCTTCCCGCAGCGACGAGTATGGTGATCATCGCCGTTGCCTCGCGGGGCCGGCCGGCAGGCGCCGAGAGGTGGCCGGGTGAGGACCTCGGGGCGTTCGTCCCGGCAGGGGGGCCTTGACGAACCGCACGCGGCGCGCAATTCTCAGGACGCGTCGTCACATCGATCCGAATCCGAGGCATGGATCGGGGGCGAAGCGGGCAGTAAAGAAGAGCGCACCGTGCGCAAGGGCTAGTCATAGGTGTTGAGAACAGCTGTTGAGAGCTACGTGGGTCTCTGAGAACCCCGACTGGACATCAGTGTGCCGTTTGGCTACACTGACCCTTTGCGCTGCCTGTTAGCTGCCTCCTGCCCGTCACCAGAGGCATGCCCACGCTTGAGCATCGATGACCGAACGTCTCTGACCTGGGATTTCTGTCTCCGTGTCCAGCTTGGGACCGGTACGCGCGTAGTGAGTCCGAGCCCTCGGAAGGACCCCCTCTTGGCCGCCTCGCGCAACGCCTCGACCGCGAATACGAACAACGGTGCCAGCACCGCCCCGCTGCGCATCTCCTTTGCAAAGATCAAGGAGCCCCTCGAGGTTCCGAACCTCCTCGCGCTGCAGACCGAGAGCTTTGACTGGCTCCTCGGCAATGCCGCCTGGAAGGCTCGCGTCGAGGCTGCTCTGGACAGTGGACAAGACGTCCCCACCAAGTCCGGCCTGGAGGAAATCTTCGAGGAGATTTCACCGATCGAGGACTTCTCCGGGTCGATGTCGCTTACGTTCCGCGACCACCGCTTCGAGCCCCCGAAGAACTCGATCGACGAGTGCAAGGAGCGCGACTTCACGTTCGCCGCCCCGCTCTTCGTCACGGCCGAGTTCACCAACAATGAGACCGGTGAGATCAAGTCTCAGACGGTCTTCATGGGCGACTTCCCGCTCATGACGAACAAGGGCACCTTCGTCATCAACGGCACCGAGCGTGTCGTGGTGTCGCAGCTCGTCCGTTCGCCCGGTGTCTACTTCGACTCCTCCATCGACAAGACGTCCGACAAGGACATCTTCTCCGCCAAGATCATCCCGTCCCGGGGTGCCTGGCTGGAGATGGAGATCGACAAGCGCGACATGGTCGGTGTGCGCATCGACCGCAAGCGCAAGCAGTCCGTGACCGTTCTGCTCAAGGCTCTCGGTTGGACGACCGAGCAGATCCTGGAGGAGTTCGGCGAGTACGAGTCCATGCGCGCCACCCTGGAGAAGGACCACACCCAGGGCCAGGACGACGCGCTGCTCGACATCTACCGCAAGCTGCGTCCGGGCGAGCCGCCCACGCGCGAGGCCGCCCAGACGCTGCTGGAGAACCTCTACTTCAACCCGAAGCGTTACGACCTCGCGAAGGTCGGCCGCTACAAGGTGAACAAGAAGCTCGGCGCGAACGAGCCGCTGGACGCCGGGGTGCTCACCACCGACGACGTCATCGCCACCATCAAGTACCTGGTGAAGCTGCACGCCGGGGAGACCGAGACGGTCGGCGAGTCCGGTCGCTCGATCATGGTCGAGACCGACGACATCGACCACTTCGGCAACCGTCGTATCCGTAACGTCGGCGAGCTGATCCAGAACCAGGTCCGTACGGGTCTCGCCCGTATGGAGCGCGTCGTGCGCGAGCGCATGACCACTCAGGACGTCGAGGCGATCACGCCCCAGACCCTGATCAACATCCGGCCGGTCGTCGCCTCCATCAAGGAGTTCTTCGGCACCAGCCAGCTGTCCCAGTTCATGGACCAGAACAACCCGCTGTCGGGCCTGACGCACAAGCGTCGTCTCAACGCGCTGGGCCCGGGTGGTCTCTCCCGTGAGCGGGCCGGCTTCGAGGTCCGTGACGTGCACCCGTCGCACTACGGCCGCATGTGCCCGATCGAGACGCCCGAAGGCCCGAACATCGGTCTGATCGGTTCGCTGGCTTCGTACGGCCGCATCAACGCGTTCGGCTTCATCGAGACGCCGTACCGCAAGGTCGTCGAGGGCCAGGTCACCGACGAGGTCGACTACCTGACCGCCGACGAGGAGGACCGCTTCGTCATCGCGCAGGCCAACGCGCCGCTGACCGACGAGCTCCGGTTCGCCGAGTCCCGCGTGCTGGTCCGCCGCCGTGGTGGCGAGGTCGACTACGTGCCCGGCACGGACGTCGACTACATGGACGTCTCGCCGCGCCAGATGGTGTCCGTCGCCACCGCGATGATCCCGTTCCTGGAGCACGACGACGCCAACCGTGCCCTCATGGGCGCGAACATGATGCGTCAGGCGGTGCCGCTGATCAAGTCCGAGGCGCCGCTGGTCGGCACCGGCATGGAGTACCGCTGCGCCACCGACGCCGGTGACGTGCTCAAGGCCGAGAAGGACGGTGTGGTCCAGGAGGTCTCCGCGGACTACATCACCGTGACCAACGACGACGGCACGTACACCACGTACCGCATCGCCAAGTTCATGCGCTCCAACCAGGGCACCTCGGTCAACCAGAAGGTCGTCGTCTCCGAGGGCGACCGGGTCGTCGCGGACCAGGTCCTCGCCGACGGTCCGGCCACCGAGAACGGTGAGATGGCCCTCGGCAAGAACCTGCTCGTGGCGTTCATGCCGTGGGAGGGTCACAACTACGAGGACGCGATCATCCTGTCGCAGCGCCTCGTGCAGGACGACGTCCTCTCCTCGATCCACATCGAGGAGCACGAGGTCGACGCCCGTGACACCAAGCTCGGCCCCGAGGAGATCACCCGGGACATCCCGAACGTCTCCGAAGAGGTCCTCGCCGACCTCGACGAGCGCGGCATCATCCGTATCGGTGCCGAGGTCGTCGCCGGTGACATCCTCGTCGGCAAGGTCACGCCCAAGGGTGAGACCGAGCTGACCCCCGAGGAGCGCCTGCTCCGCGCGATCTTCGGTGAGAAGGCGCGCGAGGTGCGCGACACCTCGCTGAAGGTGCCGCACGGTGAGATCGGCAAGGTCATCGGCGTCCGCGTCTTCGACCGCGAAGAGGGCGACGAGCTGCCGCCGGGCGTGAACCAGCTGGTCCGCGTCTACGTCGCGCAGAAGCGCAAGATCACCGACGGTGACAAGCTCGCCGGCCGTCACGGCAACAAGGGCGTCATCTCGAAGATCCTCCCGATCGAGGACATGCCGTTCCTGGAGGACGGCACCCCGGTCGACATCATCCTCAACCCGCTGGGTGTTCCGTCCCGAATGAACCCGGGACAGGTCCTGGAGATCCACCTCGGCTGGCTCGCCAGCCGCGGCTGGGACGTCTCCGGCCTCGGTGACGAGTGGGCCAAGCGCCTGCAGGCCATCGGCGCCGACCAGGTCGCCCCCGGCACCAACGTCGCCACCCCCGTCTTCGACGGTGCGCGCGAGGACGAGATCTCCGGTCTCTTCGAGGCCACGATCCCGAACCGCGACGGCGACCGGCTGGTGCAGCCCTCCGGCAAGGCCCAGCTGTTCGACGGCCGCTCCGGCGAGCCGTTCCCGGAGCCGGTCTCGGTCGGGTACATGTACATCCTCAAGCTGCACCACCTGGTCGACGACAAGCTCCACGCGCGCTCGACCGGCCCGTACTCCATGATCACGCAGCAGCCGCTGGGTGGTAAGGCTCAGTTCGGTGGTCAGCGCTTCGGTGAGATGGAGGTGTGGGCCCTTGAGGCTTACGGCGCCGCATACGCCCTCCAGGAGCTCCTGACGATCAAGTCCGACGACGTGACCGGCCGCGTCAAGGTCTACGAGGCCATCGTCAAGGGCGAGAACATCCCCGAGCCGGGCATCCCTGAGTCCTTCAAGGTGCTCATCAAGGAAATGCAGTCGCTCTGCCTCAACGTGGAGGTGCTGTCCTCGGACGGCATGTCCATCGAGATGCGCGACACGGACGAGGACGTCTTCCGCGCAGCGGAGGAGCTCGGTATCGACCTGTCCCGGCGCGAGCCGAGCAGCGTCGAAGAGGTCTGACGGGTTGGCCGGCCGGATCCCCGTGATCCGGCCGGCTCTCCCCGGACCCGTTCAGACCATTGCTGAAGTGCCCCATTTTCTCGCGTGACGCGAGGGGGCTCGAACCCCCGAAAGAGGGATTGACGACAAGTGCTCGACGTCAACTTCTTCGACGAGCTGCGGATCGGCCTTGCCACCGCGGACGACATCCGGACCTGGTCGCACGGCGAAGTGAAGAAGCCGGAGACCATCAACTACCGCACGCTCAAGCCCGAAAAGGACGGACTCTTCTGCGAGAAGATCTTCGGTCCGACCCGGGACTGGGAGTGCTACTGCGGCAAGTACAAGCGTGTCCGCTTCAAGGGCATCATCTGTGAGCGCTGTGGCGTCGAGGTCACGCGCGCCAAGGTGCGCCGTGAGCGCATGGGCCACATCGAGCTTGCCGCTCCCGTCACCCACATCTGGTACTTCAAGGGTGTCCCGTCGCGTCTGGGCTACCTGCTCGACCTCGCGCCGAAGGACCTTGAGAAGGTCATCTACTTCGCCGCGTACATGATCACGTTCGTGGACGAGGAGCGCCGCACGCGCGACCTGCCCTCGCTGGAGGCGCACGTCTCCGTCGAGCGTCAGCAGATCGAGAACCGCCGCGACGCCGACCTGGAGGCCCGCGCCAAGAAGCTCGAGACCGACCTGGCCGAGCTGGAGGCCGAGGGTGCCAAGGCCGACGTGCGCCGCAAGGTGCGCGAGGGTGCCGAGCGTGAGATGAAGCAGCTGCGCGACCGCGCGCAGCGCGAGATCGACCGCCTCGACGAGGTGTGGAGCCGCTTCAAGAACCTCAAGGTCCAGGACCTGGAGGGCGACGAGCTGCTCTACCGCGAGCTGCGTGACCGCTTCGGCACGTACTTCGACGGCTGCATGGGTGCCGCCGCTCTGCAGAAGCGCCTGGAGTCGTTCGACCTCGACGAGGAGGCCGAGCGCCTCCGCGAGATCATCCGTACCGGCAAGGGCCAGAAGAAGACCCGTGCGCTCAAGCGCCTCAAGGTCGTCTCCGCGTTCCTGCAGACCAGCAACAAGCCCAAGGGCATGGTGCTCGACTGCGTGCCGGTCATCCCGCCGGACCTGCGTCCGATGGTGCAGTTGGACGGTGGCCGCTTCGCGACCTCCGACCTGAACGACCTGTATCGCCGTGTGATCAACCGCAACAACCGCCTCAAGCGTCTTCTCGACCTCGGTGCCCCCGAGATCATCGTGAACAACGAGAAGCGGATGCTGCAGGAGGCCGTCGACGCGCTGTTCGACAACGGCCGCCGCGGTCGCCCAGTCACCGGTCCCGGCAACCGCCCGCTCAAGTCCCTCAGCGACATGCTGAAGGGCAAGCAGGGTCGATTCCGCCAGAACCTTCTCGGTAAGCGTGTGGACTACTCCGCGCGTTCCGTGATCGTCGTCGGCCCGCAGCTCAAGCTGCACCAGTGCGGTCTGCCGAAGGCCATGGCGCTGGAGCTCTTCAAGCCGTTCGTGATGAAGCGCCTGGTCGACCTGAACCACGCGCAGAACATCAAGTCGGCCAAGCGCATGGTCGAGCGCGGCCGCACCGTGGTGTACGACGTCCTCGAAGAGGTCATCGCCGAGCACCCGGTGCTGCTGAACCGTGCACCGACCCTGCACCGCCTCGGCATCCAGGCCTTCGAGCCGCAGCTGGTCGAGGGCAAGGCCATCCAGATCCACCCGCTCGTCTGCACCGCGTTCAACGCGGACTTCGACGGTGACCAGATGGCCGTGCACCTGCCGCTCTCCGCGGAGGCGCAGGCCGAGGCCCGCATCCTGATGCTGTCCTCGAACAACATCCTGAAGCCGGCCGACGGTCGTCCCGTCACCATGCCGACCCAGGACATGGTGCTGGGCCTGTTCTTCCTCACCACGGACGAGGAGGAGCGCAAGGTCGTCGGCCAGGGCCGTTCCTTCGGTTCCACGGCCGAGGCGATCATGGCCTTCGACGCCCGGGAGCTGTCGCTCCAGGCGAAGGTCGACATCCGCTTCCCGGTGGGCACCATCCCGCCGCGCGGCTGGGTGCCGCCGGTCGCCGAGGAGGGCGAGCAGGAGTACCAGCAGGGCGACACGTTCCGGCTGCGTACGTCCCTGGGCCGCGCGCTCTTCAACGAGCTGCTGCCCGAGGACTACCCGTTCGTCGACTACTCAGTCGGCAAGAAGCAGCTCTCCGAGATCGTCAACGACCTCGCCGAGCGCTACCCCAAGGTCATCGTGGCGGCGACGCTCGACAACCTGAAGGCGGCGGGCTTCTACTGGGCGACCCGTTCCGGTGTCACCGTGGCCATCTCCGACGTCGTGGTCCCCGAGGCCAAGAAGGCGATCGTCGCCGGCTACGAGGCGCAGGACGAGAAGGTCCAGAAGCAGTACGAGCGCGGTCTGATCACCAAGGACGAGCGCACGCAGGAACTCATCGCGATCTGGACCAAGGCGACCAACGAGGTCGCCGAGGCGATGAACGCGAACTTCCCCAAGACGAACCCCATCTTCATGATGGTTGACTCGGGTGCCCGAGGAAACATGATGCAGATGCGTCAGATCGCCGGTATGCGTGGTCTGGTGTCCAACGCCAAGAACGAGACGATCCCGCGTCCCATCAAGGCGTCCTTCCGTGAGGGCCTCACCGTTCTGGAGTACTTCATCTCCACGCACGGTGCCCGTAAGGGTCTGGCGGACACCGCCCTGCGTACCGCCGACTCGGGTTACCTGACCCGTCGTCTGGTGGACGTCTCGCAGGACGTGATCATTCGCGAGGAGGACTGCGGCACCGACCGCGGCCTGAAGCTGAAGATCGCCGTCAAGGGTGCGGACGGCGTGCTCCGCAAGACGGAGGACGTCGAGACCTCGGTCTACGCCCGCATGCTCGCCGAGGACGTCGTCGTCGACGGCAAGGTCATCGCGCCTGCCAACGTCGACCTCGGTGACGTCCTGATCGACGCCCTGGTGGGCGCCGGCGTCGAGGAGGTCAAGACCCGTTCGGTCCTGACCTGTGAGTCCGCGGTCGGCACCTGTGCCTTCTGCTACGGACGCTCGCTCGCCACCGGCAAGCTGGTCGACATCGGTGAGGCGGTCGGCATCATCGCCGCCCAGTCCATCGGTGAGCCCGGTACCCAGCTGACGATGCGTACCTTCCACACCGGTGGTGTGGCCGGTGACGACATCACCCAGGGTCTGCCCCGAGTCGTCGAGCTCTTCGAAGCCCGTACGCCCAAGGGTGTCGCCCCGATCTCGGAGGCGGCCGGCCGCGTCCGTATCGAGGAGACCGAGAAGACCAAGAAGCTCGTTGTCACCCCGGACGACGGCAGCGAGGAGACGGCGTTCCCGATCTCGAAGCGTGCCCGTCTGCTGGTGGGCGAGGGCGACCACGTCGAGGTGGGCCAGAAGCTCACCGTGGGTGCCACCAACCCGCACGACGTGCTGCGCATCCTCGGCCAGCGCGCGGTCCAGGTCCACCTGGTCGGCGAGGTCCAGAAGGTCTACAACTCGCAGGGTGTGTCGATCCACGACAAGCACATCGAGATCATCATCCGGCAGATGCTGCGCCGTGTGACGATCATCGAGTCCGGCGACGCGGAGCTGCTGCCGGGCGAGCTCGTCGAGCGCTCGAAGTTCGAGACCGAGAACCGTCGTGTGGTCACCGAGGGCGGTCACCCCGCCTCCGGCCGTCCGCAGCTGATGGGTATCACCAAGGCCTCGCTCGCCACCGAGTCGTGGCTGTCGGCGGCGTCCTTCCAGGAGACGACCAGGGTTCTGACCGACGCGGCGATCAACGCCAAGTCGGACTCCCTGATCGGCCTCAAGGAGAACGTCATCATCGGTAAGCTCATCCCGGCCGGTACGGGCCTGTCCCGCTACCGCAACATCCGGGTCGAGCCGACCGAGGAGGCCAAGGCCGCGATGTACTCGGCCGTCGGCTACGACGACATCGACTACTCGCCGTTCGGTACGGGCTCCGGCCAGGCCGTTCCGCTGGAGGACTACGACTACGGTCCGTACAACCAGTAAGCGAGTCGCCTGAACCGGAGGGCGGCCATCCCGTATGCACGGGGTGGTCGCCCTCCGGCGTGTGCAGGCAGGCGTAAAGTCGATCCCGTCACGCAGGGGTGACGGAGCATGGGGGATTTCGACCGTCCGGGGGAGATGCTTGTGTCGTATCCGTCAAGGCAGCCCGACCGGCTGTCCGCGCAGAGCCCGTCGATGCTGGCCTCGCACGCGGAGCGCGAGCGCGCTGTCGATGTGCTGCGGGCCGGATTCGCGGAGGGGCGTCTTGAGAGCGACGAGTTGGAGAAGCGGGTTGCGCGGGCCCACGCGGCCCGTACGGTGGGGGAGTTGACCCTTCTCGTCGGAGACCTGCCGCAGGGTCCCGCGTTCGCCCAGCCCGCACCCGCCGGGTATTCCGGCGCCGCGGTGCCGGCGACTTTTCTGTCCGCGCCGCAGCCCAGGACGAACGGCAAGGCCAAGGGTGCGCTGATGTTCGGCGTACTGGCTCCGGTGACCTTGGTCACGGGCGTGCCCGCGGTGGTTCTCGGGCACATGGCGCGCAAGGAGATACGCCGCGGCGACGAGCAGGGGGACGGCCTGGCGGTCGCCGGGCTCGTGCTGGGCTGGGTGTCGATCGTCGGCTGGGCGTTGCTCCTGGCAGGGTTCGTCGCAGCGGTGCTCGTCACACGCTGAGGTCGCCGACGCACGGCGTGTCGGCGTGGACAGGATTTGTTTTGACCGGAGTCGACGAGGTAGGTACGCTCAGACCTTGTGCCTGGGGTGTGCCTGGGCTCGTGTGCGTGTCTTCAACCGCATGACGAGTCCGTCAACGGCCACCGCAATCTGCACCCCCTCCTGCCTTGCGGCAGGAGCCTGCAGTATTCGACACACCCGACCGCGTGGGTCGGTGACGTTCCAGGTTAGTTTCACGAACGGCACACAGAAACCGGAGAAGTAGTGCCTACGATCCAGCAGCTGGTCCGGAAGGGCCGGCAGGACAAGGTCGAGAAGAACAAGACGCCCGCACTCGAGGGTTCGCCCCAGCGTCGTGGCGTCTGCACGCGTGTGTTCACGACCACCCCGAAGAAGCCGAACTCGGCACTCCGTAAGGTCGCGCGTGTGCGTCTGACCTCCGGTATCGAGGTCACGGCCTACATCCCGGGTGAGGGGCACAACCTGCAGGAGCACTCCATCGTGCTCGTGCGTGGTGGCCGTGTGAAGGACCTGCCGGGTGTTCGTTACAAGATCATCCGCGGCTCCCTTGACACCCAGGGTGTCAAGAACCGCAAGCAGGCCCGCAGCCGCTACGGCGCCAAGAAGGAGAAGTAAGAATGCCTCGTAAGGGCCCCGCCCCGAAGCGCCCGGTCATCATCGACCCGGTCTACGGTTCTCCTCTTGTCACCTCGCTGATCAACAAGATCCTGCTCAACGGCAAGCGCTCCACCGCCGAGCGGATCGTGTACGGCGCCATGGAAGGCCTCCGCGAGAAGACCGGCAACGACCCGGTCATCACGCTGAAGCGCGCGCTTGAGAACGTCAAGCCCTCGCTCGAGGTCAAGTCCCGCCGTGTCGGTGGCGCCACCTACCAGGTGCCGATCGAGGTCAAGCCCGGTCGCGCCTCCACCCTCGCGCTGCGCTGGCTCGTGGGTTACTCCCGCGCCCGCCGCGAGAAGACCATGACCGAGCGCCTCATGAACGAGCTGCTCGACGCCTCCAACGGTCTTGGCGCTGCCGTCAAGAAGCGTGAGGACACCCACAAGATGGCCGAGTCCAACAAGGCCTTCGCGCACTACCGCTGGTAGTCGCTACCCACATCGAGACCGAGAGAAGATTGAGCCTTATGGCCACCACTTCGCTTGACCTGGCCAAGGTCCGCAACATCGGGATCATGGCCCACATCGACGCGGGCAAGACGACCACCACCGAGCGGATCCTCTTCTACACCGGCGTTTCGTACAAGATCGGTGAAGTCCACGACGGCGCTGCCACGATGGACTGGATGGAGCAGGAGCAGGAGCGCGGCATCACGATCACGTCTGCCGCGACGACCTGCCACTGGCCGCTCAATGATGTTGACCACACCATCAACATCATCGACACCCCGGGTCACGTCGACTTCACCGTCGAGGTGGAGCGTTCGCTCCGCGTCCTCGACGGCGCCGTCACCGTGTTCGACGGTGTGGCGGGCGTCGAGCCGCAGTCCGAGACCGTCTGGCGTCAGGCGGACCGCTACGGCGTGCCGCGTATCTGCTTCGTCAACAAGCTCGACCGCACCGGTGCCGACTTCTTCCGCTGCGTCACCATGATCACGGACCGCCTCGGCGCGACCCCGATCGTGATGCAGCTCCCCATCGGTGCCGAGGCCGACTTCACCGGCGTCGTCGACCTCGTGACGATGAAGGCGTTCGTCTACCCCGCCGAGGCGACCAAGGGCGAGGCGTACGACATCGTCGACATCCCGGCCAACCTGGTCGAGGCTGCCGACGAATGGCGCGCCAAGCTCCTCGAGGCCGCCGCGGAGAACGACGAGACGCTCATGGAGCTCTACCTGGAGGGCGAAGAGCCTTCCGCGGAGCAGCTCTACGAGGGCATCCGTCGCATCACCATCAACTCGGGCAAGGGCGGCGAGACGACCGTCACCCCCGTGTTCTGCGGCACCGCGTTCAAGAACAAGGGCGTCCAGCCCCTGCTCGACGCCGTCGTGCGCTACCTCCCCTCCCCTCTGGACGTCGAGGCCATCGAGGGCCACAGCGTCAAGGACCCGGAGGAGGTCGTCAAGCGCAAGCCGTCCGAGGACGAGCCGCTCGCGGCCCTCGCGTTCAAGATCATGAGCGACCCGCACCTCGGCAAGCTCACCTTCGTCCGGGTCTACTCGGGTCGCCTGGAGTCCGGCACCGCGGTTCTGAACTCCGTCAAGGGCAAGAAGGAGCGCATCGGCAAGATCTACCGCATGCACGCGAACAAGCGTGAGGAGATCGAGTCGGTGGGCGCGGGCGACATCATCGCCGTCATGGGCCTGAAGCAGACCACCACCGGTGAGACGCTGTGCGACGACAAGAACCCGGTGATCCTGGAGTCCATGGACTTCCCGGCGCCGGTCATCCAGGTCGCCATCGAGCCCAAGTCCAAGGGTGACCAGGAGAAGCTGGGTGTCGCCATCCAGCGGCTCTCGGAGGAGGACCCCTCCTTCCAGGTCCACTCGGACGAGGAGACCGGCCAGACCATCATCGGTGGTATGGGCGAGCTCCACCTCGAGGTGCTCGTCGACCGCATGAAGCGCGAGTTCCGCGTCGAGGCCAACGTCGGCAAGCCCCAGGTCGCGTACCGCGAGACGATCCGCAAGGCCGTCGAGCGCATCGACTACACCCACAAGAAGCAGACCGGTGGTACCGGTCAGTTCGCCAAGGTGCAGATCGCGATCGAGCCCATCGAGAGCGGCGAGACCTCGTACGAGTTCGTCAACAAGGTCACCGGTGGCCGCATCCCCCGTGAGTACATCCCCTCGGTGGACGCGGGTGCTCAGGAAGCCATGCAGTTCGGCATCCTGGCCGGCTACGAGATGGTGGGCGTCCGCGTCATCCTTCTCGACGGTGGCTACCACGAGGTCGACTCCTCCGAGCTGGCGTTCAAGATCGCCGGTTCGCAGGCGTTCAAGGAGGGTGCCCGCAAGGCGTCCCCCGTGCTCCTTGAGCCGATGATGGCCATCGAGGTGACCACGCCCGAGGACTACATGGGCGATGTCATCGGTGACATCAACTCCCGCCGTGGCCAGATCCAGGCCATGGAGGAGCGCAGCGGCGCTCGCGTCGTGAAGGGCCTCGTGCCCCTTTCGGAGATGTTCGGCTACGTCGGAGACCTCCGCAGCAAGACCTCGGGTCGCGCAAGCTACTCGATGCAGTTCGACTCCTACGCCGAGGTTCCGCGGAACGTCGCCGAGGAGATCATCGCGAAGGCCAAGGGCGAGTAACTCTCCCGAGCTCACGCTTTAGGCTTGTCACCGGAGTCTGGTGGGGCATTCGTCGCAGAGCGCAAGCAATGTGGTGAATGCCCCCCGGCCCCGGCATCCCAGCAAAGATCACCTGGCGCCGATGAAGCAAGGCGTACAGAACCACTCCACAGGAGGACCCAGTGGCGAAGGCGAAGTTCGAGCGGACTAAGCCGCACGTCAACATCGGCACCATCGGTCACATCGACCACGGTAAGACGACCCTCACGGCCGCCATTACCAAGGTGCTGCACGACGCGTACCCGGACCTGAACGAGGCCTCGGCCTTCGACCAGATCGACAAGGCTCCCGAGGAGCGCCAGCGCGGTATCACCATCTCGATCGCGCACGTCGAGTACCAGACGGAGTCGCGTCACTACGCGCACGTCGACTGCCCGGGTCACGCCGACTACATCAAGAACATGATCACGGGTGCGGCGCAGATGGACGGCGCCATCCTCGTGGTCGCCGCCACCGACGGCCCGATGCCGCAGACCAAGGAGCACGTGCTCCTGGCCCGCCAGGTCGGCGTTCCGTACATCGTCGTCGCCCTGAACAAGGCCGACATGGTGGACGACGAGGAGATCCTGGAGCTCGTCGAGCTCGAGGTCCGTGAGCTCCTCTCCGAGTACGAGTTCCCGGGCGACGACGTTCCGGTCGTCAAGGTCTCGGCGCTCAAGGCCCTTGAGGGCGACAAGGAGTGGGGCCAGTCCGTCCTCGACCTGATGAAGGCCGTCGACGAGGCGATCCCGCAGCCCGAGCGTGACGTCGACAAGCCGTTCCTGATGCCGATCGAGGACGTCTTCACGATCACCGGTCGTGGCACCGTCGTCACCGGTCGTATCGAGCGTGGTGTCCTGAAGGTCAACGAGACCGTCGACATCGTCGGTATCAAGACCGAGAAGACCACCACCACGGTCACCGGCATCGAGATGTTCCGCAAGCTGCTCGACGAGGGCCAGGCCGGTGAGAACGTCGGTCTGCTCCTCCGTGGCATCAAGCGCGAGGACGTCGAGCGCGGCCAGGTCATCATCAAGCCCGGTTCGGTCACGCCGCACACCGAGTTCGAGGCCCAGGCCTACATCCTGTCGAAGGACGAGGGTGGCCGTCACACCCCGTTCTTCAACAACTACCGCCCGCAGTTCTACTTCCGTACCACGGACGTGACGGGCGTTGTGACCCTTCCCGAGGGCACCGAGATGGTCATGCCGGGCGACAACACCGTCATGAACGTCGCGCTGATCCAGCCGGTCGCCATGGAAGAGGGCCTGAAGTTCGCCATCCGTGAGGGTGGCCGGACCGTGGGCGCCGGCCAGGTCACCAAGATCGTCAAGTAATCACCTGACTGTCTGACCTGGTTGCTCCGCACAGAGCACCAAGAAGGGCCCCTGCCCACCGCGCAAGTGGTGGACCGGGGCCCTTCGGCATGTGTCCGACGTCACGCGGGCCCGCGTCGGCCCACGGTGTCGCGTTGAGGTGCGAGGCCCCGCGGCGTCTGCGGGTGTCGGATTCGGACCGTGGTGCGGCTGCCGCTCGGCAGTGGCAGCCGGACCAGCAGACGAAAGTGTCCCGGTGACGGCCGCTCGGCGGTCGCGGTTCCGCCGAGCGCGGCGGCGCGGGCGGCGAGGGAGAGGTGGTTGCGGACGGTGCGAACGGAGAGGAACAGTTCGGCCGCCGTCTCGGCGGCGCCCATGCCCTGGGCGGCCAGGCGGAGGATCTCGGTCTCGCGCGGGGTGAGCGGGGAGGCGCCGGCGCTGCGCTCCTCGGCGAGCAGACCGGAGTCGTAGACCGTGCCGCCCGCCGCCACCGTGCGGATCGCGGCCACCACTTGCCTGGCCGAGGCCGACTTCAGCAGGTAACCGGCTGCGCCCGCTTCCCGGGCTGCTCGCAGGTGTCCTGGCCGGTCGAGCACGGTCAGGACGAGCGTGCGGCACGAAGTCAGCCGTTCGGTGAGTTCACGGGCGGTGGTGACGCCGTCCTGACCGGGCATGGCCACGTCCAGCACCGCCGCATCGGGCCGGGTGGCCAGAGCGGCCGGGAACACCTCGTCGCCGTGGGCGGCCTGGGCCACGACGTCGATGCCGGGCTCGCGCCCCAGCACGGCGACGAGTCCCTCCCGTACGACCGTCATGTCCTCGGCGATCAGCGCCTTGATCGTGATCAAAGGATGTCAGCCGCGGTCCTTCGGCATGCGCCCACCTGAGTCGTCAGGCCTGCTGGGGGCGCCAGAGCCAGGGGTGGGCGTCGACCCCCAGCGCCACCACCGTCGGCCGCCCGCCCTTTCCGACGTGCAGCGCGGGGCCGTCCAGCGCCACGGGGCCGCGCTGTCGTACGAAGAGCTCTCCGTCGCTACGGACCTGGATCAGGCCCTTCTCGGTGCGGCCGAGGAGTACCGCGCGTTGCGACGACCCGCCGGCGGTGATCGGCCCGTACCCGTCGAAGCCCACCCGGTCCTCGATCAGCCGCCCGTACCCGTCGATGCCGGTCTCCGCCGCCGTCTCCCCGGTCCGTACGGTCGTCAGAGCCGCCTTCGCCGCCGCGCGGTAGTACAGCTCGACGCCCCCGTCCGCCCCGGGCAGCGCGGCCGGGCCGTCGCCGGGCACCGGCACCCCGCTGATCTGGGTGCGCGCGGTGACCTCGTCCCTGGGCGTGTCCTGCGTCCAGTGGTGCACCGCGAAACGGCCCGCCGCGAACACATGGACACACCCCGCGTCGTCCACCACGGCACTCAGCCCGTCCTGGATCTCGCCGCCACCCGTGTCCCGCCATCCGCTCCACCGGCCGGCCGTGTCCCGTACCCGCGTACTGAGGCCCTTCTCCGCGTTCCGTACGAAGAGGTGGACCCGTCCGTCGGGGGCGGTGATCGCGACCGGGACGCCGATCCGGCGCCCGGTCTCCGCATTCGGCTCGGGGTTGCCCAGCCCCTGCCAGGCATGGAAGTCGCCGCCCGGGGAGAGCTGTTCCAGTACGACGATCTCGCGTTCGTTGTCCCCGCCGTGTCCGCTGAGCGCGGCGAACCACAGCCCGAAGAGCAACTGCCGCCCGTCCGGCAGGGGCGCGCCGCCCAGGATCGGTGCGAGCGGGCCGCCGCCGAGGTCGTCCGGTGTGCCCCACATCCCGCTGCCCGGCGCGCTCTCGCGCCAGCGCACCGCCCGCAGCCCCAGCACCCCGTACGCGACGAGCCGGCCGTCCGGGTGGGTGGCGACGACGGGCCGTGGGCCCGGGTAGCGGTAGTGGGTGGCCCGCACCCAGCCCTTCCGGTTGGTCAGCGGTCGGTTGCCGCCCACGTTGTAGTCCCCGCAGCCCGCCGGGTTGCCGCACCGCCAGTCGGCCGCGCCCCCGTACGGCACCAGGTGCGAAGCCTTCTCGGCCAGCACGGCGGGCGGCAGGTTCTTGGGCCAGTGCCGGTTGTAGTAGCCGCGGAACGCCGTGGTGGCGAAGCTCGGCACCTTGCCGCCCACGGCGGTGGTCCGGGCCACCCACCGGATCAGCGCCGTCCAGGTGAACAACGCCGCCGCGGTGTGGTCGGGGTGGTCGGAGTAGCCCTTCTGCTCGCTGTCCCGTCGCCGGACGAGCTCGCTGCTGTGCTGGATGTCGGGGTCCGGGTCCATGGTGTGCACGATGCTCGGCCGATAGTGGTCGAACAGCCCGTCCAGGACATCGACGAGTTCGTCGTAGGTGTACGAACCCGCCTTCTGGAGCGGTGAGGCGTCGGCTACGACGGTGGGCAGGACGAGCCGTCGGTCCTGCCAGAGACTGGGCAGCCCGAGGCGCCCGTACGAGGTGTGCATGGCGGTGTTGATGAAAATCAGCTCGACCCTGTGGCCGCCGTTTCCGAGGCTGTTGATCTCGGCGTGATGGTTGCCGCGGAGATCGATGACGGACTTCTGCCACTTCGTGAACCTGTCGAGGCCGAGCAGTGTCGCGTACGCCTGGCGGAGCCCCTGGTGACGTGAGGAGGAGTACGCCGCCTTGTCGGGGGCGGGCCGTGGCCGGCCGGGGACGCGGTTGACGCCGGTGTCCTCGCCCGCGGTCAGATAGACGCAGACCAGCGGTGTCCCGGCGTCGAGCGCCTGCTGGGTGTCCGGGTTCATGAAGTACAGGTCGTCGTCCGGGTGGGCGAGGACCTGCATCATCAGGGCCGGGTGCGGGGTGCTGATCGGCAGGCCGGGCAGCGGGTCGGCGGTGGGGCTGCGGCGGCGGGGCGGTGCGGGCGCGATGCAGGCGGCGAGGGCGGTCAGGCTCATCGCACCGGCGGCCGTCAGCAGGGTGCGCCGCGACAGCCCCGTACGGGATGTGCGCAACGCAGATCGATCCGTCACACCGTGCTCCGTCCACTTCCCCCGCAGCGGGCGACTGTGCGGCCCTGCGCCGCGTGCCGATTCCTTGCGGGCGGCGGAGGGGGGCGAGCCGCTGCCGCGGGGGGATAGACGGAGAATCCGGAGGGCGGGTTGCCTGGGCTTCTGCGGGTGTGGGCCGGACGGCGCGGCACCGGATGACGCCGCGCCCCTTGATCAGTACGCCGGGGTGCGCACCATGAACACGTCGATCGGGTCCTGGCGCTCCTCGGTGAAGCCGTGCCGCTCGTAGAGCGCGCGGGCAGCGCTGCCCTGCAGCACGTCCAGGCGTACGGTCATGCCTTCCTCGTCGGCCCGCGCGAGCAGCGAGCGCAGCACGCCGGTGCCGATGCCGCGTCCCTGGAGGGCGGGGGAGAGATAGAAGTTCTCCAGCCACAGCCCGCCCTCGACCGGCCGCAGGGTGACGCAGCCCGCGAACACACCGTCCACGAGGATGACGGAGGTGTGCTCCGGCGCGTACCCGTCCCGAAGCCGCTGCCGTACGCGGTGTTCGTCGTAGCGCCCGAGCCGCTCCAGGTCGGGACGCATCACGGTGGCCCGCAGCTCGGCCATGACCTCGACGTCCTCGGGCTCGGCGGGGCGCAGGGCCCAGGCCTCGGTGGTGCTCGTGTTCACGTGGGGATTCTCGCAGTCCGGCTGTCGTCGGTCTTCGTCACCGCAGTTCCGGCGCGGCCGCCACACCGGCCCGGCGCAGCCCCGCTTCCGGGATGCCGCGCAGCAGCCGGGCGCCGATCTCCGCGAGCCGGGTCTCGTCCGGCGGGGTGCGGCCCAGGCCGATGGCGTACTGGACGAGGGAGGCGTCGGCGGCGACCGGGCGGGGCCAGGCGTGGGCGTCCGGGGAGCCCGCTTCCGCGAGGGCGGCGAGCAGGGCCGGCAGCCGGCCCCGGAGGCGTCCCTCGTCGGGGCCGGGCGGTACGGAGACGATCGCCCAGGCGGCGTGCCGCAGGCGCAGCGGCGGCGGGGCGCAGAGCAGGGCGTGCGGTACGGGCCCGGTGTCGGCGGCGGACTCCAGGATCTCCCAGGCGTCAAAGAGTTCCTCGGCGACGAGATCGCGGCCCGCGGGGGAGACCTGCGAGGTGCAGGAGCGGACGGGGGCGGTCGGGGTCAGCACGGTGAGAGGGGACGCGTCCGGCGGCGTGGGACCGGAGCCGACCGGCCGGCTCCAGTCCCACGCGGCCCAGGTCGCGAAGAAGTGCCGGAGCAGGGGGAGCGGCTGCAGATCCCCGGCCTCGTGGGCGGTACGGGCCGCCAGCACGGTCCACGCCAGGCCCGGCAGTCCGCCGCACGGGGCGGAGTCCAGGCCGCGCGCCCGCGCCCATCCCTTCACCTCGCGGGCGAGCCGGGTGAACGCGTCCCGGTGCGGGTCCGCCGTCGCGAGCACCGCGTCCGCGTCGCTCACCGCGCCGAGCGCCGTCGCCGCGGCCTCGCCCAGTTCGGCGCGGCGGGCGGCCGCCTCGACGGGGGGAGAGGCTGCCCGTCGCGGCCGTCACCAGGTCCACCCGGAGCCCGGCGAGGCCGAAGCGCAGTCCGGGTACGCGGGCTCCGGTCACCTCGCGCAGGCCGACGGCGTCCGGCAGGGCGGCGTTCAGCCGCTCCCGTGCCCCCGAAAGATCCCCGTCCCCGGGCAGCGCCGCGACCAGGTCCACATCGGCGCCGGGCAGCGCACAGCCCATCCGTCGTGAACCGACCAGGTGGACGCGCGCCTCCGGCAGGGCGGCGGCCACCCGGCGTACGAGATCCGCCGCCGCGGCGCCGTCGTCCGCCTCCGCCCCGGTCAGCTCCGCCCGCACCCCGAAGTGGTCCGATATGTACAGCCCTTCGGCGTCGGCACGTCGCCCAGCAGCACCGCCGAAACGGGCCGCAGCCGCTCAGAGCCTGTCGGGCGGCCTCTGATCGGGCGGCCACGCCCTGGCACGCACTCCCCCAAGGCCTTAAGGGCCAGGGGGACCCCCTCCCGCGTTGTCGAAATGTCCTAGTAGCTCCATCCCCGAGCTCTCAGCTTCGTTCGAGCAGGGGAGACCCCATCCGAGGACATCCCGGCGCCTTGGAATCGCACGCACCAGATCGCGTCCGCTGTCCGATCGAAGGCCGCCCGACAGGCTCTCAGAGCGGAGCAGCACCCGGTCCAGCCGGGACACCCGTCCGGTCAGGGAGGAGACGGCCGCCAGCGGGTTGACGGACGGATCGAAGGTCGGCGTCCGGTCGTCGGCGCCGTGCACCCGGCTCCAGACATCGGGCATTCCCAGCCGCTGCTGTGGCGTGTCCCCGCCGTCGTTGAAGTCGCCGAGCAGCGTCACATCGCCCTCGATGGCGGCCAACCCCGTTGCCAGATCGGCCAGTTCGGCGTCGCGCCGGGCCGCGCCGTTCGCCGAGTGGTCGCTGCTGAGATGGGTGACCGCGACCGTGACGGGCCCCTCCGCGCTCTCCACGACCACGGCGGCGACCGCCTTGTGCGGGCCGAGAACGTGCAGGCCCGCCTCCCGCACGGGGAGTCTGCTGAGCAGCAGCAGACCGCAGTCGGCGGCATCCCGGCCGGCCGGATCGGCCCAGAAGGTGTAGCTCCCGCGGACCCAGGGCGCGGACAGCAGCAGAGCGACCAGGGCGGGCTCGGCCTCCTGCAGGGCGATGACGTCGGCGTCCGCCGCATGCAGGGCGTCGAGGAGGAGCGGCCGGCGCCGGGCGGTGTCGATGCGGTCGCCGTCGTAGCGGTCCCAGAGGGTGTTCCAGGTCAGCAGCGTCAGGGGAGCGGGCGGCGCGGATGCCGGGATGCCCTCGGGCACGGGCGCCCAGGCGTCCTTCGGCGCGGAGAACGCGTGCGGCGTGCGGGAAGTGAAGTACGGGGACGGCAGCCGGCGCGGGGCGCGTACCCGCCCGGCGTCCGTCGCGTCGATCCGGTCCACACCCGAGGGCCGGTCCCACACCACCTCGCCGTCCGCCTCGAAGAACAGCACCCGGTGCCAGGGAATCTCCCCGCCGGGCGTGAACCGGTGCAGCGGCATCCGTTCCGGCCCCGCCCCGCGCTGCGCCACGCCCATCACGAAGCGCGCCGGGTCGAACCGGGCGTCCCAGCGGACCCGGTGGTAGATCTCCTCGCTGGTACGCATCTACGCCCGGTCCTCCACGGTTCCGCTCGCGCCGATGTACCAGGTGCGGTGCGCCTGGCCGGGATACGGGGGTACGAACCGGCGCAGCTGCGAGGTCAGCACCTGAGGGGGCACCGGGTGGGTGCGGCGTGCGTTGCGGCGCAGGAGCTCCGCCCCGTCGACCAGGGCCACGGCGTGGGTCAGCAGCGCGTCCCTGCGCCGGGCGACGGCGTGTACCAGGGAATCCCCCGGCGCCGTGCCCGCGGCGGCGGCCAGTGCCGCCGCGTCGACGGGCGCCCCGGAGCGTACGGCCCACAGGGCGGCGGCCGGACCGAGTCCGTTCTCCACGACGGAGGCGTGCATCCAGTGCGTATCGGTCCGCACATGGCCGGGCCGCACCCACTTCGCCACCCGGCGCCCGAACTCCGGCGCGTTGAGCCCGTCCACGGGCCTGACGACGTACCCCTCCTGCCGCCCGGTGTCCGGCCTCAGCGCACGCAGCGCCTTCTCGGCACGCGCGTCGAACACCCCCCCGCCACAGCACCGGCGGCACCGGAATCCCCAGCTCGCGCAGGAACACCACGGTCCGGTCCCAGTCGAGACAGCGCTCCGCGTCCCACACGGAGAAGCCGTAGAAGTAGCTCTCCAGGTTTCCGTACGGGATCGAGTGGAGCGCGAACATGTTCTCCCCGCACACCCGCAGGCCCTCGGGGATCCGGGCGCCGATCCGGCCCTGGAGCGCCTTCACCCAGCCCCGTGAGGGGTGGTGGGCGGAATCGAGGGAGCGGGCGTGCAGGCCTCGGCGTAGAGGGTGGTGTTCTCGCCGTCCAGCTTCTCGGTGACGACGACCTCGCGGCCCGTCAGCCCGGAGAGATCCGCGATCCGTACGTCGTCCGAGGCGGCCCCCGGGGACCAGGGCAGATGAGGGGTGCGTGGATAGTGCGTACGCATGATCGATGCCCCTGGTGACGACGGCGTGCCCGGCCGGTCACTGTAGGGGCGGGGGCGTACGGCACTCGACCGAATTACGACGGGCGCCGCCCGGCACTGCTCCCCCTGCGCTCCCGCGTTTGACCGAGCGAGCGCGCGGGGTAAGATCCTCAGCCCGATTGGCCAGGGTCACACCCCGTATGGCACACTGACCAGGTTGCTCGGTTGAGTGTCAATGCTGCGCGCCTCCCGCCGGGAGGACCGGAAGCGAGTCCCACAGTACTCGTCGACCCCCTGCGGGTCGGACGTACGGGAATCTTCCGGGAAGCGTCAGTGGGGCACAGGCCAGGCACCCGGTGGGTGTTCCGCCCCCGACAGCTCTTGATTGAGCACAGCGCGGTCCTCGGGCCCGCACCCCCTTGGTTGGGAAATCCTTCGGGAGATCTGCGTAGAGGGGATGCGACACGCCCGACCGCGTGGGTCGGAGACGGAGTCGTCAGAGCCCTCGGGTTCCAGAGCGTTATGAGAGACAGGACTACTAGTAGCCATGGCGGGACAGAAGATCCGCATCCGGCTCAAGGCCTACGACCACGAGGTCATCGACTCCTCGGCGAAGAAGATCGTCGAGACGGTGACCCGCACTGGTGCGTCGGTCGCGGGCCCGGTGCCGCTGCCCACTGAGAAGAACGTGTACTGCGTCATCAAGTCGCCGCACAAGTACAAGGACTCGCGCGAGCACTTCGAGATGCGGACGCACAAGCGCCTCATCGACATCCTCGACCCCACGCCGAAGACGGTTGACTCGCTGATGCGTCTCGACCTGCCGGCGGGCGTCGACATCGAGATCAAGCTCTGAGGTGACGCGCGAGATGGCTAAGAACATTAAGGGCGTTCTGGGCGAGAAGCTCGGCATGACCCAGGTCTGGGACGAGAACAACCGGGTCGTCCCGGTGACCGTCGTCAAGGCCGGGCCCTGCGTCGTCACCCAGGTCCGCACCAACGACAGCGACGGCTACGAGGCAGTCCAGATCGCCTTCGGCGAGATCGACCCCCGCAAGGTGAACAAGCCCCTCAAGGGTCACTTCGCCAAGGCCGACGTGACCCCGCGCCGCCACCTGGTGGAGCTCCGCACCCCTGACGCCAGCGAGTACACGCTGGGCCAGGAGGTCACTGCCGAGGTGTTCGAGTCCGGCGTCAAGGTCGACGTCACGGGCAAGAGCAAGGGCAAGGGCTTCGCCGGTGTGATGAAGCGTCACAACTTCAAGGGTGGCAAGGCGTCCCACGGTGCCCACCGTGTGCACCGCATGCCCGGCTCCATCGGTGGCTGTGCCACCCCCGGCCGTGTCTTCAAGGGCATGCGCATGGCGGGTCGCATGGGCAACGAGCGTGTCACCACCCAGAACCTGACCATCCACGCGGTTGACGCGGAGAAGGGTCTGCTCCTCATCAAGGGCGCAGTCCCCGGTCCGAACGGCGGCCTCGTCCTGGTCCGTACCGCGGCCAAGGGGGCTTGAGGTAATGAGCACCATTGACATCCTTTCGCCGGCAGGCGACAAGGCCGGTACCGTCGAGCTCCCCGCGGAGATCTTCGACGCCAAGACCAGCGTTCCGCTGATCCACCAGGTCGTTGTCGCACAGCTGGCCGCTGCCCGTCAGGGCACGCACAAGACCAAGACCCGCGGCGAAGTCCGTGGCGGTGGCCGCAAGCCGTACCGCCAGAAGGGCACCGGCCGCGCGCGCCAGGGTTCGACCCGTGCGCCGCAGTTCGTCGGCGGTGGCGTCGTCCACGGCCCGCAGCCGCGTGACTACTCGCAGCGGACCCCGAAGAAGATGAAGGCCGCCGCCCTGCGCGGTGCCCTCTCGGACCGGGCCCGTCACTCCCGCATCCACGTCGTCACCGGCGTGGTCGAGGGTGCCGTCTCCACCAAGGCCGCCAAGACGCTGTTCGGCAAGATCTCGGAGCGCAAGAACCTGCTCCTGGTCGTCGACCGCGCCGACGAGGCCGCGTGGCTGTCCGCCCGCAACCTGCCCCAGGTGCACATCCTGGAGCCGGGCCAGCTGAACACGTACGACGTGATCGTCTCTGACGACGTGGTCTTCACCCAGGCCGCCTTCGAGTCCTTCGTGTCTGGCCCCCAGACCGCTGAGACCGAAGGGAGCGACGCCTGATGAGTGAGGCGACCGTTACCAGCAAGACCTACTCGGACCCGCGCGACGTTCTTGTCAAGCCGGTCGTTTCCGAGAAGAGCTACGCGCTGCTCGACGAGAACAAGTACACGTTCATCGTCGCGCCCGGCTCCAACAAGACCCAGATCAAGCAGGCCGTGGAAGCGGTCTTCTCGGTCAAGGTCACCGGGGTCAACACGATCAACCGGCAGGGTAAGCGCAAGCGCACCAAGACCGGTTTCGGCAAGCGCGCTGACACCAAGCGCGCCATCGTGACCCTCGCCGAGGGCGACCGTATCGACATCTTCGGCGGTCCGACCGCCTAAGGGCGGTCTGGATCGTCCGGAATCGGACGAGGACTGAGAAATGGGTATCCGCAAGTACAAGCCGACGACCCCGGGCCGTCGTGGCTCCAGCGTCGCCGACTTTGTCGAGATCACGCGGTCCACGCCGGAGAAGTCGCTGGTCCGCCCGCTGCACAGCAAGGGCGGCCGTAACAACGCCGGTCGTGTGACCGTTCGCCACCAGGGCGGTGGCCACAAGCGCGCCTACCGAGTGATCGACTTCCGTCGTCACGACAAGGACGGCGTGCCGGCCAAGGTCGCGCACATCGAGTACGACCCCAACCGCACCGCGCGCATCGCGCTCCTGCACTACGCGGACGGCGAGAAGCGCTACATCATCGCGCCGCGTGGCCTGACGCAGGGCGACCGTGTCGAGAACGGCCCGGCCGCCGACATCAAGCCCGGCAACAACCTGGCGCTGCGCAACATCCCGGTCGGTACGACCATCCACGCCATCGAGCTGCGGCCCGGCGGCGGCGCGAAGTTCGCCCGTTCCGCGGGTGCCTCCGTGCAGCTGCTGGCGAAGGAGGGCACCATGGCCCACCTTCGTATGCCGTCGGGTGAGATCCGCCTGGTCGACGCCCGCTGCCGCGCCACGATCGGCGAGGTCGGCAACGCCGAGCAGTCGAACATCAACTGGGGCAAGGCCGGCCGCATGCGCTGGAAGGGCGTCCGCCCGACCGTCCGCGGTGTCGCGATGAACCCGGTTGACCACCCGCACGGTGGTGGTGAGGGCAAGACCTCCGGTGGTCGCCACCCGGTCTCGCCGTGGGGTCAGAAGGAGGGTCGTACTCGCTCGCCGAAGAAGGCATCGAGCAAGTACATCGTCCGCCGCCGCAAGACGAACAAGAAGCGCTAGGAGCGGGTTTAGATGCCGCGCAGTCTCAAGAAGGGGCCCTTCGTCGACGGCCACCTCATCAAGAAGGTGGACGTACAGAACGAGGCCGGCACCAAGAACGTCATCAAGACCTGGTCCCGTCGCTCGATGATCGTCCCGGCCATGCTGGGTCACACCATCGCGGTGCACAACGGCAAGATCCACGTCCCGGTGTTCGTCACCGAGTCGATGGTCGGCCACAAGCTCGGCGAGTTCTCGCCGACTCGCACCTTCCGCGGCCACGTCAAGGACGACCGGAAGTCGAAGCGCCGCTAACGCGGGGTGACTGACTATGACTTACACCGAAGGGACAACCATGGAAGCCAGGGCCCAGGCGCGGTACATCCGCGTCACGCCCATGAAGGCCCGCCGCGTGGTGGACCTCATCCGTGGCATGGATGCCACGGAGGCTCAGGCGGTCCTGCGTTTCGCCCCGCAGGCCGCGAGCGTGCCGGTTGGCAAGGTGCTGGACAGCGCCATCGCCAACGCCGCACACAACTACGACCACACCGACGCCTCTTCGCTGGTCATCAGCGAGGCGTACGTGGACGAGGGCCCGACCCTGAAGCGGTTCCGTCCGCGTGCTCAGGGCCGTGCCTACCGGATCCGTAAGCGGACCAGCCACATCACCGTGGTCGTCAGCAGCAAGGAAGGAACCCGGTAATGGGCCAGAAGGTAAACCCGCACGGGTTCCGGCTCGGCATTACCACGGACTTCAAGTCCCGTTGGTACGCCGACAAGCTGTACAAGGACTACGTCAAGGAAGACGTCGCCATTCGTCGCATGATGACGAAGGGCATGGAGCGGGCCGGCATCTCGAAGGTCGAGATCGAGCGCACCCGCGACCGCGTCCGCGTTGACATCCACACCGCCCGCCCGGGCATCGTCATCGGTCGCCGCGGCGCCGAGGCCGACCGCATCCGTGGCGAGCTGGAGAAGCTGACCGGCAAGCAGGTCCAGCTGAACATCCTCGAGGTCAAGAACCCCGAGGTCGACGCTCAGCTGGTGGCCCAGGCCGTCGCCGAGCAGCTCTCCTCCCGCGTCTCCTTCCGTCGTGCCATGCGCAAGAGCATGCAGAGCTCGATGAAGGCCGGCGCCAAGGGCATCAAGATCCAGTGCGGTGGCCGCCTCGGCGGTGCCGAGATGTCCCGTTCGGAGTTCTACCGCGAGGGCCGTGTGCCCCTGCACACGCTCCGCGCGAACGTCGACTACGGCTTCTTCGAGGCCAAGACGACCTTCGGCCGCATCGGCGTGAAGGTCTGGATCTACAAGGGCGACGTCAAGAACATCGCCGAGGTCCGCGCCGAGAACGCCGCTGCCCGCGCCGGCAACCGCCCGGCCCGTGGCGGCGCTGACCGCCCGGCCGGCCGTGGTGGCCGTGGTGGCGAGCGTGGCGGTCGCGGTCGCAAGCCGCAGCAGCAGTCGGCTCCGGCTGCCGAGGCCCCCAAGGCCGAGGCTCCCGCCGCTGCCGCTCCGGCTGCTGAGAGCACCGGAACGGAGGCCTGACCGAAATGCTGATCCCCCGTAGGGTCAAGCACCGCAAGCAGCACCACCCGAAGCGCAGCGGTATGTCCAAGGGTGGCACGCAGGTTGCGTTCGGCGAGTACGGCATCCAGGCGCTGACCCCGGCGTACGTGACGAACCGTCAGATCGAGGCAGCTCGTATCGCGATGACCCGTCACATCAAGCGTGGCGGCAAGGTCTGGATCAACATCTACCCGGACCGTCCCCTGACGAAGAAGCCGGCCGAGACCCGCATGGGTTCCGGTAAGGGTTCTCCCGAGTGGTGGATCGCGAACGTCAAGCCGGGTCGGGTGATGTTCGAGCTGTCCTACCCGAACGAGAAGATTGCTCGTGAGGCGCTCACCCGCGCTGCTCACAAGCTTCCGATGAAGTGCCGGATCGTTCGGCGCGAGGCAGGTGAGTCGTGATGTCGGCCGGTACCAAGGCGTCCGAGCTGCGCGAGCTGGGCAACGAGGAGCTCCTCAACAAGCTCCGCGAGGCCAAGGAAGAGCTGTTCAACCTCCGCTTCCAGGCGGCGACGGGGCAGCTCGAGAACCACGGCCGGCTCAAGTCCGTCCGTAAGGACATCGCCCGGATCTACACCCTGATGCGCGAGCGCGAGCTGGGCATCGAGACGGTGGAGAGCGCCTGATGAGCGAGAAGACTGTGACTGAGACGACTGCAAGCAAGAGCGACGCTGTCGCGGGCGACCGCGGTTTCCGCAAGACCCGTGAGGGTCTGGTCGTCAGCGACAAGATGGACAAGACCGTCGTCGTCGCTGTCGAGGACCGTGTCAAGCACGCGCTGTACGGCAAGGTCATCCGCCGTACGAACAAGCTCAAGGCGCACGACGAGCAGAACGCCGCCGGCGTCGGC
Source organism: Streptomyces sp. NPDC047515 (assembly GCF_040643055.1). NCBI lineage: Bacteria > Bacillati > Actinomycetota > Actinomycetes > Kitasatosporales > Streptomycetaceae > Streptomyces > Streptomyces sp. NPDC047515. The sequence goes on from NZ_JBEYTM010000003.1 coordinate 113,412, forward strand.
GACCGCGTCCTCCTGATGGAGACCCGGCCGCTGTCCGCCACGAAGCGGTGGCGCGTCGTCGAGATCCTCGAGAAGGCCAAGTAATTCCTGAGGGGCATTCCCCTCAGGCAGGTTCCGCCAGGCTCGGTGGGGTCCGCTCCGGTGACGGAGTGGCCCCCACCGGGAACCGGCAGACGATCAGGAGATAGACGTGATCCAGCAGGAGTCGCGACTTCGCGTCGCCGACAACACGGGTGCGAAGGAAATCCTCACCATCCGTGTTCTCGGTGGTTCGGGTCGCCGCTACGCGGGCATCGGTGACGTCATCGTCGCCACCGTCAAGGACGCGATCCCCGGTGGCAACGTGAAGAAGGGTGACGTCGTCAAGGCCGTCATCGTTCGCACCGTCAAGGAGCGTCGCCGTCAGGATGGCTCGTACATCCGCTTCGACGAGAACGCCGCCGTCATTCTGAAGAACGACGGTGACCCCCGCGGCACCCGCATCTTCGGCCCGGTGGGCCGGGAACTGCGCGAGAAGAAGTTCATGAAGATCATCTCGCTCGCGCCGGAGGTGCTGTAAGCATGAAGATCAAGAAGGGCGACCTGGTTCAGGTCATCACCGGTAAGGACAAGGGCAAGCAGGGCAAGGTCATCGTGGCCTACCCCGCTCAGGACCGCGTCCTCGTCGAGGGTGTCAACCGGGTCAAGAAGCACACCAAGGCCGGCCAGACCGCTCGCGGTTCGCAGACCGGTGGCATCGTCACGACCGAGGCCCCCATCCACGTGAGCAACGTTCAGCTCGTCGTGGAGAAGGACGGCAACAAGGTCGTCACGCGCGTCGGTTACCGCTTCGACGACGAAGGCAACAAGATCCGCGTTGCCAAGCGGACGGGTGAGGACATCTGATGGCTACCACCACCACTCCGCGTCTGAAGACGAAGTACCGCGAGGAAATCGCCGGCAAGCTGCGTGAGGAGTTCTCCTACGAGAACGTCATGCAGATCCCCGGCCTGGTCAAGATCGTGGTCAACATGGGTGTGGGCGACGCCGCCCGCGACTCCAAGCTGATCGACGGCGCCGTGCGCGACCTCACCACGATCACCGGCCAGAAGCCGGCCGTCACCAAGGCCCGCAAGTCCATCGCGCAGTTCAAGCTGCGCGAGGGCCAGCCGATCGGCTGCCACGTCACCCTGCGCGGTGACCGGATGTGGGAGTTCCTGGACCGTACGCTGTCGCTCGCGCTGCCGCGTATCCGTGACTTCCGTGGCCTGTCGCCGAAGCAGTTCGACGGCCGTGGCAACTACACCTTCGGTCTCACGGAGCAGGTCATGTTCCACGAGATCGACCAGGACAAGATCGACCGGGTCCGGGGCATGGACATCACCGTGGTCACCACGGCGACCAATGACGACGAGGGTCGTGCCCTCCTTCGTCACCTCGGCTTCCCGTTCAAGGAGAACTGACCGTGGCGAAGAAGGCTCTGATCGCTAAGGCCGCCCGTAAGCCGAAGTTCGGCGTTCGCGGGTACACCCGCTGCCAGCGCTGCGGCCGGCCCCACTCCGTCTACCGCAAGTTCGGCCTGTGCCGCGTGTGCCTTCGTGAGATGGCTCACCGTGGCGAGCTGCCGGGCGTGACCAAGAGCTCCTGGTAATTCTCCTTCGCCCTCCGGGCGTTGGGAATTGACGGAAGCTCTCGGTAAGCATCTGGTCGGCAGGAGTCCGGCCTCACATGCCGTAGGCTTGTGGGGTTGGGCGCCTGCCGCCCTAGACCGACTTACTACGCCGTAGGTCCCCGCACCGCACCCGTCCTGCCTCTGAGTGGGGAGAGGGATGGCGCATACAGGAAACCCCGGCGAGAGAGGCCGAAGGCCAATTCATGACCATGACTGATCCCATCGCAGACATGCTCACGCGTCTGCGCAACGCGAACTCGGCGTACCACGACTCCGTCGTGATGCCGCACAGCAAGATCAAGTCGCACATCGCGGAGATCCTCCAGCAGGAGGGCTTCATCACCGGCTGGAAGGTCGAGGACGCCGAGGTCGGCAAGAACCTCGTCCTGGAGCTGAAGTTCGGCCCGAACCGCGAGCGCTCGATCGCCGGCATCAAGCGCATCTCGAAGCCGGGTCTGCGTGTTTACGCAAAGTCCACCAACCTGCCGAAGGTTCTCGGCGGCCTGGGCGTGGCGATCATCTCCACGTCCCACGGTCTCCTGACCGGCCAGCAGGCCAGCAAGAAGGGCGTAGGTGGGGAAGTCCTCGCCTACGTCTGGTAGTCGGGAACGGAGGAATAGCTCATGTCGCGAATCGGCAAGCTCCCCATCCAGGTTCCCGCCGGTGTGGACGTCACCATCGATGGCCGCACGGTCGCGGTGAAGGGTCCCAAGGGCACCCTCACGCACACCGTCGCGTCGCCGATCGAGGTCACCAAGGGTGAGGACGGCTTCCTCAGCGTCACCCGCCCGAACGACGAGCGTCAGAACAAGGCCCTGCACGGCCTGTCCCGCACGCTGGTGGCGAACATGATCACCGGTGTGACCCAGGGATACATCAAGGCGCTCGAGATCAGTGGTGTCGGTTACCGCGTCCAGGCGAAGGGCTCCAACCTGGAGTTCGCCCTGGGCTACAGCCACCCGATCCTGATCGAGGCCCCGGAGGGCATCACCTTCAAGGTGGAGTCCCCCACGAAGTTCTCCGTCGAGGGCATCGACAAGCAGAAGGTCGGCGAGACCGCGGCCAAGATCCGCAAGCTGCGGAAGCCTGACCCGTACAAGGCCAAGGGCGTCAAGTACGCCGGCGAGGTCATCCGCCGCAAGGTCGGAAAGGCTGGTAAGTAGCCATGGCATACGGCGTGAAGATCGCCAAGGGCGACGCCTACAAGCGTGCCGCCCTCAAGCGTCGCCACATCCGTGTCCGCAAGCACATCTCCGGTTCGCCGGAGCGTCCGCGCTTGGTCGTGACGCGGTCCAACCGCCACATGGTGGCTCAGGTCATCGACGACATCGCGGGCCACACGCTCGCGTCGGCGTCGACCCTGGACGTCTCCATCCGTGGTGGCGAGGGCGACAAGAGCACCCAGGCCAAGCAGGTCGGCGCCCTGGTCGCTGAGCGCGCCAAGGCCGCAGGCGTCGAGGCCGTCGTGTTTGACCGCGGTGGTAACCAGTACGCCGGGCGGATTGCCGCTCTGGCTGACGCCGCCCGTGAAGCCGGGCTGAAGTTCTAAGCCCCGGTTCCTACGCACAGCGGACGTAACAGAGAGAGGTAAATCCAATGGCTGGACCCCAGCGCCGCGGAAGCGGTGCCGGTGGCGGCGAGCGGCGGGACCGGAAGGGCCGTGACGGCGGCGCAGCTGCCGCCGAGAAGACCGCGTACGTTGAGCGCGTCGTCGCGATCAACCGCGTCGCCAAGGTTGTGAAGGGTGGTCGTCGCTTCAGCTTCACCGCGCTGGTCGTGGTGGGCGATGGTGACGGCACCGTCGGTGTCGGCTACGGCAAGGCCAAGGAAGTTCCCGCGGCCATCGCCAAGGGCGTGGAAGAAGCCAAGAAGAACTTCTTCAAGGTTCCGCGCATCCAGGGCACCATTCCTCACCCGATCCAGGGCGAGAAGGCTGCGGGCGTCGTCCTGCTCAAGCCTGCTTCCCCCGGTACCGGTGTGATCGCCGGTGGCCCGGTGCGCGCCGTTCTGGAGTGCGCCGGCGTTCACGACATCCTGTCGAAGTCGCTCGGCTCCGACAACGCGATCAACATCGTGCACGCGACCGTGGCGGCCCTCAAGGGCCTGCAGCGTCCCGAGGAGATCGCGGCCCGCCGCGGTCTGCCGCTCGAGGACGTCGCCCCCGCGGCCCTGCTTCGTGCGCGTGCGGGAGCGGGTGCGTAATGGCTCGCCTCAAGATCACGCAGACGAAGTCGTACATCGGCAGCAAGCAGAACCACCGCGACACCCTGCGTTCGCTCGGGCTCAAGCGCCTGAACGACGTGGTCGTCAAGGAGGACCGTCCCGAGTTCCGCGGCATGGCTCACACCGTCCGCCACCTCGTGACGGTTGAGGAGGTCGACTGACATGGCGGAGAACAAGCCGCTGAAGGCCCATGACCTCCGGCCCGCCCCGGGCGCCAAGACCGCCAAGACCCGTGTGGGTCGTGGTGAGGCGTCCAAGGGTAAGACCGCTGGTCGTGGTACCAAGGGCACCAAGGCCCGTTACCAGGTTCCGGAGCGCTTCGAGGGTGGGCAGATGCCCCTCCACATGCGTCTCCCGAAGCTCAAGGGCTTCAAGAACCCGTTCCGCACCGAGTACCAGGTCGTGAACCTGGACAAGCTCGCGACGCTCTACCCCGAGGGTGGAGAGGTCACCGTGGCCGACCTGGTCGCCAAGGGTGCGGTGCGCAACAACCACCTCGTCAAGGTCCTCGGACAGGGCGAGATCTCCGTGGCACTGCAGGTTTCGGTTGACGCCGTCTCCGGCTCCGCCAAGGAGAAGATTGCCGCCGCCGGCGGCACCGTCACCGAGCTCGTCTGAGACAACTCGATGGCCTGAACATCCGACCGGGGATGCCTCTCATTTGAGGCATCCCCGGTTGGTCGTTCCTAGGTGGGCATGGTCGCCGGTAAGGTGGCGTGCGTTGTTGTGTGGTAACCCCTCGGGCACCCGCCCAGGGACTTTTGACTGTTACGTATTCGTCGATCCTCAAGACCGTCACCTCTACGCATTGCGCGGGGGTCGCAGGAGGCACCGTGCTCACCGCGTTCGCCCGGGCGTTCAAGACGCCCGACCTGCGCAAGAAGCTGCTCTTCACGCTCGGCATCATCGTGCTCTACCGGCTCGGGGCACACATCCCCGTACCGGGCGTGAGCTACGAGAACGTCCAGACCTGTGTTGATCAGGCCAGCAAGGGCAACAACAGCCTCTTCGGCCTGGTGAACATGTTCAGCGGTGGTGCACTGCTGCAGATCACGATCTTCGCGCTCGGCATCATGCCGTACATCACGGCCAGCATCATTCTCCAGCTGCTGACCGTGGTCATTCCCCGACTTGAGGCGCTCAAGAAGGAGGGGCAGTCCGGCCAGGCCAAGATCACGCAGTACACGCGTTATCTGACCGTGGCGCTCGCCATCCTCCAGGGCACCGGCCTGGTGGCCACCGCCACCAGCGGCGCGCTCTTCAGCGGCTGCCCGGTCGCCGACCAGATCGTTCCGAACCAGTCGATCTTCACCACCATCGTCATGGTGATCACCATGACCGCGGGCACCGCCGCCGTCATGTGGCTCGGTGAGCTCATCACCGACCGCGGCATCGGCAACGGCATGTCGATCCTGATGTTCATCTCGATCGCCGCCAGCTTCCCCGGCGCCCTGTGGGCCATCAAGACCAGCGGCAAGCTGGCCGACGGCTGGATCGAGTTCGGCACCGTCATCCTGATCGGCTTCGTGATGGTGGGCCTCGTCGTCTTCGTCGAGCAGGCCCAGCGCCGTATCCCGGTGCAGTACGCGAAGCGCATGATCGGCCGCAGGTCGTACGGCGGTACCTCGACGTACATTCCGCTGAAGGTGAATCAGGCGGGTGTGATTCCCGTCATCTTCGCTTCTTCGCTGCTCTACATCCCCGCCCTGATCGTCCAGTTCTCCAACTCCACCGCGGGCTGGGCGACCTGGATCAAGGACAACTTCGTCAAGGGCGACCACCCGTACTACATCACGGCGTACTTCCTGTTGATCGTCTTCTTCGCCTTCTTCTATGTGGCGATTTCGTTCAACCCCGAGGAAGTCGCCGACAACATGAAGAAGTATGGTGGGTTCATCCCGGGTATCCGGGCTGGTCGACCTACTGCCGAGTACCTGAGCTACGTGCTCAACAGGATCACTTGGCCGGGCTCGCTGTACCTGGGTCTGATCGCTCTGGTGCCGACGATGGCGTTGGCAGGCTTCGGTGGCGCTAACCAGAACTTCCCGTTCGGCGGGACGAGCATCCTCATCATCGTGGGTGTGGGTCTGGAGACCGTGAAGCAGATCGAGAGTCAGCTCCAGCAGCGCAATTACGAAGGGTTCCTCCGCTGATGCGAATCGTCCTCGTCGGGCCGCCCGGTGCCGGCAAGGGAACGCAGGCTGCGTACCTTGCCAAGAACCTGTCGATTCCGCACATCTCCACGGGCGATCTCTTCCGCGCCAACATCAGCCAGGGCACCGACCTTGGCAAGCAGGCCCGCGCCTACATGGACGCGGGGCAGCTGGTGCCGGACGAGGTCACCATCGCGATGGCCAAGGACCGCATGTCCCAGCCCGACGCCGTGAACGGCTTCCTGCTGGACGGCTTCCCGCGCAATGTGGGTCAGGCCGAGGCTCTTGACGCGATGCTCAAGGACGAGGGCGTGAAGCTGGACGCGGTTCTCGACCTGGAGGTCCCCGAGGACGAGGTCGTCAAACGGATCGCGGGTCGCCGGATCTGCCGCAACGACAGCGCGCACGTCTTCCACGTGACGTACAACCCGCCGAAGGCCGAAGGCGTCTGCGACTCCTGCGGCGGCGAGCTGTACCAGCGCGACGACGACTCCGAGGAGACGGTCCGCACTCGGCTGGAGGTCTACCACACGCAGACCGAGCCGATCATCGACTACTACAGGGCCCAGAACCTGGTGGTCACCATCTCCGCGCTCGGCAAGGTCACCGAGGTGACCGAGCGGGCGATGGAGGCTCTCGGGTCCGAGAAGGCCTGAGGGGCAGTCCCCGCAGTACTCGTACAGTCGGCCGCGGCGTCCATGGGCGTCGCGGCCGACTGTTTGCGCCGTATCGTTGTGTACGCCGCACCCCGTCACCGTTCGATGCAGTTCGATGCAGAGAGGCGCCGCGTAATGGTGCAGATCAAGACCCCCGAGCAGATCGCGAAGATGCGTGAGGCGGGGCTGGTGGTCGCTGCCATTCACGCGGCCACCCGTGAGGCGGCGGTGCCCGGCGCCACCACCCTGGACCTGGACCAGGTGGCCCGCAAGGTGATCGCCGATCACGGTGCGAAGTCGAACTTCCTCGGGTACGGCGGGTTCCCCGCGACCATCTGCACTTCGGTCAACGAGGTCGTCGTCCACGGCATCCCGGACGACAAGACCGTCCTCAAGGACGGCGACATCATCTCCATCGACGCCGGCGCGATCGTCGACGGCTGGCACGGGGACGCCGCGTACACGGCGTTCGTGGGCACCGGTCACGCTCCGGAGCTCATCGAGCTCTCCCGGGTGACGGAGGAGTCCATGTGGGCCGGTATCGCCGCGATGAAGGTGAACAACCGCCTCGTCGACATCTCGAAGGCGATCGAGTCCTGCATCCGCCGCCAGCCGCGTCCGGCCACCGGCAAGTACGGGATCATCGAGGACTACGGCGGCCACGGCATCGGCACCGAGATGCACATGGACCCGCACCTTTTGAACTACGTCGCCCGGAAGCGGGGCAAGGGAATCAAGCTCGTGCCCGGCGTCTGCCTGGCCATCGAGCCGATGGTCTCCCTCGGCACGCCGCAGACCGAGGTGCTCCAGGACGACTGGACCGTGATCACCACGGACGGCACCTGGTCCTCCCACTGGGAGCACTCGATCGCCCTCACCGAGCAGGGCCCCCTGGTCCTGACCGCCCCCGACTGCGGCAAGGCGAAGCTGGCCCAGTACGGAATCGAGACGGCGCCGGACCCTTGCGCGGGGTCCTGAGGACCGGGGCGGGCCTCATGGGCTGATTTGACCCCCTTGTGGAGGTCTAAGGATCTCCCGCGGTGGGCAAACTTGACGGATTCGTCTTTTGGGGTCCGCTGACGTAGACTGACGCGTCGGCTCTTGTGCATCCGTGTGTCCACATGTGATACCGAAAGTCGATCAAGGTAGCCGATTCGAAGGGCGAAGCGTGGCCAAGAAGCAAGGTGCCATCGAAATTGAGGGCACCGTGATCGAGTCCCTCCCGAACGCCATGTTCAAGGTGGAGCTCCAGAACGGTCACAAGGTCCTCGCGCACATCAGCGGCAAGATGCGGATGCACTACATCCGCATCCTTCCGGATGACCGGGTCGTCGTGGAGCTCTCTCCGTACGACCTGACGCGTGGCCGGATCGTCTACCGCTACAAGTAGATCTTGCCCGCACCCGCCTCGGCGCGGTGATGGCACTGACCCGGAGAACCTGACATCCCATGAAGGTCAAGCCGAGCGTCAAGAAGATCTGCGACAAGTGCAAGGTGATCCGCCGCCACGGTCGGGTCATGGTCATCTGCGACAACCTGCGCCACAAGCAGCGCCAGGGCTGACGTACGACCCCCTGCATCTCGCAGTACTTCGCGCGACGCACGTAATACGTACATACGCAGAGTCCGTCCAAGCTTCGGCTGACGACACCTCCGGCGGGGGCCGGGGACCCGGGCGTACCACTTCTCCTCGTGAGTGGTCGGCGATCGGGAGCGGCTCTGTGGAAGACCCCCGACTTAACAACTGGAGCCATTGAATGGCACGCGTTTCAGGTGTTGACATCCCGCGCGAAAAGCGCGTGGAGGTTGCCCTCACCTACGTCTTCGGTATCGGGCGCACCCGGTCCAAGGAGATCCTCGCCACCACCGGCGTGAACCCGAACACCCGCGTTCGTGACCTGGCCGAAGAGGACCTGGTCAAGATCCGCGAGTACGTGGACGCCAACCTCCGCACCGAGGGTGACCTCCGTCGCGAGATCCAGGGCGACATCCGCCGCAAGATCGAGATTGGCTGCTACCAGGGCATCCGCCACCGTCGCGGCCTGCCGGTCCACGGCCAGCGCACCAGCACGAACGCTCGTACCCGCAAGGGCCCGCGTCGCGCGATCGCCGGCAAGAAGAAGCCGGGCAAGAAGTAGTCCTCAGCGGACGCACTGCGGGTGTCCGGGCCACCGGTCAGCCGCAGCAACCAGCGGTCTTCGCTGTAGGACCGATCACCTCCCCTCTCCATCTGGAGTCAAGACATGCCCCCCAAGGGACGTCAGGGCGCAGCCAAGAAGGTGCGTCGCAAGGAAAAGAAGAACGTTGCTCACGGCCACGCGCACATCAAGAGCACGTTCAACAACACGATCGTCTCGATCACGGACCCCTCGGGCAACGTGATCTCCTGGGCCTCTGCCGGCCACGTCGGCTTCAAGGGCTCGCGCAAGTCCACCCCCTTCGCCGCGCAGATGGCCGCCGAGTCGGCCGCCCGCCGCGCGCAGGAGCACGGTATGCGCAAGGTTGACGTCTTCGTCAAGGGTCCGGGCTCCGGCCGCGAGACCGCGATCCGTTCGCTCCAGGCCACCGGCCTGGAGGTGGGCTCGATCCAGGACGTCACCCCCACTCCGCACAACGGATGCCGGCCGCCCAAGCGCCGCCGCGTCTGATTCCGTCTGAAGCAACGGAGACAACTGGAAAATGGCGCGATACACCGGGGCCGACTGCAAGCGTTGCCGTCGGGAGAAGCAGAAGCTGTTCCTCAAGGGCAGCAAGTGCGAGAGCGCGAAGTGCCCGATCGAGATCCGTCCTTACCCCCCGGGTGAGCACGGACGCGGGCGCACCAAGGACAGCGAGTACCTTCTTCAGCTTCGTGAGAAGCAGAAGTGCTCGCGGATCTACGGTGTTCTTGAGCGGCAGTTCGTGAACTACTACAAGGAAGCGAACCAGAAGACCGGCAAGACCGGTGAGAACCTTCTGCGCATCCTTGAGACCCGCCTCGACAACGTGGTCTACCGGGCAGGCTTCGCCAAGTCCCGCGACCATGCCCGTCAGCTGGTGCGTCACGGACACATCGCGGTGAACGGCACGAAGACCGACATTCCGTCGGCCCGCGTCGCCGTGAACGACGTGATCGAGGTTCGTCAGAAGTCCAAGGCCCTGACCCCCTTCCAGGTGGCCCAGGCCGAGGCCGGCGAGCGCACCGTTCCGGCGTGGCTCGAAGCCGTGCCGTCGACGATGCGGATCCTCGTGCACTCCCTGCCCGAGCGCCAGGTGATCGACACCCAGGTGCAGGAGCAGCTGATCGTCGAGCTCTACTCCAAGTAGTAGCTCGTGGGTCCGGGCGGTACGGCTCTTTCGGGTCGTGCCGCCCGTACCCTTGTCAGTATCTGGGGGCGTCAAATAGTGGGCGCCCACGACTGAAGGAACGCAACATGCTTATCGCTCAGCGTCCGTCGCTGACCGAAGAGGTCGTTGACGAGTTCCGCTCCCGGTTCGTGATCGAGCCGCTGGAGCCGGGCTTCGGCTACACCCTCGGCAACTCTCTTCGCCGCACGCTCCTTTCCTCGATCCCCGGTGCCGCCGTCACCAGCATCCGGATCGACGGTGTCCTGCACGAGTTCACCACCGTGCCGGGCGTCAAGGAGGACGTCACCGACCTCATCCTCAACATCAAGCAGCTGGTCGTCTCCTCGGAGCACGACGAGCCGGTCGTGATGTACCTGCGCAAGCAGGGTCCCGGCCTGGTCACCGCTGCTGACATCGCCCCGCCGGCCGGTGTCGAGGTCCACAACCCGGACCTGGTCCTGGCCACGCTGAACGGCAAGGGCAAGCTGGAGATGGAGCTGACCGTCGAGCGCGGTCGCGGCTACGTCTCCGCCGTCCAGAACAAGCAGGTGGGCCAGGAGATCGGCCGTATCCCGGTCGACTCCATCTACTCGCCGGTGCTCAAGGTCACGTACAAGGTCGAGGCGACCCGTGTCGAGCAGCGGACCGACTTCGACAAGCTGATCGTCGACGTCGAGACCAAGCAGGCCATGCGTCCGCGTGACGCCATGGCTTCGGCCGGTAAGACCCTGGTCGAGCTGTTCGGTCTGGCGCGTGAGCTCAACATCGACGCCGAGGGCATCGACATGGGCCCGTCCCCGACGGACGCCGCGCTCGCCGCCGATCTGGCGCTGCCGATCGAGGAGCTGGAGCTCACGGTCCGTTCGTACAACTGCCTCAAGCGTGAGGGCATCCACTCCGTGGGTGAGCTCGTGGCTCGTTCCGAGGCCGACCTGCTCGACATCCGCAACTTCGGTGCGAAGTCGATCGACGAGGTCAAGGCGAAGCTGGCCGGTATGGGCCTGGCGCTCAAGGACAGCCCGCCCGGATTCGACCCGACGGCCGCAGCCGACGCCTTCGGCGCCGACGACGACGCGGACGCCGGTTTCGTGGAGACCGAGCAGTACTAGTACGCCTCCGGCTGGGGTGCCCGGGTTTGCTGGGTGCCCCGGACCGGGTGAGGCTCTGTCCTCGAACGCCGGACGGGCTTGAGATTGGTTCTTGCCTGTTCGGCTCTTGATCTTCCGTGTGGCGTCCGCCGCGCGGGAACTGACACCGGTACCTGATACGGCCGGTGCAGCACACAAGGAGAAACACCATGCCGAAGCCCGCCAAGGGTGCCCGTCTGGGCGGCAGCGCTGCGCACGAGAAGCTTCTTCTCATCAACCTCGCGAAGGCGCTGTTCGAGCACGGCCGCATCACCACGACCGAGGCCAAGGCCCGCCGCCTGCGTCCGGTCGCCGAGCGTTTCATCACCAAGGCGAAGAAGGGCGACATCCACAACCGTCGCCTGGTGCTGCAGTCGATCACGGACAAGGGCATCGTGCACACGCTCTTCACCGAGATCGCCCCGCGCTACGAGAACCGCCCTGGTGGTTACACCCGCATCACCAAGATCGGCAACCGTCGTGGCGACAACGCCCCGATGGCGGTCATCGAGCTGGTCGAGGCGCTGACCGTGGCCCAGCAGGCCACCGGTGAGGCCGAGGCCGCGACCAAGCGTGCGGTCAAGGAGGACGCCCTCAAGAAGGACGAGGCTCCGGCCGAGTCCGCCGAGGTCGTCGAGGACGCCAAGTCGGCCGAGGCCGAGGCGGAGTCCAAGGACGCCTGAGCGTTCTGAGAGCACTGGACGGGCCCGCATCACCCTTCGGGGCGGTGCGGGCCCGTTCCGTATGGACTGGAGACAAGGATCCTCGGGTGAGTGACGAAGTGGAGCCCGGCTTCGTGCGGGTGCGGCTGGACCTGGCGTACGACGGCAAGGATTTCTCCGGCTGGGCCAAGCAGACCTCCAGGCGGACCGTCCAGGGGGAGATCGAGGACGCGCTGCGGACCGTGACGCGGTCCTCGCGGACGTACGGCCTGACCGTCGCCGGACGCACGGATGCCGGGGTGCACGCCCGGGGCCAGGTCGCCCATGTCGATCTGCCGGACGAGGTGTGGGCCGAGCACGCGGACAAGCTGCTGCGGCGGATGGCCGGGCGGATGGCGCCCGATGTACGGATCTGGCGCATCGAACGGGCTCCGGCGGGGTTCAACGCCCGGTTCTCGGCGCTGTGGCGTCGGTACGCGTACCGTGTCGCCGACCGTCCCGGTGGGGTGGATCCGCTGTTGCGCGGTCATGTGCTCTGGCACGACCGGCCGTTGGACGTCGACGCCATGAACGAGGCGGCGGCCCGGATGACCGGGGAGCACGACTTCGCCGCGTACTGCAAGAAGCGCGCGGGCGCGACGACGATCCGTACGCTGCAGAAGCTGAGCTGGGTCCGGGACGAGGCGTCCGGGATCATGACGGCGACCGTGCAGGCCGACGCGTTCTGCCACAACATGGTGCGGGCGCTGATCGGCGCGGCGCTGTTCGTCGGCGACGGGCGCCGTCCGGCCGAGTGGCCCGCCCAGGTGCTGGCGGCACGGGTGCGGGATCCCGGGGTGCATGTCGTGCGACCCCACGGGCTGACGCTGGAGGAAGTGGCCTACCCCGCCGACGAGTTGCTGGCCGCCCGCTCCAAGGAGGCGCGCAATGTGCGCACGCTTCCCGGAACGGGCGACGGTGGCGAGGGCTGCTGCTGAGACGCGATGACGGGCCCGCCCGGTGGTCGGTCCCTCAGGGCGACGGCCGCTCCGCGGACGAGGACTCCTTGCCCGGGGGGAGGGGGCGATCATCGAAGATCACCACGTGCCAGGCACCGGCCGTCCGGAGCACGGTGAAGGTGTCGTGGAGAGTGGCGCCCGTCCGGCCCTTCGCGGTGAGCTCGGCCGATCCGGTGTTCGGGCCTATGTCGTAGTCGATGCGCACGTCCGTGATCTTCAGGTCCTTGCCGCCGTCGGCGGCGAGGATCCGGGCCGCTTCGCGCCGCGACCAGTCCTCGTCCGGGACGTTGCCGATGTGCATCAGAGCGGGGACGCTACGGGAGTTGAGGGCGCGCACATACGATTCCACCGCTCGGCGGGCCCCGTCCGGTGATGCCGAGGGCTTGCTCACGGTGTGGGACTCCGAGGTTGACGAGCATCCGGAAGCCGCCAGCGTGACTGTGGCCACCGCCGCTGTCAGAACGCCGGCCGTTCGTCGACGATTCATTGTGCTCCTTCGTCCGATCGGGGAAGCGGTGTCTCTGGCCGTCAGGTGCGGTGCGCGTACCACCATGTCTTCTTGTGGTCGGACAGAAGTTTGGCCAGGCTCTTGTTGTGTGTGGCACCGGAGTGGTACGTGAGGTACGGAGTGCCCTGGTACCTCTTGGTGACCATCATGGTGTGGTCGATATTGCCGTTCTTGTCCCAGTCAGCCTGTAGAACATCTGAAGCGACCAGATTCCATACATTCGTGAGCATCTTGGTGCGTTTCGAGTGCTTCTGTGCGAACCAGTACCAGTTCTCCGCGCCCGCCCATGTGTAGCTGGTGGTGAACGTCGTGGGTCCGTAGAACCAGTACTTGTTGCTGGTCCGCTGGATCAGTGCGCCGCCTTTGGGGCCCCACCCCCCGGCCAGCATCGCCTGGGAAATGAAGTTGGTGCAATCGTTGCTGTAGGTGCGATATGCCTTGTTGTTGTTCTTCCAGTATTTGTCGGCGTATGCAGCGATTTTCCCGTAGCTGTAGCTTGCCGGTTTGACGACGGTGACGCCGGTGTCCGGAAGAACTGTCGTCTCGGACGGAGGTGTCTTGGTGCCCTCGTCCTCGTCCGGAGAACCACCTTCGTCTGCGGGTGCCGGGTCCGCCCGCTCCACCTGCGTGCTGGGTGCGGGGCCGCCGTCGGTCTCGGCTACGTCAGAGGCGAGGAGCCAGGTTCCCTCAGCTGTTCGCGCGAACTGCACGGTGTGCGGGAGGGCGATCTCTTCGTATTCCGGCGCTCCTTCCTCCATTTCCTGGGGGGTGAAGGGGAGGTGCAGGCGGGTGTACTCGGAGACCTGGAGGGTCGCCGCCGACTCGCCGACGGAGGCATTCGTGACCTCGACATCGACCGTCGCCTTCGTGTACCCCCCGTCGACTTGTTCGTATCGCCGCCCCTTCTCCGCCAGCGCTGTCAGGTCGGCATCCACCTGCGCGGACATCTGCCGAGTTGTCGCAATTCGGGCGGAGCGCGTGATGGATGCGGTGGTGGTGAGCATGTTGGCGCGCTGTTGCAGGTAGTTCTCTGTGAGCTGTGCCAACTCACTTGTGATCGGATCGGCAGTGGCAGACGTGGGCGCAGTGTCCGGGTGGGCGATCGCTGGTGTGGTTGTGAGAGCGAGAGCAGCGGCCGTCAGGATGGTGGCCGCCATATGTCTTCGTCGCTTGTACCTCATGAGCGACTCCCTTGCCTGAGCCGATCAGTCGTGTCCTGTTGCTGAGGCAAGAGAGGGCTGTCTGTCCAGGGGTTCCGAGGTGGCGTGATGACACCGAGGAATGACCGGTTCCGCGCCTGTGCGGGCCTTGGTCTCGCCGACTGGCTGTGCTGGTGGTTCGGTCTTTGCCGCAGGTTTCGTGCTGCGGCGCGGCAGAGGGTCGGTCAGCCGGTCTGGGCGGTGGCTGCGGCCGATGCCTGGAGCTCGCCCCGGTAGCGGATCTGACGGAACGTGAAGTTCGTCAGGTCGTCGCCGGTGGCGTAGACGTTCTTGTCGGCCGTGGTGACGTTCTTGCCGCTGGTGAACCCGCTGATGGCGAAGTAGGCGTAGCGCCCGTAGGAGTTGGCGGTACGGCGGCAGACCGATCCGGCGGGGCAGAAGGACGGCACGCCCGCGCCGCTCAGTGTGGCGATGCTGCCGCTCGACTGCTGGGCCGCCTTCTTCGCCTGGGCTTCCGTCTTGAAGACTGCGAGCCCGACGGTGACGGCGACGCCGTCCTTGCTGTACGTGGCCCGGATGACCTGGTCGCAGCCGTTGCTGGTGAGGATCGAGCCGAGCGCGCCCTTGGTGGTCGCGGCGCAGCTCTTCGTCTGCTGCGTCGCGCCCTTGACGTAGACGCGGTCGCCCATCGTCAGCTTCTTGCCGGGGAAGAACGCGTCGACGGTGATCGGCGCCTTGTCCTTCTTGGCGTCGGATATGTAGTCCTTCGGGTCGGGCGGGGGCGGCGGCGCCACCGAGGAGAAGGACGGCTCGGGCTCGGCGGTGTCGGTCGGCAGGTCGGTCGGCGCCGGGAGCTCGCTCGCGTGCTTGCCGGAGTTGGTGGAGTCGTTCTTGTTGGTCGAGATGACCGCGGTGGCCACGATCGCGCCGACCGCGGCGGTGGCGAGCACGCCTCCGCCGATCAGCAGCCACTTCTTGCGGCGGTTGCGCGCGGCGGACTCGTCGGCCAGCGCTGCCCAGTCCGGAGTCTGTGTGCCTCCGGGCCCCCGGGAGGGCCCCCCTTGCCCAAAGCTCATGCGGCGAATCCTAGACGGAACGTAAACCGGTTGGGCCAGGGCTTCGCGGCCCGTGACAATGCTGTGCATGGGACATCTTGAAGCGGGCCATCTGGAGTACTACCTACCGGACGGGCGGGTGCTGCTCGGCGATGCTTCGTTCCGGGTCGCGGACGGGGCGGTGGTCGCCCTCGTGGGTGCGAACGGTGCCGGGAAGACGACGCTGCTGAAACTGCTCGCCGGGGAGCTCCAGCCGCACGGCGGCTCCGTGTCGGTGAGTGGCGGTCTCGGGGTGATGCAGCAGTTCGTGGGCTCCGTGCGGGACGAGCGCACCGTCCGGGACCTGCTGGTCTCCGTCGCGCAGCCCCGTATCCGGGAGGCCGCCCTGGCGGTCGACAAGGCGGAGGAACTGATCTTCACCGTCGACGACGAGGCCGCGCAGATGACGTACGCGCAGGCCCTGAGCGACTGGGCGGAGGCCCGCGGGTACGAGGCCGAGACCGTCTGGGACATGTGCACCACGGCCGCGCTCGGTGTCCCGTACGAGAAGGCGCAGTGGCGCGAGGTGCGCACACTGTCCGGCGGTGAGCAGAAGCGGCTGGTGCTGGAGGCGCTGCTGCGCGGGCCGGACGAGGTGCTGCTGCTCGACGAGCCGGACAACTACCTCGACGTTCCCGGGAAGCGGTGGCTGGAGGAGAGACTGAAGGAGACCCGTAAGACGGTCCTCTTCGTCTCCCACGACCGGGAGCTGCTGTCCAGGGCGGCCGAGAAGATCGTCAGTGTCGAGCCGAGCCCGGCGGGCAGCGACGTGTGGGTGCACGGCGCCGGCTTCGACACGTACCACCAGGCCCGCAAGGACCGGTTCGCCCGGTTCGAGGAGCTGCTGCGGCGCTGGGAGGAGGAGCACGCCCGGCTGAAGGCGCTGGTCCACCGGCTGCGGCAGCAGGCGGCGATCAGCCCCGACATGGCGTCCCGCTACCGCGCGATGCAGACCCGCTTCAAGAAGTTCGAGGATGCCGGGCCCCCGCCGGAGCCGCCGCGCGAGCAGGACATCAGGATGCGGCTGCGCGGCGGGCGGACCGGTGTGCGGGCGGTGACCTGCAAGGGCCTGGAGCTCACCGGGCTGATGAAACCCTTCGACCTGGAGATCTTCTACGGGGAGCGGGTGGCCGTCCTCGGCTCGAACGGCTCGGGGAAGTCGCACTTCCTGCGGCTGCTCGCGGGCGAGCCGGTGGCGCACTCGGGGGAGTGGAAGCTCGGGGCGCGCGTCGTACCGGGCCACTTCGCGCAGACGCACGCCCATCCCGAACTGCTGGGCCACACACTCGTCGAGATCCTGTGGACCGAGCACGCCAAGGACCGGGGCGGGGCGATGTCCGTGCTGCGGCGCTACGAGCTGGAGCGGCAGGGCGACCAGCCGTTCGAGAAGCTGTCCGGCGGGCAGCAGGCACGCTTCCAGATCCTGCTCCTGGAACTGGCCGGCACGACCGCGCTGCTGCTGGACGAGCCGACGGACAACCTGGACCTGGAGTCGGCGGAGGCCCTGCAGGACGGGCTGGAGGCATACGACGGGACGGTGATGGCCGTCACGCACGACCGGTGGTTCGCGAAGTCCTTCGACCGGTACCTCGTGTTCGGCTCGGACGGTGTCGTACGCGAGACGACGGAGCCGGTGTGGGACGAGCGGAGGGTGGAGCGGGCGCGGTAGAGGGCGCCGGGGCGGCGCCCACCCGTCCGGGTGAGCGCTCCGCGAAGGGCCGACGTGTCCGATGCCGTGTCCATAGCGTGGCCCGTTGACGACGACACGGCGATGATCTTCGCCGAACTCACCGAACTGGGCCTGGGTTCCGCTCCGGCCGCACGGATCTGGAGGGATCTGATGTCTGTCGACCTCTCTTTCTTTCGCTCGGAGACGTCTGAGCGGCTGCGTTCCGAAGGGCGTTCCGAGGGGCGGGCCGAGGGGCGTGCCGAAGGGCGGGCCGAGGATATTCTGCGGATCCTGTCCAAGCGCGGGATCGCGGTTCCGGAGCAGGTGCGGGAGCGGATCGCTTCCTGTGCCGATCTGGACGTGCTGGGCGAGTGGTTCGACCGGTCGTTGACCGTCGAGGCGGTCGAGGACCTGTTCGTGGTGGACGAGGGCTGACCACCAGGGCCGGAACCCCGGCAGGGCCGGGCTTCCGGGGCTGTTTTGACCCGCGCGGGGGAGCGACGGTATTCTTCTGGTTTGTTATGCGTATTGGCTTGGTCGTTCTCACGCGAGGGGCCCTTACGCCGGTCCACCGGGCCGATGACCAGCGGCAGGTACTCGGGTTGCGTCCCCGCAGCGCCGCCAAGGCTGGTGTGATCGTCCGGGTGGCCTTGTCAGGACTCACTCACTGAAGAAGCGAAGGCTACGACCGTGCGTACGTACAGCCCCAAGCCTGGCGATGTGACGCGCCAGTGGCACATCATCGACGCCCAGGACATCGTCCTGGGCCGTCTGGCCACCACGGCTGCGAACCTCCTCCGCGGCAAGCACAAGGCGATTTACGCCCCCCACATGGACATGGGCGACTTCGTCATCATCATCAACGCCGAGAAGGTTCACCTCTCCGGCAACAAGAAGACCCAGAAGATGGCGTACCGCCACTCCGGGTTCCCGGGTGGTCTCCGCTCCGTCCGCTACGACGAGCTGCTCGCCAAGAGCCCCGAGAAGGCTGTCGAGAAGGCCATCAAGGGCATGATCCCCAAGAACAGCCTGGGCCGTCAGATGCTCTCGAAGCTCAAGGTCTACGCGGGCGACCAGCACCCGCACGCTGCTCAGCAGCCGGTCCCGTTCGAGATCACCCAGGTCGCGCAGTAGTTCCGGCCTCCCCCTAAGACCAAAAGAAAGATCTGAGGAGAATCGTGGCCGAGACCACTGTTGAGAACCCCGTCGAGGGCGTCGAGGGCGAAGAGGTTTTCGCCGAGGTGACCACCTTCGAGTCCGAGGTTCCCGTCGAGGGCGAGTACACCAGCGAGTCGCTGGCGTCCCGCTTCGGCGACCCGCAGCCCGCCGCCGGCCTCGGCCGTCGGAAGAACGCCATCGCCCGCGTCCGGATCGTTCCGGGCACCGGCAAGTGGAAGATCAACGGTCGCACCCTTGAGGACTACTTCCCCAACAAGGTGCACCAGCAGGAAGTCAACGAGCCCTTCAAGGTGCTTGAGCTCGACAACCGCTACGACGTCATCGCCCGCATCTCGGGCGGCGGCGTCTCGGGTCAGGCCGGTGCCCTGCGCCTCGGCGTGGCCCGTGCGCTGAACGAGGCGGACGTCGACAACAACCGCCCGACGCTGAAGAAGGCCGGCTTCCTCTCCCGCGACGACCGTGCGGTCGAGCGCAAGAAGGCCGGTCTCAAGAAGGCCCGTAAGGCCCCGCAGTACAGCAAGCGCTAAACCGCCTGCTCGTCTGCTTTACACGTTCGCCCCGGCGGCACACCTCGTGCTGGCCGGGGCGTTCGTTTATCGGCACGCTCGGGCGTATAACGGCATAAGACGTTCATAGGCCTGCATACACAGCGTCGCGTTGTGTTGCTTTTGGTTTGGTTTGCGGTTTCGGAGCATCTTCGGAGGACACCAGTGGGACAACTCTTCGGCACGGACGGTGTGCGCGGTGTCGCCAACGCGGACCTGACGGCCGAGCTCGCGCTCGGCCTGTCGGTCGCCGCGGCGCATGTGCTCGCCGAGGCGGGCACCTTTGAGGGGCATCGGCCGACAGCCGTGGTGGGGCGTGACCCACGTGCCTCCGGAGAGTTCCTGGAGGCCGCCGTCGTGGCAGGCCTCGCCAGTGCCGGTGTGGACGTCCTGCGGGTCGGTGTGCTGCCCACCCCCGCGGTGGCGCACCTCACCGGCGCGCTGGGCGCCGACCTCGGCGTGATGCTCTCCGCCAGCCACAACGCCATGCCGGACAACGGTGTCAAGTTCTTCGCCCGGGGCGGCCACAAGCTCGCCGACGAGCTGGAGGACCGGATCGAGACGGTCTACGAGCAGCACCGCACCGGTGAGCCCTGGGCGCGCCCGACGGGCGCCGGGGTGGGCCGCGTCACCGACTACGCCGAGGGCTTCGACCGCTACGTCGCCCACCTCGTCGCCGTCCTCCCGAACCGGCTCGACGGTCTGAAGGTCGTCCTCGACGAGGCGCACGGCGCCGCCGCCCGGGTTTCGCCCGAGGCGTTCACGCGAGCGGGTGCCGAGGTCGTCACGATCGGTGCCGAACCGGACGGTCTGAACATCAACGACGGCTGCGGCTCCACCCACCTGGACCTCCTGAAGGCCGCCGTCGTCGAGCACGGCGCCGACCTCGGCATCGCACACGACGGCGACGCCGACCGCTGCCTCGCCGTGGACGCCACGGGCGAGGAGGTCGACGGGGACCAGATCCTGGCCGTGCTCGCCCTCGCCATGCGCGAGGCCGGTCAACTGCGCAAGGACACCGTGGTCGGCACGGTCATGTCCAACCTCGGCTTCAAGATCGCGATGGAGCGGGAGGGCATCCGGCTCGTCCAGACCGCCGTCGGCGACCGTTACGTACTGGAGTCGATGAAGGCCGAGGGCTACGCGCTGGGTGGCGAGCAGTCCGGCCATGTCATCGTCCTGGACCACGCCACGACCGGCGACGGCACGCTGACCGGTCTGCTGCTGGCGGCCCGCGTCGCCGCGACCGGCCGTACGCTCGCCGAGCTGGCCGGGGTCATGCAGCGTCTGCCGCAGCTGCTGATCAACGTCCCCGACGTCGACAAGTCCCGGGTGGATACCTCTTCGGAGCTGGCCGCGGCGGTCGCCGAGGCCGAGCGCGAGCTGGGCTCCACCGGGCGCGTACTGCTGCGCCAGTCGGGCACGGAGCCGCTGGTACGGGTCATGGTCGAGGCGGCCGACATCGAACAGGCCCGCGCGGTCGCCGAGCGGCTGGCCGACGTGGTGAAGTCCGCGCTCGGTTAGGGCCTCTCGTTTCGCTGTTGCCGGGCTCCGGGGCGAGCCCGGCAAGATCCGAACGAAACACCCTGGGGCCTCTCCGGCGGATCACGGCCGGGGCCGGTGCGCCCTGTCCGGCCCTGATCCGCCGGACGGACTCCCGTCCGTTCGCCGACGGGGCCCGCCGGTGCCGGCCGCGCTACTCGCCGGACGGGCGCGTCGCCTGGCCCGTCCGGCGGCGGTGCGCCGCCCACAGGGCCTTCTGGAGCAGCAGCGTCAGCGTCCCCGCGACCACGATTCCACCGAGGTTCGCCAGCAGTTGGGCCGCCGAGCCCCACATCTGTCCGTAGTCGGTGTAGCTGAACGCCACCGCCGCGTTGGCTGCCGCCGGCACCGTCGTCACGGAGATTGCGACCCCGATCAGCGCCCCGGACTTCGCCGAGGTGAGCGAGAGCGTTCCGGCGATCCCGGCCAGGAACGCCACCACGAACGACAGCGGGTCCGGCTTCCAGATGAACGACGTGTTGGGCCGTGCGGCCTCGATCATCGAGCGGTTGAACAGCGCGAAGGCGTCCATCAGCCAGGCGAATCCGGCGGTCAGCACCATCGCGACGGCGAAGCCGCCGATCAGCGCCACCAGCGACCGCCACACCAGCCGCGGGGCCCGCTGCACCAGGGCCGTGGAGATCCCGGCCAGCGGCCCGAACTCCGGGCCGACCGCCATCGCGCCCACGATCAGGATCGCGTTGTCGAGCATCACACCGCAGGCGGCGAGCATCGTCGCGACCGCGAGGAACGCCACATAGGTGACGCTGAACGTCGACTCCTCGTGGGTCGCCTCCGTCAGCTCCTCCCACAGCACCGCGTCCGCGCCCTCGCCCGGCGCCTCCTCCTCGGCCTTGTCGGCGTGCGCGGAGAGCGTCAGGTCCATGTTCTCGACGGTGATCGAACCGGACTTGTCGATGCCGAGCCCGCGCAGCGCCGAGATCACCTCGTCGCCCGCCTCCCGCGCCACATCGCACAGCACCACGTCACCCGCCGGGTCGCGGGCGACACCGGGCATCACCACGAGATGCGTCGTACCGACGGTGCTCTCCAGCAGGTGCACCACCTCGTCCGTACGGCCGGCGGGGACGATCAGGCGCAGATGCAGCACGCGGACACTCCTGGAGGGCTCGACGTCTCAGAGTTTGCGCAGGGACAACCGCTGGACCTTGTGATCGGGCCCCTTGCGCAGCACCAGGGTGGCACGCCCTCGGGTGGGCGCGACATTCTCCACCAGATTGGGCTTGTTGATGGTCCGCCACATCGTCGCGGCGTACTCCATGGCCTCCTCCTCGGAGACCTGGGTGTACTTGCGGAAGTACGAGAACGGGTTCTGGAACGCCGTCTCGCGCAGTTTCCGGAACCGGTTGAGATACCAGGTCTCGATGTCCTCGGTCCGTGCGTCCACGTACACACTGAAGTCGAAGTAGTCGGCGAGCCCGACCCTCGTCCGTCCGTCCTTGCCGGGCAGCGCGGGCTGGAGGACGTTCAGCCCCTCGACGATCAGGATGTCGGGGCGGCGCACGGTGAGCCGCTCGCCCGGCACGATGTCGTAGATCAGGTGCGAGTAGACGGGCGCCGTCACCTCGTCCTTGCCGGCCTTGATGTCGGCGACGAAACGCGTCAGGGCCCGGCGGTCGTACGACTCGGGGAACCCCTTGCGCGACATCAGCCCGCGCGCCTGGAGTTCCTTCATCGGCAGCAGGAAGCCGTCCGTGGTGACGAGTTCCACCCGGGGGTGTTCGGGCCAGCGGGCCAGCAGCGCCTGGAGGATACGGGCGCTGGTGGACTTGCCGACCGCGACACTGCCCGCGACCCCTATGACGAACGGGGTGCCGCGCTGCGCCCCGTGGCCGTTGCCCGCGTCCCCGAGGAAGGTGTTCAGGGCGCCGCGCAGGCCCGAGGTGGCCTGGACGTAGAGGTTGAGCAGCCGGGAGAGCGGCAGATAGACGTCCCGGACCTCGTCGAGGTCGATGACGTCCCCGAGCCCGCGCAGCTGCTCCACCTCGTCGGCGGTCAGCGGCAACGGCGTCTTGTCGCGCAGGGCGCTCCATTCGGCGCGCGACAGGTCGACGTACGGCGTCGCCGCGTGCTCGGCACGGCGGTGGGTGCTTCGTGGCGGCGAAGTGATCACGTGTTCATTGTTGCGGGAGTTTGAACGGAGCGGGGGGTGGGCTCGGTCACGTGGGGGCGGCGGGCCGGCAGGGGTCCGGTGTCCGCACCCCCGCGGCGGACACCGGACCCGGTTCCCGGACCCCCGGTGATGTCAGGGCTTCTCACCCTCGGCGTCGACGACGGCGGCCTCGACCCGGGCTTCGCTCAGCGTGATCTGACCGGCCTTGAACTTCTCCGGCGGCAGTTTCGACCTGCCGGAGGAGAGCTGGTACGTGTAGTCCTCGGTGACCACGAACCGCTGTCCGGCGTAGTCGAAGGTGGTCGGGTCGATGAGGATCTCGCGCTGCTGGTGCGTGCCGTCCTCCTCCCGGGTGATGGCGATGACCTCGCGCCCGGCCGCGTCCTTCACCAGGTGGTCGGTGACGTGCAGCCCGGGGACGGTGGCCAGCGCCCGGTAGACGCGGGCGAGGGCGCGGGGTGCGATCGGGTAGGCCTCGACCATCAGCCCCATCGCGCGGAAGCTGTGCACGGCCTCGGGCTCGGGCAGGCTCTCGGGGGGGTGGCCCGTCGGATAGAACGAACGGACCTTCGCCAGCAGCCGCGCCGGATCGTCGGGAAGCTCATCGGCGGCCCGGTACACATCGCGGGACGTGCGGTAGTCGTCGTCCTTCCCGTTCCTGGCCGCGGCGGAGTTGTCGTACGGGACCCAGTTGTCGGGGTTGTACGACATGTGGCCGACGTCCGAGCCCTCCGGCTGGGCCATCACCGTCTTCGTATAGATCCACTGATCGTCGCGCGGCTCGGTCGGGGCGGGCTGCTTCTCCAGTGCGTCGGCGGCCCGGTTCAGCACCTCGGCGGGGCTGTCCAGCCGCAGGGTGCCGGTCGTCGAGGCGGGGCCGGAGCGGTCGGGGGCGGCGGCGTCGACGAGCTGGGTGCCGAGCACGGCCGCCACGGTGATGGCGGCTGCGGCACCGAACGCGGCGACCCGCCAGTCGGCCCGCAGCCGACGGGCACGGCGGCCCGAGGCGGCGGCCTCGGTGAGCTGCAGGCGACCTGGGGCGAGTGCCGAACGGTCCGGAACGGGTGCGTCGGCGCGCAATTCGCGCAGCACGGTCATTTCGTCCATGACGAGGTCAGCTCCATGGCGTCGGGCGTGAACGAGGGATCCAGGCTGAGCGCTTCACGTACCTTGCGGCGGGCGCGATTGAGTCGGGACCGCACGGTGCCGAGAGGGACGCCGAGCGCCTCGGCGACCTCCTGGTATCCGAGGTCGGCCCAGGCGACGAGCAGCAGCACATGGCGATCGCCGGGAGACAGCGAGGCGAGCGCCCCGGCCAGCGGCCCCTGCGCGGAGATCCGGTCGTCGCAGCGGTCGCTCCATGAAGCGGCCACCGGGTCCTGCCCGGTACGGGCCAGGGCTCGCAGGGCCCTCTCCTCGCCACGTCGTTGCTTGCCGATGAGGTTCGCGGCGATGCCGTACAGCCAGGGGCGGGCGCTGCGGCGCGTGCGGTCGTAACGGCGCCGCGAGCGGAACGCGATGAGGAAGGTCTCCGCCGTGATGTCGTCCGCCGCGCCCTCCCCGAGGCGGCGGACGGCATAGCGGTGGATGTCGGGCGCGTGGCGGTCGTAGAGCCCGGCGAAGATCTCGGGCTGCTCCAGCGACTGCGCGACGATCTCGGCGTCGTCGTCGGGGCTGGCCGGCGGTCCGGTCACATCGGCTCCTGGGGGCTCGGCGGATGAGCGTGTCATCCCTTGTTGCCCGCAGGGCGCGGAAAGGTTCACAGGATTTCGGAGCGCCTTGGCGCGAGGACTCCGGTGCGCCGGTCCGGTGCCATGTCGGTGTCGACCGGTCGCGGGCCGTCGGCACCGCAGACGGTTCTCCCGGCACACCCCACCACGGGGTGTGCCGGTCGCCGTGCGAGCCGCGGGGTCAGCCGTCCCGCTTGTCGCGGCCTCTGCGCAGGGCGATGAGCAGGGCCAGCGGCGGGATGATCAGGAGCCAGATGATGACGATCGTGCCGGGGTCCGGGTTCGGTTCGTCCAGCTCCATGAACATGGACACGGTCGCGATCAGGCCCCAGATCGCCGTCGCGATGCCGGACAGCCAGATGAGGACGGTCCGGGCCAGCCGTGCGCCCTTGGACTGCGGGGTGCCGCCCGGACGGCTGCCCTGTCTTCGGGGGCGGGGGATGCGGTCCGGGTCGCGGGGCGGCATGTGGATCACTGCCGAGGGCGGTACGCCCGCGTCGATCACGGCCAGGCGGT
The DNA here is from genome assembly GCF_040643055.1 of Streptomyces sp. NPDC047515. NCBI lineage: Bacteria > Bacillati > Actinomycetota > Actinomycetes > Kitasatosporales > Streptomycetaceae > Streptomyces > Streptomyces sp. NPDC047515. The sequence continues at coordinate 138,286 of NZ_JBEYTM010000003.1, forward strand.
CCGGTGTGAGGCCCTTGTGGAGCGTGGGCTCGACGCGGATCTGGAAGCCGTCCAGGCCCGTGAGGTGGCGGCCGCCGTCCGGGTGGACGAGCAGGGCCGCGCACGCGTCGTACCGGACGACGACCGTGCCGGAGTCGGTGGCCAGGGACACGGCCTCGGGGGCCACCGTCAGCAGGACGGAGTCGTCCTCCAGCGAGCTGTGTCGGCTGCCCGCGCTCGTCCTGGTCCAGCTGGACCATTGGGGGGCTTCGGCGAAACCGGCCCAGTCGGCGCCCCGGCCGGGAACCTGGAGCAGTGCCGTGGAGTGCAGCTCGCGGGCGACCTCGCGAAGGTCGTCGAGGGTGACGGCGGCGAGTTCGGCCAGGTGCTCGTCGGGGGTGAGGTTGCGATGCCCGGTCAACAGGTTCAGGGCGTACGAGGGCAGCCGGGACGCGCCGATGTCCGGGGCGTCGTACTGCTTGAGGAACTTGGCACGGGCCGAGTCGAGTTCGGACTGCTCGATGTTGCCGGCCCGCAGGCGGGCCAATGCGTCGACGAAGCCGCCGACCACCGCGCCGTGCTTCTTCGGGAGCGCGTCGGCGAAGGCGGTGATGGTCGCGAAGTCGTTGTCGCGCGGGCTGTACCCGGCGTCGGCGGTGTACGAGTAGCCGCCCCTTTGGCGCAGGTCCGTGTAGAGCGCCCGGCTGAGCACCTCCGTGAACAGCGGCGCCGCCGTCGAGCGCCGCACGATGCCGTCCAGAACGACGCCGCCGCTGTCGCCCGTGATGTACGCGGGCGTGACGGGGAGCGCCGATGTCGGGGCGGGCAGCGGCTGCGGCACGCCTGCAGGGAGGGCGAGGTCGAGGCCTTCCGGCACGGTGCCGGCGGTGATCCATAGCACGGCGTTGTCACGGGTGAAGCGGGTGCGCGCCCAGTCGCGTACGGCCTCGGCGCTCAGATGCCAGGTGCCGAGCTCGCTGTAGCTGCTGAGCCCGTAGCTCTGGGCACCGTAACGCCACAGCGGCAGCTGGTGGTTGGGGCCGGCGCTGCGGCCCGCCGCCTCGGTGCGCAGGATCTCGCGCTCGGTCTCCAGCCGCTCCACCGGCAGATCCCGCAGGGCCGCGCAGACACCGTTGAGGTAGGTGGTGACCTCCTCAGGCGTGCCGGTGACATGGAAGAGCGTGTACGTGGCGGCGGTGGCGCCGTTGTAGTGCAGGTCGGACACACCGTGGCGGTGCAGAGCGAGGTGTTCGACGAGGTGCGTGATGCCAGAGGTGGCGAGGGTCTCGTCGGCGACTCCGACGCGGAAGAAGAGGCCCGCGGTGACCGGGCCGGGGGCCGCGGCGAGCACCGTACGGATGCCGTCGACCTCGGTCTCCCGGATGTCCGGGTCCGAGGCCGTGGCGGGTCTGTGCGCGGAGGTTTCCTGGGACATCGGCTCAGCCCTTCGACAGTGCGGTCTTGCGGTGCTTGAGGAACAGGGCTTCTTTGCCGCCGAAGTAGTCCCAGGGCGACGGGGTGGCCTTGTTGCCGAGGGTGCGGAAGAACGGTGCGGCTTCGCGGTGGTGGCCGCCCAGGCTGAGCGCCCCGGCGAAGTCGTTGTGGTCGCCGATCCAGTGGAAGCCGGGCCGGTAGTCGGGGTGTTGCACGGAGAGGGCGGCGGCGGCCAGGATCTCGTCACGGACCTCGGCCGAGCGCAGATAGTCGCTGTGGCCGTTGTCGGCGGTGTCCAGCCAGCGCTCCAGGTGCAGCTCGGCGATGAGTCGGCCCGCGTGGCTGCCCGGCGGCGCCGACTCCAGACAGGCGCGCGCGAACCCCTGCGCCTCCTCCCAGCTGCCGCCCCACTTCGGGCACAGCTGCTGGAGCAGCAGGGTCTGCGCGTGGATGTGGTGCGGGTGGTGCTCGGCCAGCCGGTCGTACCGCCGCCGTGCCTCGCTCTGTCCGAGTTCGAGCCCTCGTGCGGTGGTCAGCCGGGTCGCCCACGCCAGTGCGTACGTGGGGTGCTCGGCGCACACGTCGATGAGCAGCTTCTCCGCGCGCCGCAGCCAGTCGTGGAACTGCCGGAACTGGTCGCGTGAGACGTGTTCGGCACGGTAGGAGCTGCGGATGTCCCAGCCGACGCTGATGTACCGGATGGCCAGCAGGGTCCGGGCGAGGGCGGAACCGGGGTGCTCGGCGACGACCCGCTCCAGAAAGCGTTCGCAGGAGCTGAGGTCGTAGAAGAGCCCCGAGGCGATCGCCCGGTCGTCCTCGTGGTCGAGGGAGCCGAAGTACGCCTCGGCGGACGCCCAGTCGTCGTTGCGTACGGCGGTCCGGAGACCGGCGAGCGAGGGGATGTTGACGCACGGGTCGAACTCCGCGCGTATCGGGGGAGCGGTGGGAGACATGACAGTCCTCGGAGCGGACGCGACCGGCTGCCGCACGGGCTCGGTGTTCCGAGCGCGCGTGGGCATGCAGGTGGGGCGGAAAGAAAGCGGTCAGGCGAACGCGTGTGCGTGGGGTGCACGCGAAGAAAACGCAGGTTAGCAGGCCGTACTGACAGCGAGACAGCGACTTCCGCGGGCCGGGACCGGACCGCCCGTGGCTACCCCGTGAGTGTCGGCCCGCTCTCGCAATCGTGGCAATTGCGGGAGCGGAAGGCCCGGTCGCAGTGGTCGCAGTTCTGGAGTGGGGGTGGTCGGGGCCCGCCGGGTCGCGGTTCACCGGGACGTGACACACCGGCTCGCGACTGTCACGATCCGGTGAGGGCTACCTCCGCCCAGACGGTTTTGCGCGGGAAGGGGCCGACCTGCACGCCCCACCGGATGGCGATCGCCTCGACGAGCAACAGCCCGCGCCCCGCCTCGGATTCATCGCTCCGCTCCGGTACTCGGGGCAGCACATCCCCGCGAGCATCGGCGACCTCGATACGGAGCGTGTCCCCGGTGACGGTCAGCATGATGCGGAAGTCCCGCCCCGGCACGTACCCGTGCAGCGCGGCGTTCGACGCCAGTTCGGCGATGACATGCCCGGCGTCCTCCAGCGGCAGCCCCCACGAACGGAGTTGCTCGGTGGCGAGCAGCCGGGCGAGTCGGGCACCCCGACGGGTGGCGGAGAGCTGCACGGCGAACTGGCCGTTGCGGGCACGCGGTTGGGTGATTTCTCGGTTCACGTCACTCAGCGTGGCCGCGGATGCCTACTCTGCATAGCAGTGACGTGCGTACGGACAGTGACTGTCCAGTGGTTGTACGGGTCTGTCCATCCGGTACGGCGTCGAGCGCGAATCGGTGCGGGCACGGGTGGAGGCGGGTGTCGTATGGCGGACGAGGACAACGGCAACAACAGGGACAACACGGCGGATGGCCCGGACTGGGAGTTCGACGTCGAGGACGACTCGGGCGCGGTGATCGCGGCGGTCGGCCGACAGATCCGACTCTGGCGCGAGGCGGCCGGCCTGCGTGCGAAGGAACTGGGCGACGCGATTGGCTACGGGGAGAACCAGGTCTACAAGGTGGAGGCCGGGAAACGCATCCCCAAGCCGGAGTTCCTGGACGAGGCGGACGAAGTCCTGGGAGCGGGCGGCAAACTCGCCGCGATGAAGAAGGACGTGGCGGAGGCGCGGTACCCGAAGAAGGTCCGTGATCTGGCGAAGTTGGAGGCGAACGCGGTCGAGATGGGTGCGTACGCCAGCGATGTTGTGCACGGTTTGCTCCAGACCGAGGATTATGCCCGCGCCCTATACAAGGAGCGGCGCCCGGCGTACACCGAGGACCAGGTGGAGCGCTTGGTGGCCGCGCGCATGGCCCGCCAGTCGGTCTTCGCTCGATGCCCTGCCCCTCTGTTGACATTCGTCCAGGAAGAGGCGTCACTGAGGCGGCCGATCGGAGGCAAAATGGTGTTGCGTAGGCAGCTCGAACGCCTGCTAGAACTAAGCGGGTTGAGGCATGTCGAGGTCCAGGTCATGCCGATGGACACGGAGGAGCATGCGGGGCTGGCCGGTTCGCACCGGGTGCTTAAGCTGAGTGACGGCATGGCTGTGGGGCACAACGAGGTCCAGCTCACCAGCCGCCTGATCACCGATCCCAAGGAGGTACAAATCCTTGAGATGCGGTATGGCCTGATCCGGTCCCAGGCGCTCACGCCTCGGTCGTCGCGGACCTTCATCACGGAATTGCTGGGAGAGACATGAGTGCCAAGCCCTCGGCCGGAAATACTTCCGGGTTGACGTGGTTCAAGAGCAGCTACAGCAGCAATGACGGCCCTGACTGCGTCGAGGTTGCGGAGACTGCGAGCACGATCCACGTACGCGACTCCAAGAACATCCCGGGCCCGCGCCTCGGCTTCGCGCCGTACGCCTGGGCGGAGTTCGTCACGTACGCCTCCGGTAACTGATCACCGCGCCCACCAGCACCCGCCCCGTTACCCTTCCTCCTGGGGAGCGGGGCGGTCATGCTGTCGGCAACGCCCCTGGTCCGGCGACCGTCGCGAGTGCCCGTACCCGGAGACTCCGCTGCGACGCCGCGCCCGCCGCTGTTACCGCCATGCCGCGAGCACGTCTTCGGGACCCCAGTGGGCGGCCGGCCCCTCCGCCGCCGCACCCGTCGGCGGCCGGCGGCTGACCGCGATCAGGGCCGCGCCTTCCGCGCCCGGCACCTGCTGTACCGCTGATGCGAGCTCCGCAAGATCCCGTACGCCAAAGGGTGTGAGGTGCGGTGCGGATGCCGTGGCTGAGCGAGCCCGGCCTTGCCCGAGGCGGCGTGGAGCCGCGCCCGGAACGACGGGCGCGGCCGGCGGGTCCCCCCGATTCCGATTTGCGGCTCGGGAGTCCGGCCGCACCCTGGACTGGGGGCCCGGCAGTACATCCGAGAGGACAACACGCATGCCCACGGTGACCACACGTGACGGTGTCGAGATCTTCTACAAGGACTGGGGCCGCGGCCGCCCCGTCGTCTTCATCCATGGCTGGCCCCTGAGCGGGGACGCCTGGCAGGACCAGCTCAAGGTGGTCGCGGACAACGGGTTCCGCGGCATCGCGCACGACCGTCGCGGCCACGGCCACTCCACCCCGGTCCGGGACGGCTACGACTTCGACACTTTCGCGGACGACCTCGACGACCTGATCACCCAACTGGACCTGCGGGACGTCACGCTGGTCGCGCACTCGATGGGCGGTGGCGAACTCGCCCGCTACATCGGCCGCCACGGCACCGACCGGATCAGGTCCGCGGTGCTGCTCTCGGCGATCTGTCCGCTGATGCTCCAGGGCCCCGACAATCCGAAGGGCGTACCGCAGTCGGTCTTCGACGGCATCAAGAAGGGCATCCTCGCCGAACGTTCGCAGTTCTGGAAGGACGCATCGGTCGGCTTCTTCGGCGCCAACCGCGACGGCAACAAGGTCACCCAGGGCAACAAGGACGCGTTCTGGTACATGGCCATGCAGGAGACCATCGAGGGCGGCGTCGCCTGTGTGGACGCCTTCGCGGCCACGGACTTCCACGAGGACCTGAAGAAGTTCGACATCCCCACGCTCGTCGTGCACGGTGACGACGACCAGATCGTTCCCATCGACGCCACGGGCCGTAAGGCGGCCCAGCTCATCCCGGACGCGACGCTCAAGGTCTACGAAGGCGGTCCCCACGGCATCGCCCTCGTCCCGGGGTACAAGGAGAAGTTCAACAAGGACCTCCTGGAGTTCCTCAACCGCTGAACCGCTGAACCGCTGAACCGCCGGACACGGCCCGGGGACGGGCCCTGGCGGCGACGGCCGCCGTCTGGTCGGCCTTGTGTTCCCGGGACGGCGGCCAACCCGCGTCGGCCGGGCCGCAGCCTGCTGCTGGAGGGCCCCAGGCCGGCCGCCGCGGCCGCCGCGGCGGCCGCGGCACCGGCTTCTACGACCGGGTCATTCGACCCAGGCACTTCGGGAAGCCGGTGGGTGTGACGCCGGGACGGCTCGCGCTGCCGCGGAATGCGCGCTGTCACTTGACGTCGACGTAGTCGCCGCCACCCGTCGCGCCACCCGTCGTGGCCTCGGGGGTGTGCCGGTGCGGGTTCGGCAGGCGGTGAGGGTGAGGTGCGAGACCTTCGGTCGCGCGCTGTCCTCGATCGCCGGAGGGGCTCGATTTCTGCCGCCCCGTTCGCCTTCTGCGACGATGCGAAGAAGAGGGGCGGGCGACCAGGAAGGGAATGGTATGTGCGGAATTGTCGGATACGTTGGTGGGCAGTCGGCACAGGACGTCGTCGTCGCGGGTCTCAAGCGCCTCGAATACCGCGGATACGACTCGGCGGGAATCGCCGTCCTCGCGGACGGCGGTCTGGCCGCCGCGAAGAAGGCCGGGAAGCTCGTCAATCTGGAGAAGGCGCTGGCCGAGGCGCCGCTCCCGGCCGGGACCACCGGCATCGGCCACACCCGCTGGGCCACCCACGGCGCCCCCACCGACGCCAACGCCCACCCGCACCTCGACAACGCCGGCCGCGTCGCCGTCGTGCACAACGGGATCATCGAGAACTTCGCCGTTCTGCGCGCCGAACTCGCCGAGCGCGGCCACGATCTGGCCTCCGAGACCGACACCGAGGTCGTCGCGCATCTCCTCGCCGAGGCGTTCTCGTCCTGCGCGGACCTGGCGGAGGCGATGCGCCAGGTGTGCCGGCGCCTTGAGGGCGCCTTCACTCTGGTGGCCGTGCACGCGGACGCGCCCGACGCGGTGGTCGGGGCCCGGCGCAACTCGCCGCTCGTGGTCGGGGTGGGGGAGGGCGAGTCGTTCCTGGCCTCCGACGTGGCCGCGTTCATCGCGCACACCCGCTCCGCGATCGAGCTGGGGCAGGACCAGGTGGTGGAGCTGCGGCGGGAGGGCGTCACCGTCACCGACTTCGACGGGCGGCCCGCCGACGTCCGCGAGTACCACGTGGACTGGGACGTCTCCGCTGCCGAGAAGGGCGGCCACGCCTCCTTCATGCTCAAGGAGATCGAGGACCAGCCCAAGGCCGTCGCCGACACCCTCCTCGGGCGGATCGACGGCGCGGGCACGCTCCACCTCGACGAGGTACGGATCACCCCCCGCGAGCTCCGCGAGGTCGACAAGGTCGTGATCGTCGCCTGCGGCACCGCGTTCCACGCCGGGATGATCGCCAAGTACGCCATCGAGCACTGGACCCGCGTTCCCTGCGAGACCGAGCTGGCCAGCGAGTTCCGCTATCGCGACCCGATCCTCGACCACCGCACCCTCGTCGTCGCGATCTCCCAGTCCGGCGAGACCATGGACACCCTGATGGCCCTGCGGCACGCCCGCGAACAGGGCGCGAAGGTCCTGGCCATCTGCAACACGAACGGCTCCACCATCCCCAGGGAGTCCGACGCCGTGCTCTACACGCACGCGGGGCCCGAGGTCGCCGTGGCCTCCACCAAGGCCTTCCTCACCCAGCTCGTCGCCTGCTATCTCGTCGCCCTGTATCTCGGGCAGCTCCGCGGCACGAAGTGGGGCGACGAGATCCGGACCGTCATCCGCCAGCTCTCCGAGATCTCCGGGGCGGTCGAACAGGTCCTGGAGACCATGGAGCCCGTTCGCGCGCTGGCCCGCTCCCTCGCCGACCACGACACCGTGCTCTTCCTGGGCCGCCACGTCGGCTATCCCGTGGCCCTGGAAGGCGCGTTGAAGCTCAAGGAACTCGCGTACATGCACGCCGAGGGGTTCGCCGCGGGCGAGCTCAAGCACGGGCCGATCGCGCTCGTCGAGGACGATCTGCCCGTGGTCGTGGTCGTGCCCTCGCCGCGCGGCCGGTCGGTGCTGCACGACAAGATCGTGTCGAACATCCAGGAGATCCGGGCCCGCGGCGCCCGCACCATCGTCATCGCCGAGGAGGGCGACGAAGCGGTCGTGCCGTACGCCGACCACCTCATCAGGATTCCCGTTACGCCTACGCTGCTTCAGCCGCTGGTGTCCACCGTGCCGCTGCAGGTCTTCGCCTGCGAGCTGGCGACGGCCCGCGGCAACGATGTGGACCAGCCGCGCAATCTGGCGAAGTCCGTGACCGTGGAGTAGCGAGCAGTGAAGGAACACGCGTGATCATCGGGGTCGGGATCGATGTGGCCGAGATCGAACGGTTCGACGCGGCGATGGAGCGTACGCCGCACCTGGCCGACCGGCTCTTCGTGGAGAGTGAGCTGCTGCTGCCCAGCGGCGAGCGGCGCGGTATCGCCTCGCTCGCCGTGCGGTTCGCCGCCAAGGAGGCTCTCGCGAAGGCACTCGGCGCACCGGCCGGCCTGCTCTGGACGGACGCCGAGGTGTACGTCGAGGACAGCGGACAGCCCCGGCTGCGGGTCAGCGGCACGGTCGCCGCGCGCGCGGCCGAACTGGGCGTACGGAACTGGCACGTGTCGCTCAGCCATGACGCGGGGGTGGCGTCGGCCGTGGTGATCGCGGAGGGTTGAGCACATGCGTACCGCCTACAGCGTTCAGACCGTACGGGCCGCCGAGCGTGCCCTGATGGACCGGCTCCCCGAGGGTGCCCTGATGCAGCGCGCCGCGGCGGGACTCGCGGCGGCCTGCACCGATGTGCTGCGCCGGCGCGGACGGGTGTACGGGGCCCGGGTCGTCCTGCTCGTCGGCAGCGGCGACAACGGGGGCGACGCGCTGTACGCGGGCGCCCGGCTGGCCCGCCGCGGCGCGGGCGTGCGCGCCGTGCTCACCTCGCCCGGCCGCGCCCACGAGGGCGGGCTCGCGGCGCTGCTGGCGGCGGGCGGGCGCGTGGCGGAGGGCGACCCGGCGACGAGCGCCTGGGGCGGGCACATCGATCTCGTCGTGGACGGGATCACCGGCATCGGCGGGCGGGGCGGACTGCGCCCGGACGCCGCCGCGCTGGTGCGGGCCTTCGAGGCGACCGGCGCGGCCTTCGTCGCCGTCGACCTGCCCAGCGGGGTCGAGGCCGACTCCGGCGAGGTGCCCGGAGAGGCGGTGCGGGCCGACGCCACCGTCACCTTCGGCACGTACAAGCCGGGGCTGCTCGTCGACCCGGCCGCCGGCCTGGCGGGCGCGCTGCACCTGGTCGACATCGGGCTCGGGCCGGAGCTGCCGGACGTACCCGACCTGGAGGCGCTGCAGTACGCGGACGTCGCCGCGCTCCTGCCGGTGCCCGCGAGCGAGAGCGACAAGTACCGGCGGGGTGTCGTCGGCATCGTTGCCGGGTCGGCGCGGTATCCGGGGGCGGCGGTGCTGGCCGTCTCCGGGGCGCTGCGGGGCGGTGCCGGAGCCGTGCGGTACGTCGGTCCCGGCGCCGGCGCGGTGATCGCCCGCCATCCGGAGACGCTGGTCCACGCGGGGCCGCCGTCGAAGGCGGGGCGGGTGCAGGCATGGGTCGTCGGGCCCGGGCTCGGTGACGGTACGGAGGCCGTCGAGGCGGTCCGTGGCGTGCTGGCCGCGGACGTTCCGGTGCTCGTCGACGCGGACGGGCTGCGGCTGCTCGACGCCGCCGCCGTACGCGCGCGCACCGCGCCCACCGTCCTCACCCCGCACGCCGGTGAGGCCGCAGCCCTGCTCGGCGTCCCGCGCGAGGAGGTCGAGGCGGGGCGGCTCGCCGCCGTACGGGAACTGGCCGCCCGCTACCGCGCCACGGTCCTGCTCAAGGGGTCGACGACCCTGGTCGCCACCGACACCGCGCACACCCCCGTACGGGTCAACGCGACCGGTACCTCCTGGCTGGCCACGGCCGGCAGCGGCGACGTCCTCTCCGGCCTGACGGGCTCCCTGCTGGCGGCGGGCCTCGCCCCGCGCGACGCCGCGTCGGTCGGCGCGTATCTGCACGGCCTGGCCGCCCGCCACGCCGCGGACGGCGCTCCCGTCGCCGCGCAGGACGTCGCGGAGGCGATTCCCGCGGCGTGGCGGGACGTACGGGCCTGAGTGATCCTGGGCCGGACAGCGCCGGGCAGCAGGGGGCACGGCGGGCGGACGCCGACAGGAGGCCGATCGTGGGCACCAGCAAGGGCAGCGGTACCGACGTGCGCGTACGCCGGGTGTACGACCCGCAGGAGGACGGCGACGGCACCCGCGTCCTCATCGACCGGCTCTGGCCGCGCGGCGTGGCCAAGGACCGGGCCGGGATCGACAAGTGGCTCAAGGACGTCACCCCGTCGACCGAGCTCCGTGCCTGGTACCACGAGGACCGCACCGGCACCCGCTTCGACGAGTTCACCGACCGCTACCGTGCCGAACTGGCCGACCCCGCCCACACGGCGGCCGTCGACGAGCTGGTGGAACTGGTCCGCGAGGGCGGCCCGGTGACGCTCGTCACGGCGGTCAAGGACGTACCGCACAGCCATGTCCCGGTCCTCGTCGACCATCTGGAACACGAGCTGCGCCGGCACTGAGATGGACCGCCGCGGCACAGCGGACGCCCCTGGCGACGGCCCCGGGCCGACCCGCCGCCCGCAGGGCCCGCCGTACGCCTCTGAGAGACTGGGCGCGATGAACGAGACAGCGTCCTTGAGAGCCCGTGCCGAGATCGACCTCGCCGCATTGCGCGCCAATGTGCGTGAACTGCGCGCGCGGGCGGCCGGTGCGCAACTCATGGCCGTCGTCAAGTCCGACGCGTACGGGCACGGGGCGGTGCCCTGCGCCCGCGCCGCGCTGGAGGCCGGGGCGACCTGGCTGGGCACCGCGACGCCGCAGGAGGCGCTCGCGCTGCGGGCCGCCGGGCTCGGCGGCCGGGTGCTGTGCTGGCTGTGGACGCCGGGCGGTCCCTGGCGCGAGGCGATCGAGGCCGACATCGATGTGTCGGTGAGCGGGATGTGGGCCCTGCGCGAGGTCGTCGCCGCGGCCACGGAGGCCGGCGTCCCGGCCCGTGTCCAGCTCAAGGCCGACACCGGCCTCGGACGCAACGGCTGCCAGCCCGCCGACTGGCCCGAGCTGGTCGCCGCCGCCCGCGCCGCCGAGGACGCGGGCACGGTCAGGATCACCGGCCTCTGGTCCCACTTCGCCTGCGCCGACGAGCCGGGCCACCCCTCCATCGCCGCTCAGCTGAACGTGTTCCGGGACATGGTCGCGTACGCGGAGAAGGAGGGCGTCGATCCCGAGGTGCGCCACATGGCCAACTCCCCGGCGGCGCTGACGATCCCCGAGGCGCACTTCGATCTCGTACGGACCGGGATCGCGATGTACGGCATCTCGCCCAGCCCCGAGCTCGGCACCCCGGCCGACTTCGGGCTGCGTCCCGTCATGACGCTCGTCGCGTCGATCGCCCTGGTCAAGCAGGTGCCGGCCGGTCACGGGATCAGTTACGGACACCACTACACGACCTCCGCCGAGACGACCCTGGGCCTGGTGCCGGTCGGCTACGCGGACGGCATCCCGCGCCATGCCTCCGGCCGCGCGCCCGTCCTGGTCGGTGGCGTGTGGCGGCGGATCGCGGGCCGGGTGGCCATGGACCAGTTCGTCGTCGACCTCGACGGGGACGAGATCGAGGTGGGCAGCGAGGCGGTCCTCTTCGGCCCCGGGGACCGGGGCGAGCCGAGCGCCGAGGACTGGGCGCAGGCCGCCGACACGATCGCGTACGAGATCGTCACCCGGATCGGCACCCGTGTGCCGCGCATCCATCTGCATGGCACCCCGGCCGAGTCCTGACCGATCAAGCGCCCCTGACCAGGCACGATCTGAGCACGACTGGAACAGACCAGCCCTGACCTGACGGACACGACCGACGAGGAGCGCGGCACGGTGAGCGAGATCAGCGCGGGGGACGCGGTGACGGACGCCGCTACGGCGGTCGGCTGGCGCCGGGCGGGGTTCGCCGGGGCCGCCATAGGTGTGATCGCGGCCGGAGCCGCCGCGGGCGTCGCGGTCGAGCGGCTGACCGTGGGCCGGGGCATGCGCAGGAGGGCCAGGCTGGCGCTGGACGCCTCGGGGCCGTACGGCTCGCTGCGCGGACTGCCCGGCCGGGCCACGGCCGACGACGGCACCGAGCTGTACTACGAGATCGACGAGGTCGAACCGGACGGCGCTTCGGGGACCGGTCCGGACGGCGAGAGCACCACCGCCACCGGGGCCGGCACGCGCCGCCGTCGGCTCTTCGGCCGCAAGGCACCCGCCCCCGTCACCGTGGTCTTCAGCCACGGCTACTGCCTCAACCAGGACTCCTGGCACTTCCAACGGGCGGCGTTGCGCGGTCTGGTCCGAACCGTCCACTGGGACCAGCGCAGCCACGGCCGCTCCGAGCGGGGCCGGGCCCAGGCGGACGGGGTGACGGTCGGCATCGACCAGCTCGGCCGGGATCTGAAGGCGGTCATCGACGCGGCCGCCCCGGAAGGGCGGCTGGTGCTGGTCGGGCACTCGATGGGCGGCATGACGATGATGGCGCTCGCCGAGCAGTACCCCCAGCTCATCCGGGACCGGGTCGCCTCCGTGGCCTTCATCGGCACATCGAGCGGGAAGCTCGGCGAGGTCAGTTTCGGGCTGCCGATCGCGGGTGTGAACGCGGTGCGACGGGTGCTTCCCGGGGTGCTCAGGGCGCTCGGCTCCCAGGCCGAACTGGTGGAACGGGGCCGGCGGGCGACCGCCGATCTCTTCGCCGGTCTGATCAAGCGGTACTCGTTCGGCTCGCGGGACGTGGACCCGGCGGTCGAACGGTTCGCCGAGCGGCTCATCGAATCCACCCCGATCGATGTGGTCGCCGAGTTCTACCCGGCCTTCACCGAACACGACAAGAGCCACGTGCTGCCGGCCTTCCGCGACCTCCCGGTGCTGATCCTGGCGGGCGACAAGGACCTGGTGACGCCCAGCTCGCACAGCGAGGCCATCGCGGACCAGCTCCCGGAGGCGGAGCTGGTCATCGTCCCGGACGCCGGTCATCTGGTGATGCTGGAACACCCGGAGACGGTGACGGACCGGCTGGCGGACCTGCTGGTACGCGTCGGAGCGGTGCCGGCAGCGGCTAACGTTGGCGGGCATGGAAGCACCGCACAACAGCCTGACGGCTGAGCCAGACGAAGGCGCCGCGCCGGGCACCGTCACCGTGCGCCTGGCCGTCGAATCCCCCGAACAGATGCAGGCCCTCGGCCGCCGGATCGCCGCTGTCCTGCGCCCCGGCGACCTCGTGATGCTCACCGGTGAGCTCGGCGCCGGGAAGACGACGCTGACCCGGGGGCTCGGCGAGGGCCTCGGGGTGCGTGGCGCCGTGACCTCGCCCACCTTCGTGATCGCCCGGGTCCATCCGTCGCTGACCGGCGGTCCCGCGCTGGTCCACGTCGACGCGTACCGCCTGGGCGGCGGGCTCGACGAGATGGAGGACCTGGACCTCGACGTGTCGCTGCCGGAGTCGGTGGTGGTCGTGGAGTGGGGCGACGGCAAGGTCGAGGAGCTCTCGGACGACCGGCTGCAGGTGGTGATCCACCGCGCGGTCGGTGACACGGACGACGAACGGCGCGAGGTGACGCTGGTCGGCATCGGCGCGCGCTGGGCGGGGCTGGGCGAGGTCTGAGCGCGGGACGCACTTTCCGACAGCGTGTCGGTACATTGTTGCGCCGGGCGGGGCGGGCGTGGTCACATGGATGGTGAGAGCGGGTTAGGTCTGCCTAACCATGCCTTCCGCCGGAGCCTCAGGAGGCATCCATGACGACGTCCGCCGACCGTGAAGTGCCGCCGCCATCGATGAGAGACCTGCTGTCGGCCTGCGCCGCGGCCACGGCGGTCTCGACCCCGCCCGCGCCGTCCACGGACCAGGACCGGGCCACCGCCGTTCCAACGGATGACGCGGAAACGGACCCCGACGCGGAACCCGCCGCATCCGCCCCGGGACGCCGGGCCGGCTGAACCCGCGGGTTACGGGACGACGACCACTGTCGTGCGTACGGTCGCGAACTCCCACATCGCGTTCCCGTCGGCCCGGGACATCCGTACGCCGCCCGTCTTCAGCGCCGGGTTCGGGCTCTCCATCGAGCCGTCCAGCGCCGCGCTGAATCCGACGGACACGCCGTCCACCATCGTGAACCGCACGACGTGCTCGATCATCACGCCGTCCGAGCCCTTCGTGGGGGGCCCCTGGCGCGGGGTGCCCACCTGGTACGTCCCGGGCTTGGGGTTCAGCGCGCTCGGCATGACCTCGAAGGTCCGGGTCACCTTCCCGGCCTCGTCGACGAGCCACACCTGACGGTCCTCCAGGGCGTACACCACGCGCTTGCCGGTACCGGAGCCGGCCGGGAGCGCGGCCGGAGGCTTCTTCTTGTCCTTCGGCTTGTCATGGCCGGTGGCGGGGGCGCTGCTGGAGACCTTCGGCTTGGGCGCGGCCACGGAATCGGGGGCGTTCGCCGATGCCTGGTAGGCCAGGAAGCCGACCGCGGCGAGAGCCGCCGCAGTGAGCCCGGCCACGATTCCCGAGCTGCCCCTTGCCACCGTGCGCGCCCCTTTCGCTCTGTATGTCGTACAAGCGTTTAGCGATTACGTCGTACCCGCGTGTTCTCGGTGACGGTAGCAGCCGGGACCGGCCGTACCGGGACGCCGTACGGGACGCCGTGCCCCCGTCGGAGGAGCCGTAGGCTGTTTGCGTGCTCTTGCTCGCCGTGGATACCGCCACCCCCGCCGTCACCGTCGCCCTTCACGACAAAAGCTCCGTCGTCGCCGAGTACGGCCAGGTCGACGCCCGAAGGCACGGGGAGCTGCTGCTGCCCGCCGTCGACCGGGTCCTCGCCGAGGCCGGGGTGAAACTCGACGCCGTGACGGACGTGGTCGTGGGCGTCGGCCCCGGCCCGTACACCGGGCTGCGGGTGGGCCTGGTCACGGCCGCGACCTTCGGCTCCGCCCTCTCCGTGCCCGTGCACGGGCTGTGCACCCTGGACGCTCTCGCGTACGCCGCCGGGCAAGGCGGTCTGGAGGGCCCGTTCGCCGTCGCGACGGACGCCCGCCGCAAGGAGGTGTACTGGGCGAGATACGAGGACTTCCGTACGCGCGCCACGGAGCCCGCCGTCGACCGGCCCGCCGACATCACCGAGCGGCTCGCCGGGCTTCCCGTCGTCGGCGCGGGCGCCGTGCTCTACCCGGAGGCGTTCCCGGACGCCCGGGGCCCGGAGCACGTCAGTGCCGGTGCGCTCGCCGCCCTCGCCGCCGAGCGCCTGGCCGCGGGTGCGGAACTGCTGCCGCCGCAGCCGCTCTACCTCCGCAGGCCCGACGCCCAGGTTCCGAAGAACTACAAGGTGGTCACCCCCAAGTGACGAGCACGACTGCCGTACTGCGCGAGATGCGCTGGTGGGACATCGATCCGGTGCTGGAGCTCGAACACGAGCTGTTCCCCGACGACGCCTGGTCGGCCGGCATGTTCTGGTCCGAGCTGGCGCACTCCCGCGGTGCGCGGGCCACCCGCCGCTACGTCGTCGCCGAGGATCCCGTGACCGGCCGGATCGTCGGCTACGCCGGGCTCGCCGCGGCGGGTGACCTCGCCGACGTACAGACCATCGGTGTCACCCGCGACCACTGGGGCGGCGGCCTCGGCTCCGAACTCCTCAGCGATCTGCTGAAGCACGCCACGGCCTTCGAGTGCGCCGAGGTGCTCCTCGAAGTCCGCGTCGACAACACCCGGGCGCAGAAGCTGTACGAACGCTTCGGCTTCGAACCGATCGGCTTCCGCCGCGGCTACTACCAGCCGGGCAACATCGACGCACTCGTCATGCGCCTGACGGTGCAAGAGCCCGTACAAGAGACAGAGACTGACTGATGGCTGACGAACCGCTCGTACTCGGCATCGAGACCTCCTGCGACGAGACCGGCGTCGGCATCGTCCGCGGTACGACGCTGCTGGCGGACGCCGTGGCGTCCAGCGTCGACACGCACGCCCGCTTCGGCGGTGTCGTCCCGGAGATCGCCTCCCGGGCTCACCTGGAGGCGATGGTCCCCACCATCGAGCGCGCCCTGAAGGAGGCCGGGATCAGCGCCCGCGACCTCGACGGCATCTCCGTCACCGCGGGTCCCGGACTCGCGGGCGCGCTGCTCGTCGGCGTCTCGGCCGCCAAGGCGTACGCGTACGCGCTGAACAAGCCGCTCTACGGGGTGAACCACCTCGCCTCGCATATCTGCGTCGACCAGCTGGAGCACGGCCCGCTGCCCGAGCCGACGATGGCGCTGCTGGTCAGCGGCGGCCACTCCTCGCTGCTCCTCGCGCCCGACATCACCAACGACGTACGGCCGCTGGGCGCGACCATCGACGACGCGGCGGGCGAGGCCTTCGACAAGATCGCCCGGGTGCTGGATCTCGGCTTCC
Organism: Streptomyces sp. NPDC047515; assembly: GCF_040643055.1. NCBI lineage: Bacteria > Bacillati > Actinomycetota > Actinomycetes > Kitasatosporales > Streptomycetaceae > Streptomyces > Streptomyces sp. NPDC047515. The sequence continues at coordinate 154,474 of NZ_JBEYTM010000003.1, forward strand.
CCGGCGGTCCGGTCATCGACCGGCTGGCGAAGGAGGGCGACCCGAAGGCGATCGCGTTCCCGCGCGGTCTGAGCGGCTCGCGCGATCCCGCGTACGACTTCTCCTTCTCCGGTCTGAAGACCTCGGTGGCCCGTTGGATCGAGGCCAAGCGGGCGGCGGGCGAGGAGGTGCCGGTGAGGGACGTGGCGGCGTCCTTCCAGGAGGCCGTCGTGGATGTGCTCACCCGCAAGGCCGTCCGGGCCTGCAAGGACGAGGGCGTCGACCACCTGATGATCGGCGGCGGCGTGGCGGCCAACTCGCGGCTGCGGGCGCTGGCCGAGGAGCGGTGCGAGCGGGCCGGTATCCGGCTGCGGGTGCCGCGGCCGGGGCTGTGCACGGACAACGGGGCGATGGTCGCGGCGCTGGGCGCGGAGATGGTGGCCCGCGGCAGGCCGGCGTCGGACCTGGAGCTGTCCGCGGACTCGTCGCTGCCGGTGACCGACACCCACGTCCCCGGTGCCCATGCGCACGACCACGACCACGTGCACGAGATCAGCAAGGACAACCTGTACTCATGAGTGGCACGGGCGGTACGACCGTCGCGCTGATGTGGGAGGCCCGCGCCGTCGACGGCAGAGGCCCCGAACTCCTGGAGTGGGCGCGCGCCCGCGCGGCCGAGCTGGCCCGCGAGCCGCTGCGGCGCGAGCTGCTGCGCGCCCCGCAGGACCGGGTCCTGGTCATCACCTGGTGGGCGGCGGCCTACGGCGACGAGCTGCCCGAACTCCCCGAACCGGCCGCCGAGTTGATCACCCGTCCGGTGCACCGCTGGCGCTTCGAGTCCCTGGGGTCGTAGAGGCTCACGGACGGGGGAGTGCTCGGGCCGGGGCGAACCCCTCGGTGGGAGGGGCCCTTCGGCCGGCCGACGTCGTGGGACGTTCCTCGGTTGATCAGCCCCTCGATGATCGCGTCGAGCTCCTCGGCCGTCTCGCAGTGACGGCGACCGCCCGGCCGATCCGGCGGCGGGGTACGCGGCGGCGTTCCGGGTCTGTGCCGGGCTGCTCGCGCTCGCGGTGCTGGTGGTCCTGATGCTGCTCCCGGCACCGGAACGGACCGCTGCGGTGGCCGCTCCGGAAGATTCTCAGAAGAATTCCGTGGGAGCTGTCGATCCGGGTGTCTCCCGCTCGACGCAAGGGTGAGAGGCGGGGAAGGACCCCGCCCCTTCCGACCGAGGAGTCACCATGCCCCGCTTCCTGTCGCTGATCCGCATCGACGAGCAGAACCTCCCCTCCGAGAACCCGGGCCCCGAGTTCGAGAAGCGCATGGGCGCCCTGTTCGAGGAGATCACCAAGGCCGGGGTCATGCTGGAGACGGCCGGACTCACCCCGACCTCCGAGGGCACCAGGGTCACCTGGTCCGGCGGCAGGCTCAGCTACACCGACGGCCCCTTCACCGAGACCAAGGAGGTCGTCGGCGGCTACGCCATCCTCCAGGTCAAGGACAAGGCCGAAGCCCTGGAATGGACCAAGCGGTTCCTGCAGATCCACCCGGAGAGCTGGACCGTCACCTCCGAGGTCCGGCAGATCGACGAGGCCCCGAGCATCTGACCGGCCCGGTTTGCCGCGTCCCCGTGCCGCTGCTCTGATGGGTGACCGTGACGGCAGCACGTGCGAGGACGGCGGTCGAGGCGGTCTTCAGGATCGAGTCCGCGCGGATCATCGCGGGTGTCACCCGCATCGTGCGGGACGTGGGCATCGCCGAGGAACTTGCGCAGGACGCCCTGGTGGCCGCGCTGGAACAGTGGCCGGAGTCAGGTGTCCCGGACCGGCCGGGCGCCTGGCTCATGGCCACCGCCAGACACCGCGCGATCGATCTCGTACGCCGCAGGGCGACGTACGCGCGCAAGCTCGCCGAGGTGGGGCGGGCCCTGGAGGACGTGCCACCGCCCGAGACTGGCCCGCAACGCACGCGAACGCGAGCTGCTCCTGGACCGCGCGGCCCATCCGGACCGCGCCGGGCGATGAGTTCCGGGCGCCGCCCCGGCCCCGTTCCCGGACCGGTCAGGGGACGGCGACCCCCATCGAGTCGGCCGCCATCGGCTTCGGGGCGCCCTTCGCGTAGAACACTTCGAGATCGACGATCGTGAACCCCGCGGCCGTCAGCATCTCGGGGATCGGCCGGGTCAGATGGCACCCGCCGAAGATCCGCCGCTCCAGTGGATCGAGGCGGCGCTGCCAGCGGCGTACGTCCTCGTCCTCCTCCGGCGCCAGCCCGTGCTCCAGGAAGTGCAGGGTCGCACCGGGTTTGAGGACCCGCCGCACCTCGCGCAGCGCCGCGTCGGCGTCGGGGATGGTGCACAGCGCCCACGTCGAGAGGGCGCCGTCGAAGGTGTTGTCCTCGAACGGCAGGTACTGACTGTCCAGGCAGGCGCGGCGCACCAGGGCGTGCCCCGCGTCGATGCGGTCCCGGGCCAGCTTCCAGCCGAGATCGGACGGCTCGACCGCGGCCACGTCGGTGACGGCCTCCGGGTAGAACGGGACGTTGTGCCCGGAGCCGAACCCGATCTCGATGATCTCGCCGTACAGGCCTTCGCAGACCCGGCGCCGCAGCGGCTCGACCGCCTTCGCGCGCCCGGCGGCATCGGCGATCCGGGGCACGATCCGTTCGGCATAGAACCCCATCGTGAACCTCCGTGTGTCCCTTCCCAGCATGGCACCCCGGTGGCCCCGACGCACCGTGCCGTCCACAGAAACACACGGTCGATAGGGTCTGGCCCATGTCCAGCCGCGCACAACTGCCGCCGCCCCCACCGCCCGTGGAGATACGTTCCTGGCCGGACCGTGAGGCGCTGCTCGCCGACCGGGCCGTGGTGCTGGGGGAGTTGGTGAAGAGGCATGTCTCCCCGGCGCGGCTGGTGACGCTGTGGCTGTGCGGGGCGCTCTGCGCGGTCGGCTGGTCGCTGGTGGGCGCGGCGCTCATCACGTTCGAGGAGACCTACGACATCTTCAGCGCCGTGCTCGCCGTGATCCTCGCCGGAACGGGTGCCTGCTGCGTGGTGCCCGCGGTCTTCCTCGTCGTCATCGGGCTGCGCCGCGACAGTGAGATCCGCCGACTGCTCGCCGCCTGGGGCGGGTTGGACCGCGATCCGGTGCGCGACGCGCGGCTGAGGATGCCGGGCGTCAGTCTGGTCTGGCTGCTGCTGTCGTTCGCGCTGTGCGTTCTCGGGCTGTACACCTGCATCGCGGTCCCGGCGACCGACGAGACGGTCCGGGGCGGTTTCGGCCTCGCCGCCCTGGTCATGGGACTCGGGATGACCTGCTGGCTCGTCGGACTGATCGGTGTCACCAAGGCCTTCGCCCACCGGCGTTGGGTGCTGCGGGTACTGGTCGGGGCGCCCGCCCCGGAGCCGCTGTTCTCCCCCGGAGGCGGCGCGCACCGCTGAGAGCCTGTCGGGCGGCCTCTGATCGGGCGTGGCCGCCCGACAGGTTCTGAGCCCGGACCTGTCCTGGCCGGACGCATGAGCCACGCAGGGGGAGGAGTGTCGCATGGAGTGGTACTGGTGGGTGCTCATCATCTTCTGGACGGGCGGCTTCGGATGGGCCGTCGACAACGTCCGTACCGCGCTGCGCAACCGGCACAGCCGCAAGCTGGAGCTGCTGGAGGCGGCCAGGCAGGAGCGGCTGGCCGTCGAAGCGGCCCACAAGCCGCCGGAGCCGGTCTGCGGCTGCACGCACCATCTCGCCAAGCACGACAAGCGGGGCAGGTGCCATGAGCGGGTCGAGGTGCCGACGGCCTGGGACGAGGCCAAGAAACCGGTCCGTTTCGAGTCCGGCCAGTGCAACTGCCAGCAGTACGTGGGTCCTCAGCCACTTTCCCAGGTGTACGCCGAGGACCTGACCGACCTGGCCTGACGGCCGCCCCCGCCGGTCAGGCGGGACCGGTCAGCGGGTGGCCGATCAGCATCGTCGGGGCTCCGGCCACCCGGGTGAGGAAGACCGTCGCGGCGTTCGGCCCCTGGAGCTTCATCCTGCGGCGCAGCTCCTCCGGCTCGACGGCCGAGCCGCGCTTCTTCACGGTCAGGACGCCGACCTTCCGCTCCCGCAGCAGCGCCTTCAGCTTCTTCATGTTGAACGGCAGCCGGTCGGTGATCTCGTATCCGGTGGTGTACGGGGAGTCGTACGGCTCGTCGCTCGTGACGTACGCGATGGTCTCGTCGATCAGCCGGCCGTCGCATCGCGCCACGATGTCGGCGACCAGATGCGCGCGGATGACGGCGCCGTCCGGCTCGTACAGATAGCGGCCGACCGGGCCGACGGGCGGGGCGGGCAGCGGGGCCGCGGACCACAGCGCGGCGCCGCCCGGCAGCACGGTGGCCCGGTACGAACCGGCCGTGAAACCCTCGCCGAACCAGAGCACCGCCTCCTTCACATCGCCGCCGTCCGAGATCCACTCGGCCTCGGCCCGCGCCGGGATCGCCTCGTGCGGGATGCCGGGGGCGATCTTCAGCGCGGCGCGCGGGGCCGCGAGCGCCGCGCCGGTCGCCCAGGAGAGCGGCGGCGAGTACGCCTCGGGGTCGAAGATCCTGCCCCGGCCGCCGCGCCGCGCCGGATCGACGAAGACCGCGTCGTACGGCGAGGTGTCGATCCCGGTGACATCGGCGCGGCGCACCTCGATCAGACCGTCCAGACCGAGTGCGGCGGCGTTGGCACGCGCCACCTCGGCGGTCAGCGGATCGCGGTCCACGGCCAGGACCGAGATGCCCGCCCGTGCGAGCGCGATCGCGTCGCCGCCGATCCCGCAGCAGAGGTCGGCGACGCTCCGTACCCCCGCCGCCACGAACCGCCGCGCGCGATGGGTGGCCACCGAGGTACGGGTCGCCTGCTCGACGCCGTTCGGCGTGAAGAACATCCGGTACGCGTCCTCGGCACCGAATTTCGCCACCGCCCGCTGCCGCAGCCGTGCCTGCCCCAGCGCGGCCGACACCAGGGAGGCCGGGTGGGTGCGGCGCAGCCGGGTGGCGGTGGCCAGCTCCTGGGCGGGGTCGTACGAGCGCAGTTCCTCCAGCAGCGCCGCGCCCTCCGGGGTGCGCAGGGCCATGAAGGCGGCGAGCGGGTCGTCGGCGCCGGACGGGGCATCGGCGCCGGGCCCGTCGGGCCCGTCCGGCGGGTCGTTCGGGGCGTTCGGGTCGTTCGGGGCGAGAGCGTTCACCCGTCCCATTGTGAGCCAGCCGGGTTGACCGGCGGACCCGGCGGCGGTGTCGCACCCCGGGGTCCGTCACGGGCTGGCAGGATGCGACGTCATGTAACTTATACGACAAAAGGATGAATTAAACATGGAAAGGCGAGAATCGGGCACGCTCGACGCCGGTGCGCGCCGGGCTCCCGGCGCGGACCGGCCGGCCCGTGTGGTCCTGGCCCTACTCCTGCTCGCCGCCGTCGGCTCGGGCTGCGCGTCCGCGGCCGGCGACCGGGGTGACGCGGACGCCGAGCACCGGGCCCGACCCTCCGCCGGACACCCGGGCGCTCCCGGACGGAAGGCGGGCCCCGGGCGACCGGCCGAACAGGGCCGCGCGCCCGCCGGATCCCACGAGAACGCGAAGTTCGCCCCGGCCGTGCGGGCGGCCCTCGCGAAGAAGTGGGGACTGGGCGGGCCGCCGCTGGTCGCACCCCCGCCGCCCGCGGTGAAGCCGCACCTCACCACCCGGGAGGGATTCGAGGTCAAGGGCGGCGACGACTCGCTGCCGCCGGTGTTCACCACCGTCCCGACCAAGGACCGGGTCGTCTTCCTGACGATGGACGACGGTGCCGAGAAGGACCCCGAACTGCTGCGGATGATGGATGAGCTGGACATCCCGTACAGCGCGTTCCTCAGCGACTACGAGGTGAGCGACAACTACGGGTACTTCGGCGAGGCGCAGCGGCTGGGCGTGTCCCTCAACAATCACACGCTCAACCACCCCTACCTGCCCGGCCTCTCCTACAGCGGGCAGAGGCGCGAGATCTGCGGCCAGCAGGACATCATCGAGAAGCAGTTCGGCAAGCGTCCGACCCTCTTCCGCCCGCCGTACGGCAACTACAACGGGGACACGCTCCGCATCGCGAAGTCCTGCGGCATCAAGGCCGTGCCGCTCTGGAACGAGGAGGCGTTCCCGGACCACATGGAATGGCGCGAGGAGGATCAGGACCTGCACCCCGGCGACATCATCCTCACGCACTTCCGCGGCCGGAAGGAGTGGAGCGGCAGCATGACCGACCTGGTCCGCGCGGTCATGAAGACCATCACGGACAAGGGGTACGCCGTGGCCCGGCTGGAGGACTACGTATGAGAAGGGCGCACCGGCTGCTCGCCGGACTGCTGACAGCCGGTGCGCTGCTGACCGCCACCACCGCGTGCGCGCAGTCGGTGGATCCGATCGAACGGCTGGGCCGCAAGGCCGCGCAGAAGATGACCCGGCCGCGGCCGGCGCCCGAGGCCGGCCCGCGGGCGCGTCCGCGCGGCGATCACGGGGCGCCGGGGTCGCTGGTCGTCGTCGCCTGCCCTCAGCCGCCGGAGTCCAGGCACTCGTGGTTGTCGCCGCCGCTGAGGCACTGGTGGCCGGACCGGCCGGGATCGTACGAGGGTGCGGGGGCCGGTGCCGGGTGCGCGCGGCGGTAGTCCTCGTGCCCGGTCAGTACTGTGACCAGACACAGCAGCAGTGCGGCCAGGACCTGGATGCCACCCGCCCAGGGCCAGTTCGAGCGGATCAGGACCACGGCGAACAGGGAGATCACCGCGGCGATCCCGCCGAAGACGAGGACGGGTGTCCAGTCCATCGGCGGCGGACCGGGCGCCTCCCGGCCGCCGAGGTCCAGTCGCGAGACCGTCAGGGAGTAGGCGGCGACCGCGCAGATCAGCCCCTCCAGGGCCACCAGCAGCAGACCCAGCAGCACGTCGAGGCAGCCGTTCACGGTGCGAGAGGGGTGCTGCGTGGCCCAGGGGCGGGGCGGCGGCGGGTTCGACGGTCCGCGCGGAGGTTCGAGCATGAACCCACGGTCGTACGGAACGGTTCGGTCCGCCCCCGCGTTGTCCTTATGGTGTCCGGACTGTTGCCCGGACTGTTGCCCGGACTGTTGCCCGGACTGTTGCCCGGACTGTTGTGCGGTCCGTGGTCCGGGGGTGGGAAGCGGCGGGGGCGGGCAGGGCTTCCGGCACGCCACGACTGGCCGAATTGGCACTCCGCTTGACCGAGTGCTAATCCCGGTCATAGTCTCGGTGCTGGCACTCGCCACTGGAGAGTGCCAGCAGTACTGGCGACTGGCAGGTCCGGCACCCGCGACGACGGATCCACCTGGTCGCCACCCAAAGACTCTTAACCCCGTGAGATCTCCGAAGGGGGAGACCGGATCGTGTCGACCGCCAGCACCAAGGTTGCGATCAAGCCGCTCGAGGACCGCATTGTGGTCCAGCCGCTCGACGCCGAGCAGACCACGGCCTCCGGCCTGGTCATTCCGGACACCGCCAAGGAGAAGCCCCAGGAGGGCGTCGTCCTGGCCGTGGGCCCGGGCCGCTTCGAGAACGGCGAGCGCCTGCCGCTCGACGTCAAGACCGGCGACGTCGTGCTGTACAGCAAGTACGGCGGCACCGAGGTGAAGTACAACGGCGAGGAGTACCTCGTCCTCTCGGCTCGCGACGTTCTCGCGATCATCGAGAAGTAATTCACCCACGTTTGCTTCTGTTCTGCGCCCCTGGCCCCCTGCGAACTAACCAGCCGGGCGGTCGGGGGCGCAGTTCATTTGAGAGGAAAGCTCAGCTCCCATGGCGAAGATTCTGAAGTTCGACGAGGACGCCCGTCGCGCCCTTGAGCGCGGCGTCAACAAGCTTGCCGACACGGTCAAGGTGACGATCGGCCCCAAGGGCCGCAACGTCGTCATCGACAAGAAGTTCGGCGCTCCCACCATCACCAACGACGGTGTCACCATCGCGCGCGAGGTCGAGCTCGACGACCCGTACGAGAACCTCGGCGCCCAGCTGGTGAAGGAAGTGGCGACCAAGACCAACGACGTCGCGGGTGACGGTACGACCACCGCCACCGTGCTGGCCCAGGCGCTCGTCCGCGAGGGTCTGCGCAACGTCGCCGCGGGTGCTTCCCCGGCCGCCCTGAAGAAGGGCATCGACGCCGCGGTCAAGGCCGTGTCCGAGGAGCTCCTCGCGACCGCCCGTCCGATCGACGACAAGAGCGACATCGCCGCCGTCGCCGCGCTCTCCGCGCAGGACCCGCAGGTCGGCGAGCTCATCGCGGACGCGATGGACAAGGTCGGCAAGGACGGTGTCATCACCGTCGAGGAGTCCAACACCTTCGGTCTGGACCTCGACTTCACCGAGGGCATGGCCTTCGACAAGGGCTACCTGTCCCCGTACATGGTGACCGACCAGGAGCGTATGGAGGCCGTCCTCGACGACCCGTACATCCTGATCCACCAGGGCAAGATCGGCTCGATCCAGGAGCTGCTCCCGCTGCTGGAGAAGGTCATCCAGGCCGGTGGCTCCAAGCCGCTGCTGATCATCGCCGAGGACGTCGAGGGCGAGGCGCTGTCGACCCTCGTCGTCAACAAGATCCGTGGCACCTTCAACGCCGTCGCGGTGAAGGCCCCGGGCTTCGGTGACCGCCGCAAGGCCATGCTCGGCGACATCGCCACCCTCACCGGTGCGACCGTCATCGCCGAGGAGGTCGGCCTCAAGCTCGACCAGGCCGGTCTGGACGTGCTGGGCACCGCCCGCCGCGTCACCGTCTCCAAGGACGACACGACGATCGTGGACGGCGGCGGCGAGCCCGGCGACGTCAAGGGCCGGGTCAACCAGATCAAGGCCGAGATCGAGGCCACGGACTCCGACTGGGACCGCGAGAAGCTCCAGGAGCGCCTCGCGAAGCTGGCCGGCGGCGTGTGCGTGATCCGTGTCGGTGCCGCCACCGAGGTGGAGTTGAAGGAGAAGAAGCACCGTCTGGAGGACGCCATCTCCGCGACCCGCGCCGCGGTCGAGGAGGGCATCGTCTCCGGTGGTGGCTCCGCCATCGTCCACGCCGTCAAGGTCCTCGACGGCAACCTCGGCAAGACCGGCGACGAGGCCACCGGTGTCGCGGTCGTGCGCCGCGCCGCGGTCGAGCCGCTGCGCTGGATCGCCGAGAACGCGGGCCTCGAGGGTTACGTCATCACCTCGAAGGTCGCCGAGCTCGACAAGGGCCAGGGCTTCAACGCCGCGACCGGCGAGTACGGCGACCTGGTGAAGGCCGGCGTCATCGACCCGGTCAAGGTCACCCGCTCCGCGCTGGAGAACGCCGCGTCCATCGCGTCGCTGCTGCTCACGACCGAGACGCTGGTCGTCGAGAAGCCGGCCGAGGAAGAGGCCGAGGCCGGTCACGGCCACGGTCACTCGCACTAGTGCCCCTCCCGGCGACGTTCGCCCTGTCGATCGTCGCCGGTCACGGCACCAGCGTGTAGCTCCACCCGGACACTGAGGCCCGGTACCCCGTCGCGGGGTACCGGGCCTCGGCATGTGCGGCGTTCCCGGGCCGGGGATGCCGCCGGGAGGTGCGGGCAGGGGATGGAGCCCGCGTCAGGCCGAGTGCGGCAGCACCTCCGGCAGCACCGGGTCCGCGAAGGGCAGACCCCGTACGTACCGTTCCGTCTCGTCCAGCGCCTGGTCGGCCATCCGGTGCAGCTCATCGCCCAGCGAACCCGCGACATGCGGCGTGAGCAGTACATTCGGCAGGTCGTACAACGGCGAGTGCGCGGGCGGGAGTTCGGGCTCCGTCACATCCAGCACCGCGTGCAGCCGGCCGGCCGTCAGCTCGGGCAGCAGTGCCTCCTCGTCGACCAGCGAACCCCGTGCCGTGTTGATCAGCGTCGTCCCGGTCGCCATGGCCGACAGCTGAGCCGCGCCGATCAGATGGCGCGTCTGGGGAAGCTGCGGCGCGTGCACCGAGACGACCGAGCTGCTCGCGCACAGCTCGTCGAGCGAGGTGAGCCGTACGCCCAGTTGAGCCGCCTGCGGCCCGTCCACGTACGGGTCGTACAGCAGGACGTCCAGATCGAAGGGGCGCAGCAGCTCGATCACGCGCCGGCCGATGCGGGAGGCGCCGATGATACCGACCGTACGGCGGTAGTTGCCCCAGCCGTTGAGTTCCGCGAGCCAGTCGTGGTCGGCGCGCAGGGTGCGATAGCGGTCCGCGGAGCTCAGGACCCGCTTGCCCGCGAAGAGGATCGCGGCGAGGGTGAATTCGGCGACGGGCAGCGCGTTGGCCCCGGCCGCCGAGGTGACGGCGAGCCCGCGCTCCCAGCAGGCGTCGGTGATGTGGTGCTTCACGGAACCCGCCGCATGCACCACGGCGCGCAGCCGGGGCGCGGCCGACAGCACCTCGGCGGTGAGCGGAGTCACGCCCCAGCAGGTGAACAGCACCTCGGCCTCGGCGAGCGCGGCGGCCACCTCGGGCGTCGGGTCGGCCAGGTCGTGGGCGACGAGGTAGGGGTCGGTGCGGGTGAGGGCGGCCAGCCGGGTGCGATGGCGGTCGGCGAGCAGGCGGTCGGCGACGCCGGGGCCCATCGCGAGCAGGGCCGTCGGCCGGTTGTCAGTGGCGTGGGGCATGGTGGGACTCGTACTCCTCAGGGCTCGCGCGGTGGTCACTTGACGCTGCCGGCGGTCAGACCGGCCTTCCAGTGCCGCTGCAGCGAGACGAAGGCGACGATCAGGGGGATGACGGCGAGGAGCGAGCCGGTGACGACGAGCGGATAGAAGCTCGGCTCGCCATGGGTGTTGGTGTTCCAGGAGTACAGGCCGAGGCTCAGCGGGAAGAGCTTGCGGTCCGAGAGCATCACGAGGGGGAGGAAGAAGTTGTTCCAGATCGCGGTGAACTGGAAGAGGAAGACGGTCACGAAGCCCGGCATGACCATGCGCAGCCCGATGGACCAGAAGACGCGCAACTCGCCGGCTCCGTCGATACGGGCGGCCTCCAGGGCCTCGTTCGGTATGTAGCCGGTGCTGAACACCCGGGCGAGATACACGCCGAACGGGTTGACCAGCACCGGGATCAGCACGGACCAGTAGGTGTTGACCAGGCCGGTCTTGGAGGCCAGGAGATACATCGGCAGGGCGAGCGCCGTGGTGGGGACGAGCACGCCCATCAGCACGAGGCCGAACAGCTTCTCCTTGCCCCGGAATTCGTACTTGTCGAAGGCGTACCCCGCGGCGACGCAGATCAGCGAGCAGACGATCGCCCCGCCGCCCGCGTAGAGAAGGCTGTTGAGGTACCAGCGGAAGTAGATCCCGTCGCCGTAGGAGGCCAGGTTCGACAGGTTCTCGCCGAGGTTGAAGCCCTCGAAGGAGAACGCGTTGCCCGCGAGCAGTCCGCCGGTGTCCTTCGTGGCGGCGGTGACCAGCCAGACGAGGGGGAAGAGCATGTAGACGACGGCGAGCAGCAGGAAGCCGTTGACCGCGGTCTTCGACATCCAGCGGCTTCGGGAGGCGGGGGAGTTCATGCTTTCTTGCCCTTCCGGCCGGTGAAGCGGGTGACGACGAAGGACAACAGCGCGGCCGTGAGCGCAAGCAGGATGGAGGCGGCCGCGGCGAGACCGTAGTCGTTGCGTTCGAAGGCCGCGGTGTAGGCGTACATGTTCGGCGTCCAGGTGGAGGTGACGGCGGAGCCGGTTCCCTTGTTGAGGATCAGCGGCTCGGTGAACAGCTGGAGCGAGCCGATGACCGTGAACAGCGCGACCATCACGACCGAGGCGCGGATCAACGGCACCTTGATGCTGAGCGCGACGCGCCAGGCTCCGGCCCCGTCGACCGTGGCCGCTTCGAGTACGGAGCGGTCGATGGCCTGCAACGCGGCATAGAAGATCACCATGTTGTAGCCGAGCCATTCCCACAGGGCGATGTTGACGACGGAGGGGAGGGCGCCCTCGGGCGAGAAGAAGTCGAAGCCGATGCCGCCGGACTCCATGGCGCTGACCACCGGGCTGAGCTGGGGCGTGTAGAGGTACACCCAGATCAGCGCGGCGATGATGCCGGGCACGGCGTGTGGCAGGAAGAGCGCGAGCTGGAAGAACCTGCGGGCGCGGGCCAGCGCGGAGTCCAGCAGCAGGGCGAGGGCGAGGGCCCCGATGAGCAGCAGCGGAATGTAGAAGAGGCAGTATCCGAGGAGTACGCCGAAGCCCTCGCGGAACGCCCGGTCGCCCAGGGCCGCCGTGTAGTTGTCGAGTCCGCTGAAGACGGTCTCGGTGCCGCCGAAGCCCAGGCCGGACTGTTTCTCGGTGAACAGGCTGAGCCAGACCGCGTATCCGATCGGCAGCACCATGACCACGGTGAACAGTACGAAGAAGGGCCCCAGCAGGATGGCGGCGGCTCTGGTCGTCCGGGCGCGCTTCATCAGCCTGCGTCCTCGACCTTCAGACCGCGCTTCTTCAGCTCGGCGACCGTGGCGTCGTGCCCGGCCTTCACGGCGTCCTTGATGGTGGTGCCACCGCTCGCGACCTTGCCGAACTGGTCCTTCATGGTGGTGTTCGTGGTGCCGGTCGTCGGGCCCCAGTTCCAGTCGGGGCCGATGGACGCGGCGGCGCCCTCGAACACCTGGTAGATGTCCTCGCCGCCGTAGAAGCCGGCGTCGAAGGACTTCTTCGCCACCGGGCGCAGCGCCGCAGCGGCCGGGAAGGCGCTCGACGTGCCGGACTCGATGCGGGCCTTGATGCCTTCCTCGGTGGTCGACATCCAGGTGGCGAACTCGACCGCGGCCTCGGCCTTCTTGCTGGTCTTCGTCACCGCGAAGGTGGAGCCGCCGAGCATGCCGCTGGCCGGCTTGCCGTCCCAGCTGGGCATCGGGGCGACGGCCCACTTGCCGCTCTGCTCGGGCAGCGTGCCCTTGAGGACGCCCGCGCCCCAGGCGGCGCCGAGGTAGCCGACGGTGCCGCCGTTCTTGAGCGAGTTGGTCCACTCGGGGCTGAACGAGGCGTTGGCGCGGATCAGGTCGTCGTCGAGCAGACCCTGCCAGTAGTCGGCGACCTTGTTGGTGGCCGCGTCGGCCGTGCTGACCTTCCAGGTGTCGCCCTCGGGCTTGTACCACTGGGCGCCCGCCTGCCAGGCCATCGCCTGGAACGTGGTCGGGTCGTCGGGGAAGAAGGTGCCGATGCGGGCGTTCTTGTCGGCCTTCTTCACCTTCTCGGCGGCCTTGCGGAAGTCGGCCCAGGTCTTGGGGACCTCGACGCCGTACTTCTTGAACAGGTCCTTGCGGTAGTAGAAGGACTGCGGGGAGGCGTCGAACGGGACAGCCCAGTTCTTGCCGCCGAGCGTGGTCAGTTCGACCGCCTGCGGCAGCAGCTTCTTCCTGATGTCCTCGGTGAAGTACTGGCCGATGTCCTGGAGCGCGCCCTGGCTGACGTACTCCGGAAGCTGCGGGTACTCGATGGAGACCAGGTCGGGGGCGTTGCCCGCCTTGACCGCGTTGGAGATCTTGGCGTAGCCGCCCGCGTTGCCGGACGGGATCTCCTCGTAGACCACCTTGATGTTCTTGTGCGAGGCGTTGAACGCGTCGACGACCTCCTTGGACCCCTTGGTCCAGCCCCAGAAGGTGATGCTGACGGGCTTGCCGTCGCTTCCGGCGGCGGTCTTGTCGTCGCCGCTGCCGCCACAGGCCGTGAGAACGGCGAGGGCGGTGGCGGCGCCGACTACGGCGAGGGACGTTCTGCTCGAACTGCGGCTCACAGCGAGGCTCCTGAACAGGCGACGACATTGGCGTTGGCCGTGATCCTTGGACCAGCCGTGACCGAAGTCAAGAGCGAAAGAGCGATTGAGCGAAAAAAGATCAAACAAGTTGCGTACGGAAGTGGGTGGAATGCTTTGCGTGAGGGGTTCGCGAGCACCGCGGGAAGGCCGGCTCAGGAGCACGCTCCGAGGTCACCGTCTGCGTCTGTGCCTGCGTCCGCCGTCCGCGGCCTACGGGAGGGGCGCCCCGCACGAGTCCCGGACCCGCAGCTGCGGCAGCAGCGTCAGATGGCGCCGGGGTGTGCCGGCGCCCTGGCCGAGCCGCTCGACCAGCAGTTCCGTGGCATGGCGGCCCACGTCGCGCTTGGGCGGCGCCACCGCGGTGAGCGGGGTGTCCGCGAGCGCGGCCACCTCGTCGTCGTAGGCGATCAGCGCCAGGTCGTCCGGCACCCGTACGCCCAGTTCGGCCAGGCGCTGCACGACCTGGATCGCGTCCACGTCGTTGTGGATCAGCGCTGCCGTCGCCACGCCCGAGCGGACCGCCTCGCGCAGTGCCTGCACGGCCTGCTCGAAGGCGTCCGGAGCGAGTTCCGCCGGTACGGACTCGATCACGTCCTGCGGTGCGTCCAGCCCGAGCAGGGCCAGGGCCTCCGCGTACCCGGACCGCACCGCGACGGCGGTCGGGGAGTCCGCGCGGGCCATCAGCAGCGGCGCCCCGTGCCCGAGGTCCACCAGGTGGCGCACGGCGAGCAGCACCCCGTGCGCGTGGTCCGAGCAGACCCGGTCCAGGCCGTCCAGCGGGGAGCCCGCGGTGGGCCTGCGCTCCAGCAGGACGGTCGGCACCGGCAGCGAGGCGATCCAGTCGCCGAACGCGGCCGGATCGCCGGGGTGCTGCCAGCCAGGGGCGACCAGCAGGCCCTCCGCTCCGGCCGAGAGCAGGCCCTCGGTGCGGGCCTGGTCCTCCTGCGGCCGGTAGTCGGAGATCCGCAGGATCAGCCGGGCCCCGGCGCGGGCGGCCGCCTCATGGGCCCCGCGGATGACCTCCGCGAAGTAGTACGTCGACGAGGGCGCGAGCATGCCGAGGACCATGCGGCTGCCGGACCCCGCGGCCGACGCGGGGGCGGCGTCCTGCGGCCAGGAGACCGAGCCGTGGACCCGGTCGAGCAGGCCCCGGCCGGCCAGCTCCTCCACGTCCCGGCGCACGGTGACGGGCGAGACCCCCAGCTGCGAGGCCAGGTCCGAGACCCGGGCCGAGCCCCGTTCCCGCACCAGTCCCAGCAGGCGGTCATGTCGTTCAGCAGCACTTTCGCGCACAGCGGCAGTCCCCTCGCAGTGTGTGGCCCGGTCCCCGGTCCGGCCGATGCCGGGGCCGTTCTCCGACCCTAGAGCAACGTGATCGAACGATGGGAGTTTCGATCATTCAAACGCAATCCATTGACGTTCGATCAATCCGAGTCCAGGATTCCGGCGATGCCGACTCGTCCCGTCACTGACTGTTCGCACGGAGGAATTGTGAGACATCGCGTCACCGCCGCGGCGCTCGTGGCCCTGACAGCCGCCGCCGGGCTGACCGTCGCCGGTCAGAGTGCCGCACAGGCCGCACCCGCCGGCCGCACCTTCCATGTCGACTGTGCCGCCGCGCCGGCCGGTGCCACTGGAGGCAAGCAGCACCCCTGGACCACGCTCGCCGAGGCCAATGCGCACACCTACGGACCCGGCGACCGGCTGCTCTTCAAGCGCGGCGCCACCTGCACCGGCACCCTCGCCCCGCAGGGCACCGGCTCCGCCCGCGCCCCGTTCACCATCGCCGACTACGGGAACGGCCCGGCCCGCGCCAGGCTCGACGGAGCGGGCGCCCACGATGTCGTCCTGCTCTCCAACACGCAGTACGTGCACCTGAAGGCCCTGGAGATCACCAACGCCGACAACCCCGGCAGCGAGCGCAACGGCGTCCGCCTCCGCCTCATCGACTACGGCGTCGCCCGCGGCTTCGACGTCTCCGGCCTCTACATCCACGATGTGCGCGGCGGTGACTACAAGACGGTGTCCGGCTCCAGCGCGATCCATGTCGCGGTCGAGGGCACGGCGAAGGCCAGCTGGTACGACGGCCTGGACATCGGGCACAACCGCATCGAGGACGTCGACCGCGAGGGGATCTACTTCAAGTCGACGTTCTCCAAGCGCGATCTGGTCGGCCAGCAGCAGGACCCGAACGTCTACCCGGGGGAGTGGACGCCCAGCACCGGAGTCCGCGTCCACCACAACACGCTGAAGTCCCTGGCCGGCGACGGCATGAAGCTCGACACCACCAGTGGCGCCCGCGTCGACCACAACCGGGTCGACGGCTTCCAGCTCCGCTCGCCCTCCGCCAACGCGGGCATCTGGACCTTCAACACCGACGACACGACCGTCGAGTACAACGAGGTCTCGGGCGGCGGAAACACTCACGACGGAATGTCCTTCGACGCCGATGGTGCCTCGCAGAACACGGTCTTCCAGTACAACTACAGCCACGACAACAAGGGCGGCTTCCTGCTGATCTGCCCCTACAGCGGCGCAAAGACCATCGGCACGGTCGCCCGCTACAACGTGAGCCGTGACGACGGCGCCCGCCTGATCCAGAACTGCTGGGGCCCGATCCTCGGCACGGAGATCCACAACAACACCTTCCACAACAAGGAGCAGATCCCCGGATACCTCGTCCAGGACGACGCCGGCAGCCCGGCCACCACCCAGCACGAACTGTCCATCCGCAACAACGTCTTCGTGAGCGAGGGCACCGGCGGCTACGCCTTCAAGAACCCGACGGCCGGGCTCTCCTTCGACCACAACGCCTTCTACGGCATCGACATGACGCGTCCCGACCCCGGTGGCATCACGGCCGACCCGAAGCTCCGTACGGACTTCCGGCTCGGCGCGGGCTCGCCCGCCCTCGCCGCCGGAGCCGTCATCGAGAACAACGGCGGCAAGGACTACTTCGGCAACGTGCTGAAGCCCGGCGCCCCCAACATCGGCGCCTACGCGGGCCGGGGAGTGCGGTAACCGACCGCTCACTGAGGACCGTACTTGCGGCCTGTCTTGGAGGTGACCCCTCCGAGCAGGCCGCGCGGCGTCAGCTTCACGAGCCCCATCAACGCCTTGTACCGCGGGTCCGGCACCGAGACCGACTTGCCGCGCGCCAGGTCCACCAGGGCCGCCGCCACGAGCTTGTCCGCGTCGAGCCACATCCAGCCGGGGATGTTGCCGGTCCCCATCCCGGCCCGCTGGTGGAACTCCGTCCGTACGAAACCGGGGCACAGCGCCATCAGCCGCACCCCCGAACCCGCCAGGTCCTTCGCCGCGCCCTGGGTGAACTGCACGACCCACGCCTTGGACGCGCCGTACGTCCCGCGCGGCACGAACGCCGCCACCGAGGCCACGTTGACGACCCCGCCCCGCCCGCGCTCCCGCATCCCGGCCGCGGCCGCCGAGGTCAGCCGCAGCACCGCCTCACAGTGCACCTTCAGCATGTTCAGCTCGTCGGCCATGGGCACGTCCAGATAGCGGCCCTTGTTGCCGAACCCGGCGTTGTTGACCAGCAGATCGACCGGTTGGTGACGGTCCGTCAAGCGGTCCTCGACCGCGGCGATCCCCTTGTCCTCGGACAGGTCGGCCCGGAGCACCTCGGCCTCGATGCCGTGCCGGTCGTGCAGCTCGGTCGCCTGCTCGCGCAGCCGCTCGGTGTCGCGTGCCACCAACACCAGGTTGTGCCCGTCGGCCGCCAGCCGCCGCGCGAAGGCGGCTCCGATCCCCGCGGTCGCGCCCGTAATCAGTGCAGTCGTCATACGCGGCACGTTAGTGCCTGTCCGGCGGATCACGGCCGGACAGGCACCGGTGCCCCGCGCACCCCTGCGATCAGCCGCCCGCCGTCTCCTTCGCCACGTACTTCAGCGCGGCATCCAGCGTCTCGGGATGCAGCGTGTCGCGCGCCGCGAGCAGCTCCGGGAGCAGTTCGCGCCGCGTCGTCGTGGCCCGGAACTCCAGGTCCACGGTGACGTCGTGGCCGGGCCGGTGCACGATCTCGACCGGGTCCCCGGCACGGATCGCGCCCGGCTCGATCACCCGCAGATACGCGCCGGGGGCGGCCGCCCGCGTGAACCGCCTGACCCAGCCGCGCTCGTCGAGATGAGCGGCGAACGTACGGCACGGAATCCGGCTCGACGCGACCTCCAGCACCAGTTCCGGGCCGATCCGCCAGCGCTCGCCGATCTTCGCGCCGCTCACGTCCAGCCCGCTGGTCGTCAGATTCTCGCCGAACGCGCCATTGGGCAGCGGCCGGCCGAGCTCCCGCTCCCAGGCGTCGAGCTCCTCACGGGCGAAGGCGTACACGGCCTGGTCGGAGCCGCCGTGATGACGCAGATCGCACACCGCGTCCCCGGCCAGTCCGCTGCCGCCGGTGCCCTTGGGGCCGGGGTCGGTGACCTGTACCGGGCCGTCGACCGGCTGCTTGTCGATCCCGGTCGCGCCGCCGGGGGCGTCGGTGTAGTCGACGGTCTTGGGTCGTCCCACGTTCACGGTGAGCAACTTCATCGGCTTCATGCGGGAAACGCTAACCATGCCGGCCCCAAAGATGCACAGCAATAATTCGCATCCGATCCAAGAGCAGCTTATGGTTGAAGCGTGATCGAAGCTCGTCATCTCCGTGTCCTGCGCGCCGTGGCCGCCACCGGCTCGTTCTCCGCCGCCGCCCGCGAACTGGGCTGCACCCAGCCCGCGGTGAGCCAGCAGATGAAGGTGCTGGAGGCCTCCGCGGGGACCATCCTGCTGATCCGCACGGGACGCGAGATGCGGCTCACCCAGGCGGGCGAGGCCCTCGTCCGGCACGCCTCCGGCATCCTCGCCGGGCTCACCGCCGCCGAGGAGGAGGTCGCCGCGATCGCCGGACTGCGGGCCGGCCGGGTCCGGCTGGTCTCCTTTCCCAGTGGCAGCTCCACGCTGGTCCCGGGCGCCCTCGCGGCGCTGCGCGCGGCCCACCCCGGCACCCGGGTCTCCCTGGTCGAGGCCGAGCCGCCGCGCTCGGTCGAGATGCTGCGCGAGGGCGACTGCGACATCGCGCTGGCGTTCCGTTACGGCGTCCCCGGCGCCGAGTGGGACGACCTGGTCGTGCGCCCGCTGCTCACCGACCGGCTGATCGGCCTGGTCCCCGAGGGGCACCGGCTGTCCGGTTCGGCGGCGGTCGGCATCGCCGAACTGGCCGAGGAGCCGTGGATCGCGGGCTGCCCGCGCTGCCGCCGCCAGCTGGTGGAGGTCTGCGAGGAGTCCGGCTTCACGCCCCGGATCGACTTCGCCACCGACGACTACCCGGCGGTCGTCGGTCTCGTCGGCGCCGGACTGGGGGTGGCCGTACTGCCGGAGCTGGCGATCGAGTCGGTGCGTCCCAAGGGGGCCCGCACGGTGACGGTGGAACCGGCCATCGAGCGCGAGATCGTCGCCCTGACCCTGCCCGACCTGGCCCAGGTGCCGGCGGTGGCGGCCACCCTGGACCGGCTGTCCCTGGCCGCCGCACGCTGACGGGGGCCTGCCTGTGGCCCGGCCCCCCTCCGTGGCCGGGTGAAGTGCGGAAACGTTTTTCTATTTGGTGGGCGGGGCGGGCGGCGTCAGCCGTGCCCCGACGGGGACGGAAGGCCCGACGGCGCCGCCGCGATCAGACGATTGCGGGCCCGCCCCATGAGCTCCTCGCGCTCGTCCTCGGTCAGTCCGCCCCATACTCCGTAGGGTTCTCGTACCGCGAGTGCGTGGGCCGCGCACTCGGCACGCACCGGGCATCGCATACAGACCTCTTTTGCCGAGTTCTCGCGGGCGCTTCGTGCCGCCCCGCGTTCACCCTCCGGGTGGAAGAACAGCGAGCTGTCGACCCCGCGGCAGGCCGCCAACAGTTGCCAGTCCCACAGATCGGCGTTGGGTCCGGGAAGGCGGGAGAAATCTGCCATTGCTTGTCCCCTCGAAACCTTGCTGTGTCGGAATCGTCGTTGTCGTCCATTGGTGACCGTGTTCATGACACTTACATCTACGGTGTAAGTAGATGTAAATATGACTGATTGCGAATCTAGCCACAGACACCAGCAAAAGGGAAGAAAACCCGCTAAATGGGGCATATCTTTATCTGGAGTTTCGGTTGACTGTTGGATGATCCGCGCCGCTCTCCTCTGTGCACGCGTCCTCACGTAGAGTGCCGAACCCGGCCGTCCGACCCGTAACTCTTTCGAGTGACCGTCGTTGAGAGGGCGGAGGCGGTTGACAGAAAAAGCGATCGGGCAGGTGTCCGAGAGCGTCAACCGCTCAGGTGACGACTTGTAACAGCCTGGAGGCTCAAGGTGACGCGCATCAGCTGCGGAGGACGGTCATGACATCCGTCCTCGTCTGCGACGACTCCCCGCTTGCCCGAGAAGCGCTTCGTCGCGCGGTCGCGACCGTGCCCGGCGTCGAGCGTGTGACGACGGCGGCCAACGGCGAGGAAGTCCTCCGCCGCTGGGGTGCCGACCGTTCGGATCTGATTCTGATGGACGTACGCATGCCCGGTCTGGGGGGTGTGGAGACGGTCCGGCGGCTGCTCTCCGCCGATCCCGGCGCCAGGATCATCATGCTGACCGTCGCCGAGGACCTGGACGGTGTCGCGCTCGCGGTCGCCGCCGGGGCCCGCGGCTATCTGCACAAGGACGCCTCCCGCGCGGAGTTGCGGGCCACCGTCACCCAGGCGCTGGCCGATCCGACGTGGCGGCTCGCCCCGCGTCGGCTGCGGTCGGCCGAGATGGGTGCGGCGCCGACGCTCACCGCGCGTGAGATCCAGGTGCTCGAAGGGATGAGCCACGGCCGCTCGAACGCCGAGATCGGCCGTGAGCTGTTCCTCTCCGAGGACACGGTGAAGACGCACGCCAGGCGTCTGTTCAAGAAACTCGGCGCCTCGGACCGGGCGCACGCCGTCGCGCTCGGCTTCCGCTGGGGCCTGGTCCGCTGAGGTCCTGCCATGGCCGGCAGTCGTGCGGTCCCCCGTCCGCCCACCGGCGGACGGGGGTGATCTGACCGACGTGCGCGGGGCGGGCTCCGCGCCGCCGGTGGTGCCCTCCGCGCCGCCGGCATGTGACGCTTCCCGGCCGATGCCGCATCCTTGAGACGTGGAGTTCCTCGGGAACGATTCGGTCGAGCGGAAGGGGAGGGCGCAGGACATGACTTCCGGCGCACCCGCTCATAACGCTTCGGTGCACAACTACGGACGCGGCGGAGCGGAAGACGCGGCTCCGAGGCACCATGGTCCGATGCGCGACGACGAGACGACGGTGATCGGTGCACTGGTGCACCGTGCTGTCGAGGGGGACGCGCAGGCCACCCATGATCTGCTGGCCCATGTCCACCCCCTCGCGCTGCGCTACTGCAGGTCCCGGCTGAACCGGTTGCCCGGTGATGCCCGCCACTTCGTGGAGGACCTGGCGCAGGAGGTCTGTGTCGCGGTGCTGATGGCGCTGCCGCGCTACAAGGACACCGGCAGACCCTTCGAAGCCTTCGTCTTCGCCATCGCGGGCCACAAGGTCGCCGACCTCCAACGGGCCGCCATGCGCCACCCGGGATCGACGGCCGTGCCCTCCGACGAGATGCCCGAGCGCCCCGACGACTCGCTCGGTCCCGAGGAGCGCGCCCTGCTCAGCAGCGATGCCGCCTGGGCCAAGAAGCTTCTCGCCAACCTCCCGGACAACCAGCGCGAGCTGCTCGTTCTGCGGGTCGCGGTCGGCCTGACCGCGGAGGAGACCGGACAGATGCTCGGCATGTCACCGGGTGCGGTCCGGGTCGCCCAGCACCGGGCGCTGAGCAGGCTGCGGGCCCTCGCGGAGCAGTGAGCCGACTCCCGTCGCGGCCCGTACGAAGCTACAGAACCTCTAGGTGATCTTGCTCGTGGAATGAGACACCCCCGAAGGCCGTTAGCATGGACATCCGCACCGATCAAGGCCATTTGGGGAAGGTGTCATGACTGCAAACGTCGACGGAGTGCCCGAGAAATTCGCGACGCTCGGGCTGACATACGACGACGTGCTGCTGCTGCCCGGCGCGTCCGACATGGCGCCCGACCAGATCGACACCTCCTCGTACATCTCCAGGAACGTGCGGGTGAACATCCCGCTGCTCTCCGCCGCGATGGACAAGGTCACCGAGGCCCGCATGGCGATCGCCATGGCCCGGCAGGGCGGCGCCGGTGTGCTGCACCGCAACCTCTCCATCGCCGACCAGGCCAACCAGGTCGACCTGGTCAAGCGCTCCGAGTCCGGCATGGTGACCGACCCGATCACGGTGCACCCGGACGCGACGCTGCGCGACGCCGACGAGCTGTGCGCCAAGTTCCGCATCAGCGGCGTCCCGGTCACGGATGCCGCGGGCAAGCTGCTCGGCATCGTCACCAACCGTGACATGGCCTTCGAGTCGGACCGTACGCGCCAGGTGCGCGAGGTCATGACGCCGATGCCGCTGGTCACCGGCAAGGTCGGCATCTCCGGCGTGGACGCCATGGAACTGCTGCGCCGCCACAAGATCGAGAAGCTTCCGCTGGTCGACGACGCGGGGGTCCTCAAGGGCCTCATCACCGTCAAGGACTTCGTCAAGGCCGAGCAGTACCCGAACGCCGCCAAGGACAAGGAAGGCCGGCTGCTGGTCGGCGCGGCCGTCGGGGTCGCGGGCGACGCCTTCGAGCGGGCCCAGGCGCTCATCGAGGCGGGCGTCGACTTCATCGTCGTCGACACCGCCCACGGTCACTCCCGGCTGGTCGGCGACATGGTCGCCAAGATCAAGTCGAACGCCTCCGGCGTCGACGTCATCGGCGGCAACATCGCCACCCGTGACGGCGCCCAGTCGCTGATCGACGCCGGTGCCGACGGCATCAAGGTCGGCGTCGGCCCCGGCTCCATCTGCACCACCCGTGTCGTCGCAGGCATCGGCGTCCCGCAGGTCACCGCCATCTACGAGGCCTCGCTCGCCGCCAAGGCGGCCGGCGTCCCGGTCATCGGCGACGGCGGCCTGCAGTACTCCGGCGACATCGCCAAGGCCCTGGTGGCCGGCGCGGACACCGTGATGCTCGGCTCGCTGCTGGCGGGCTGCGAGGAGTCCCCGGGCGAGCTGCTCTTCATCAACGGCAAGCAGTTCAAGTCGTACCGCGGCATGGGTTCGCTCGCCGCGATGCAGACCCGTGGCGACCGCAAGTCCTTCTCCAAGGACCGCTACTTCCAGGAGGGCGTCGCCTCCGACGAGAAGCTGGTCCCCGAGGGCATCGAGGGCCAGGTCCCCTACCGCGGCCCGCTCTCGGCGGTCGTCCACCAGCTCACCGGCGGCCTGCGCCAGTCGATGTTCTACGTCGGCGGGCGTACCGTACCGGAGCTCCAGGCCAACGGCCGGTTCGTCCGGATCACCTCGGCGGGGCTCAAGGAGAGCCACCCGCACGACATCCAGATGACGGTCGAAGCGCCGAACTACAGCAGGAAGTAACGCGTCAGCGCAGCTGAGGGGCGGCCCGGGGTTCCCGGGACCGCCCCTCAGTCGTGTGTCGGGGATACTGGACAGCGCAGACATAGAGGGAAAGGCCACACCATCGTGACTGAGATCGAGATCGGGCGCGGCAAGCGCGGCCGCCGGGCGTACGCATTCGACGACATCGCCGTCGTTCCGAGCCGCCGTACCCGCGACCCGAAGGAGGTCTCGATCGCCTGGCAGATCGACGCCTACCGTTTCGAGCTGCCGTTCCTGGCGGCTCCCATGGACTCCGTGGTGTCCCCGCAGACCGCGATCCGCATCGGTGAGCTGGGTGGCCTCGGTGTTCTCAACCTTGAGGGCCTGTGGACCCGGCACGCCGATCCGCAGCCGCTGCTCGACGAGATCGCCGAGATGCCCGTCGAGTCGGCGACCCGCCGCCTCCAGGAGATCTACTCCGCCCCCATCCAGGAGGAGCTGATCGGCCGGCGCATCAAGGAGGTGCGCGACTCCGGCGTCGTCACCGCCGCCGCGCTGTCCCCGCAGCGCACCGCGCAGTTCTCCAAGGCCGTCGTGGACGCGGGTGTGGACATCTTCGTCATCCGCGGTACGACGGTCTCCGCCGAGCACGTCTCCGGTGCGGCCGAGCCGCTCAACCTCAAGCAGTTCATCTACGAGCTGGACGTCCCGGTGATCGTCGGCGGCTGCGCCACGTACACCGCCGCCCTGCACCTGATGCGGACCGGTGCGGCCGGTGTCCTCGTCGGCTTCGGCGGCGGCGCCGCGCACACCACGCGCAACGTCTTCGGCATCCAGGTCCCGATGGCGACCGCGGTCGCCGATGTGGCCGGAGCCCGCCGCGACTACATGGACGAGTCCGGCGGCCGGTACGTGCACGTGATCGCGGACGGCGGCGTCGGCTGGTCCGGCGACCTGCCCAAGGCCATCGCCTGCGGCGCGGACGCCGTGATGATGGGCTCCCCGCTGGCCCGCGCGACGGACGCGCCGGGCCGCGGCCGGCACTGGGGCATGGAGGCCGTCCACGAGGACGTGCCGCGCGGCAAGCTGGTGGACCTGGGCTCCGTCGGCACGACCGAGGAGGTCCTCACCGGTCCTTCGCACACCCCCGACGGCTCGATGAACATCTTCGGTGCGCTGCGCCGGGCGATGGCGACGACGGGGTACAGCGACCTCAAGGAGTTCCAGCGCGTCGAGGTGACGGTGGCGGACTCGCAGCACCGTCGCTGAGTACGCCCGGCAGCACGCAGGAGGCCCGGACCGCAGACGCGGTCCGGGCCTCCTGTCGTGTCCGGGCAGGCGTTACGCGGCCTTCTTGGCGCCACCGAACGCGGCTACGGCACCGAGCAGCAGGAAGAGGTAGCTCTTGAAGTCCGCCGCCTCGCTCCACGCCTTCGTCAGCACGTCGAAGCGGTCGAGGAAGAGGCTGGAGGCGGACTGGTGGACCAGGTCGGAGAGGATGATCGAGATGCCCACGAGCTGGCCGAGGTAGACGGCGCCCACCGACAGAACGGCGCTGACCACGGGCAGCACCGGGTTCTGTCCGCCGACCTTGCTCGCCGCGAAGCCGACGAGGAGCCCGACGCCGATGGCGATGTAGCCGACCTCGCGCTCGATCGCACCCGCGATGACGCCGTACAGGAAGGCCGCGACGAGCGCCGTGACCACGGCCGTCAGCAGGCCGAGGCCCAGGTTGTCGCGGGCGGGGGCCGGCGGGGAGAGCGGCGCTCCGCCGAACGCGGCGCCGGGCTGACCGGGCTGGCCGTAGGGGCCGGGCTGCTGGTCCGCGAACGGGTTGCCGGTGGGGGCACCGGGCCGGCCGGGCTGCTGGCCGGCGAACGGGTTGCCGCCGCCGGGCTGGACGTCGTACGGCTGCTGCGGCTGGTTCGGCGGCGGCACGGGCTGGCTCATGGTGGTATCCCCCTGGGACGGAAGCGCACGAATGTGCGAGAAGTGACGCCGCAGGCTAGCAGTCACCTGTGACATCGCCCACTGAAATCCCCGGGAAGGCCGTTCCTACAGCCGGTGTGCGGCCCCCGCCGGGGTCGCGCCCCGGGTGTCCAGGAGGAGCTGGGCCTTCACCGCGAGGCCCTGCAGATCGTACGTACGGTGGTGCTGGAGCAGCACCGTGAGATCGGCGCTCGATGCCGCCTCGTACAGCGAGTCGGCGCGCGGAACCGGGAGTTCACGTACCCGCCAGTCCAGGACGTGCGGATCGTGGTAGCCGATCTGGGCGCCCATGTCCATCAGCCGGGTCGCGACCTCCCGGGCGGGGGAGGCCTCCTGGTCCGCGAGGTCCGGCTTGTAGGTGACACCGAGGAGCAGCACCCGGGCACCGCGTACGGACTTGCCGTGCTCGTTCAGGAGGGTGGCGCAGCGCTGGATCACGTACTGCGGCATCCGGTCGTTGATCTCCTGGGCGAGCGAGACCATCCGCAGGGGGTGGCCGGGGGTGCGGCTGTGGTACGGGAGGTAGCCCGGGTCGACGGGGACGCCGTGACCGCCGACGCCGGGGCCCGGACGGAACGGCTGGAAGCCGAAGGGCTTGGTCTCGGCACACCTGATGACGTCCCACAGATCCACGCCGAGGTCGTGGCAGAGCACCGCCATCTCGTTGACCAGGGCGATGTTGACGTGCCGGAAGTTGGTCTCCAGGACCTTCGTCATCTCGGCCTCGCGCGGCCCGCGGGCCCGGACGACCTTGTCGGTGAGGCGGCCGTAGAAGGCGGCGGCGGACTCGGTGCAGGCGGGGGTGAGGCCGCCGATGACCTTGGGGGTGTTGGCGTAGACGTGGGTCCTGTTGCCCGGGTCGAGGCGGCTGGGGGAGTAGGCGAGGTGGAAGTCGCGTCCGGCGCGCAGCCCCGAGCCCTCTTCGAGCAGGGGCAGCACGTAGCTCTCGGTGGTGCCGGGCTGGACGGCCGATTCCAGCAGGACGGTGGTGTGCGGGCGCAGCCGGGCGGCGAGCGCGCGGCTCGCCTCGCCGACGGCGGTGAGGTCGAGGGTGCGGTCGGCGCCGAGCGGGGTGGGCGCGCAGATCACCGCAGTACGGACCCGGCCCAGTTCGGCCGGGTTGGTGGTGGGCCGGAAACCCCCCGAGAGCATCCGGCGGACGTCCGAGGCGGTGAGCGATCCCTCGACGGGGGTGTGGCCAGCGGAGAGCTCCGCGTAGGCGCGTGGGTCGGTGTCGTAGCCGACGGTCTGGACACCGGCGGCTACGGCGGCTTGGGCGAGGGGCAGGCCGAGGTGGCCGAGTCCGATGACAGCGAGGTCTGCGGGCATGTCGATGGGCCGTCCTTCCCTTGGACCGAGAGAGCGGAAAGCGCAACCGCTGGGGACAGCGCAATGTCAGACTAGGCGTAAATATGACCTATATGTCGCATTGTCGGGCTCCTGTCGTCCTGGTGTTGTCCACAGGCGGTGGCCGAAGTCGTGGGCGGCGGACAGAATCGAGGGGTGGGCGCGGGGCGTCCGACCGCTCGGTCGGGTCGCGTTCCGTGCCGGACCACCCCGATCTACCCCGGGAGGCAGCGGTGAGGACAGCGACACTGGGACCCGCGGAGCGCGCCGAGGCGCTCGCCGCGATGGCCGAGCGCGAACTGGACGTGCTGGTCGTGGGGGCGGGCGTGGTCGGCGCCGGTACGGCGCTGGACGCGGCGACGAGAGGGCTCTCGACCGGTCTGGTCGAGGCGCGCGACTGGGCCTCGGGCACATCGAGCAGATCGAGCAAGCTGATCCACGGCGGGCTGCGGTACCTGGAGATGCTCGACTTCGCGCTCGTCCGGGAGGCCCTGAAGGAGCGCGGGCTGCTCCTGGAGCGGCTGGCCCCGCACCTGGTGAAGCCCGTGCCGTTCCTCTATCCGCTGCAGCACAAGGGCTGGGAGCGGCTCTATGCCGGCTCCGGTGTGGCGCTCTACGACGCGATGTCGGTGTCGTCGGGGCACGGCCGCGGTCTGCCCGTCCACCGGCATCTCTCCCGCCGCCGCGCCCTGCGGGTAGCCCCGGCGCTCAGGAAGGACGCCCTGGTCGGGGCGTTGCAGTACTACGACGCGCAGATGGACGACGCCCGCTATGTGGCGACCCTGGTGCGCACCGCCGCCGGATACGGCGCCAAGGTGGCGAACCGGGCGCGGGTCATCGGTTTCCTCCGGGAGGGCGAGCGGGTCGTCGGTGCCCGGGTGGAGGACGTCGAGGCGGGCGGGGAGTACGAGGTCAGGGCCAAACAGGTGGTCAACGCGACCGGGGTCTGGACGGATGACACCCAGGCGCTGATCGGGGAGCGCGGACTGTTCCACGTCCGGGCGTCCAAGGGCATCCACCTCGTCGTCCCGAAGGACCGCATCCACTCCTCGACCGGTCTGATCCTGCGCACCGAGAAGTCCGTCCTCTTCGTCATCCCGTGGGGACGCCACTGGATCGTCGGGACGACGGACACCGACTGGGACCTGGACAAGGCGCATCCGGCGGCGTCCAGCGCCGATATCGACTATCTGCTCGAACACGTCAACTCGGTCCTGGCCACGCCGCTGACCAGGGACGACGTCCAGGGCGTCTACGCAGGCCTGCGGCCGCTGCTGGCCGGCGAGTCGGATGCGACCAGCAAGCTCTCGCGCGAGCACACGGTGGCGCATCCGCTGCCGGGCCTCGTGGTCGTGGCGGGCGGCAAGTACACGACGTACCGGGTGATGGCGAAGGACGCCGTGGACGAGGCGGTGCACGGTCTCGACCAGCGGGTGGCGGAGTGCGTCACGGAGGACATTCCGTTGCTGGGGGCGGAGGGATACCGGGCGCTGTGGAACGCCCGCGCGAGGATCGCGGTCCGGACGGGGCTCCATGTCGCCCGGGTGGAGCATCTGCTCAACCGCTACGGCTCCATGACCGAGGAACTCCTCGATCTGATCGTCGACGATCCGACGCTGGGCGAGCCGCTGCCGTCGGCGGACGACTACCTGAAGGCCGAGATCGTCTACGCCGCCTCGCACGAGGGGGCCCGCCACCTCGACGACGTACTGACCCGCCGGACCCGGATCTCCATCGAGACCTTCGACCGGGGCACGCTCAGCGCCCGGCTCTGCGCGAAGCTGATGGCTCCGGTGCTGGGCTGGGGCGACGGGCAGATGGACCGGGAGGTCGAGCACTACGAGAAGCGGGTGCAGGCGGAGCGGGAGTCGCAGCGCCAGCCGGACGACCTCACGGCGGACGCGGCGCGGCTCGGGGCTCCGGACATCGTGCCGCTGTAGGGCCGCCCGCTCGGATCGGGCCCGGCCGGGGCGCCCGCTCGGATCCTGCCGGGCCGGGCCTCCCGTCCGGATCCTGCCGGGCTCGTGGGGCCGGGCTCAGGCGCGGGGGATGCGACCGCAGAACTCCGCTTCGAGCAGCGCCGGTTCGAGTGCCGCCGCGTCGTTCAGAGTGTCCGTGTCGACGCGGAATGTGAGGGTGTGCCGGCCGTCGCGCGTGGTGGCGGTACGGACGTAACTGCCCGCTATGCGGCCGTTGTGGCCCCAGACGGTGGTGCCGCAGGAGAGCTTCTGCGGATAGATGCCCAGACCGTAGACGCCGTGCGTGGCGCCGGTGTCCAGCAGTCTCGCCAGCTGGGCGGGCGGGAGGAGGCGCCCGCCCAGCAGGGCCGCGTAGAAGCGGTTCAGGTCGGTGAGCGTGGAGATCAGCTCCCCGGCCGCGCCCGCCCTGCGCGGGTCGAGGTCGGTGACGTCGTGGAGACGGCCGTCGGCCGGGTCCCGGGTGAAGCCGCGGCCGTGCGGGGCGGGCAGCGCGGTACGGGCGCCAGGGAGGGAAGTGCCGGTGAGGCGGAGGGGGGTGATGATGCGGCGGCGGATCTCGGTGGCGTAGTCGTGTCCGGTGACGCGCCGGACGACGAGTCCGAGCACGACGTAATCGGTGTTGGAGTAGGCATAGCGGCCCGGCGCGTTCGTCGGGCGGTGGGTCAGGGCGAGACGGACCGCCGCGGTGGCGGAGACGGGGCGGGCGGAGGCGTCGGCGGTGTAGTCGTGGAGGCCGCTGGTGTGGCTGAGCAGGGCGCGCAGGGTGATGTGGCGGCCGTCGTTTCCGTTGCCGTGGATCAGCCCCGGCAGCAGCCGCTCGACGGGGTCCGACAGCCGAAGCCTTCCCTCCCGGGCGAGTTGGAGCACGACGGCGGCGACGAAGGTCTTGGTGATGCTGCCGGCCCGGAATCTGTCCGCCCTGCGGATACCGGGGCCCGTCGAGCGGTAGGTGCCGTACGGTGCGGATGAAGCGCGGTCGGCCAGCAGCGCCGCGGTGGGGGCGCCGCCCACGGCGACGAGCCGGGGAAGGTAGGAGGCCGCGGGCGTGAGATGTGGTTCGCTGGGCAGGGTCGCTGTTCCGAGGCCGAACAGCGCCAGCAGCAACGGGGCGGCGAGCAGCGCCCTGAGTATCGACATGGCAGGGAATCCCTTCCTACGGCCACATCATGACGGGCCCGCGGACCCGGCACCATGACCGGTCCCGGGGTGAGGGACAATGAACGCTCTGCCAGGGCGGGTTGATCGCAGAGGGGACGCATGTCGGAGGCGGAGCAGGCACGGGAGCCCCAACGGGACAAGGACGGACGTCTCCTTGCGGGGCGCTACCGGCTCGGGGAGGTGCTCGGCCGGGGCGGTATGGGCACGGTCTGGCGTGCCGTCGACGAGACGCTGGGCCGCACGGTCGCGGTCAAGGAGCTGCGGTTCCCCTCGGCCATCGACGAGGACGAGAAGCGCCGTCTCATCACGCGCACGCTGCGCGAGGCGAAGGCGATCGCCCGGATCCGCAACAACGGCGCCGTGACGGTCTTCGACGTGGTCGACGAGGACGACCGGCCGTGGATCGTGATGGAACTCATCGAGGGCAAGTCCCTCGCCGAGGCCATCCGCGAGGACGGGGTACTGACGCCCAGGCGCGCCGCCGAGGTCGGCCTCGCCATCCTCGACGTGCTGCGCTCTGCGCACCGTGAGGGCATCCTGCACCGCGACGTGAAGCCGTCCAACGTACTGATCGCCGAGGACGGCCGGGTCGTGCTGACCGACTTCGGCATCGCCCAGGTCGAGGGCGACCCGTCGGTCACCTCGACGGGCATGCTCGTCGGCGCACCGTCGTACATCTCGCCGGAGCGCGCCCGGGGGCACAAGCCGGGACCGCCCGCCGACCTGTGGTCGCTCGGCGGACTGCTCTACGCCAGCGTCGAGGGCTCCCCGCCGTACGACAAGGGGTCGGCCATCGCCACCCTGACGGCGGTGATGACCGAACCGCTCGATCCGCCGAAGAACGCCGGTCCGCTGAAGGAGGTCATCTACGGCCTGCTCGCCAAGGATCCCGATCAGCGGCTCGACGAAGCGGGCGCGCGCGCCCTGCTCGACGAGGTGATCCACGCCCCCGAGAAGCCGGATCCGGTGGTGCCCGCGCCCGCCGAGGCCACCCAGATCATGGCGCTGCCCGGACAGGCCTCCGCGTCCGGCGCCAGGACGGCCCCGAACCCCGGCGAGCAGGGCGAGGGCACACGGGACCGGCTGCGCGGTGCGCTGCGCTCCGTGCGCAGCGCGAAGGGGACGCCGGCCGCGGCCCCGGTCACCGCGCCGACCCCGCCCTCGACGCCCCCGAAGGCCGCCTCGGCGAGCGGCGCCGCGGCCCCCGCGAAGCCTGCCCGGCCGCCGGCCACGGCGACCGGGGGCGCGGCCTCCGCCGCCGTACCGCCGCCGCGCCAGGCCACGTCGTCGGCCACCCCGCCCCGCGCGTCCCTCACGGACGTGGTGCCGCGCCGCACCCTGGCGATCATCGCGGCCGTGATCGTGCTCGCCGTGATCGGCACGGTCCTCGCGCTCACTCTCGGCGGGGACGACAAGAACAACGCGGGCGGCGGCAGCGGCAAGGACGACACGTCGGCCTCGGCCGGGCCCTCTGCGACCGGCAGCGCCACGGACACCGACAGCGGCGGCGGCAAGGCCCAGGACCAGGGCGGCCATCAGGACCAGGGCAAGGGCGACGACTCGGGCAAGGGGTCGGACGGTTCCAAGGGGGACGACCCGGGCGCCAAGGGCGACGCACTGCCCGGCGGATACGGAACCATCACGAACAAGCAGTTCCACTTCACCATTGCGATGCCCGAGGACTTCCGGCTCGACCACACGTCCGGGAGCAACTCCGGTGGCATCTTCAATGCCGACGGGGGCTTCCCGCGCCTCCAGGTCGACTACACCGATTCGCCCGGCGGCGACGCCGCCGCGGCCTGGAACGCCGCGAAGGGCGGTGTCGAGGCCAGCAGCAACGGCTACCACCACCTCGGCGTGAAAAAGGTCCAGTACAACGGCTACCCGACCGTCGCCGACTGGCAGTTCGAGCGCACCCAGCAGGGGCAGCGGATCCGGGTGCTGAACAGGGGCTTCAAGGTCGACGCCACTCATGGCTACGCGATCATGATCAGCTGCAAGGCGGACGAGTGGGACGGCAAGGAGTGCCGGACGCTGCGCAAGACGGCGTTCGACACGTTCGCGCCCACCGACTGACCGATGGGTGAAAAGGGCCGGGATGCACCGACCCCGGCGCGCGCCCGGCACTTGCCACGTATCGTGAGAGCCTGAAGACCGTACGCAGCCGGAACGGCGGATCAATTGCTCGGTGAGTGAGCGCAATTGATGGATTCATACGGGTTCCGTGACCGGGGGACAGCGCGCTCTGGGGAGGCGTCGTGGACGACTACGCGGGTCGGGTGCTTGCCGACCGCTACCGCCTTCCGCTGCCCCCGTCCGACGAGTACGAACTGGTCGAGACCCGGGCGTTCGACACCTACAGCGGGCAGGAAGTCCTGATCCGGCAGGTGCCGTTGCCCGAAGTGGTGGACGCCGAGGTGCTCGACGCCGACGGCCCGGTGCCGACGGCCCGGCGCGTCACGGGGCACGCGGTGCGACGGTCCACGGACCCGGCGGTCCGGCGCGCCATCGAGGCCGCGCAGGCGGCGGCCCAGGTCCCCGACCACCCCCGGCTCGACCAGGTCTTCGACGTGTTCGCCGAGGCCGGCTCGCTCTGGATCGTGAGCGAATTCGTCATGGCCCGCCCGCTCGCCGCCCTGCTCGCGGAGCGGCCCCTCGACCCCTTCCGGGCCGCCGAGATCGGCTCCGACGTGCTGACGGCGCTTCGGGTGCTGCACGCCCATGGCTGGACCCACCGGAACATCACCGTCCGCACGGTGCTGATCTGCGACGACGGCCGCGTCGTGCTGACCGGTCTGGCGACCGGCGCGGCGCAGGAGGCGCTCTGCGGGTACGTCCCGACGCCGCAGCCCGACGACGGGGACGAGATCGCCTTCGGCCGCCCGGCGGTCGGGACGGGCCCGGCCGGGCCGTACGCACCGCCTCCGCTGCCCCCGTCGCCCCCGCCCGTCCCTCCGGCCGAGGTGCCGGCTTCGCGTGGCCCGGCGGCGATCGGGACGGGCCGCACCACGGGCGACCCGTACGGCGATGACGGGGCGCACGCCGATGATGCGTACCTTGGCGACCGGTCCGGCGACGACCTCCACGGCGATGTGCGGGGCAGTGCGCCGGGCGAACTGGAGGCCGTGCCGCGGCCGGTGAATCCCGCCCTTCCCGCGCCCGCCCCTGGAACGGGAAGCGCCGCGCGGTCGCGGGCCGAGCGCGCCGGAGCCATCGCCGCCTACGGCGCGGGCGCCCGCGCCGCCGCCCGGGTAGGCGAGGACCAGCGCCGGGCCGGGGCGGGCGAGGCGGAGGACACCGGCAGCATCCCGGTGCAGCGCGCCGCGCGGCAGCAGGACACGGGACCGTCCGCCCAGGACAGCCGCCCGCAGCCGACCGGCCCCTGGAACCGGGCCGACGAGGACCCCTACGCCAAGGGCCCGTACGCCGAGGACCCGCACGAGCACGACCCGTACGACGACGACCCGTACGACGACAACGACGAGGACGACGACAACGACGACGGCTACGGGGACGACGACCAGGCGCCCCCCGGCCGGCGGCTGCACCTCACCGGCACCTGGAGCGACGGCCCCGGCTCCGGACGTCCCGTCCCGGCCGGAGGCTCGGGCGAGGACGCCCTGCGCGCCGACGCCCGGCGCCACGGCAACTCCCCGGCGCTGCCGACGCATCCCTCCCCGCAGCGACAGCAGCCGGGCCGCTGGGACGACGGCGTCGCGGGCGAGGGTTCGGGCCCCGCCTATCGCGGCCCCACCACCACCCTCGCCGCCGAGCGCGCCCGGCAGACCCGGATCTCCCTCGTCGGCGCGGTCACCGAGCGCTGGGCGCCCGAACAGGCGGGCCCCGTGCACGAGAACTGGCAGCTGGCGCCGCCGATCGGCCCCGCCACCGACCTCTGGGCACTGGGCGCGCTGCTCTACCGCGCCGTCCAGGGCCACGCGCCGTACCCCGAGGAGAACGCGGCGGAACTGGTCCAGATGGTGTGCGGGGAGCCGCCCGCCTTCGCCGAGGAGTGCGGTCCGCTGCGCCCCGTCGTCGAGTCGCTGCTGCGCCAGGACCCCACCGAGCGGCCGGACTTCGAGGAGCTGAGCGGCTGGCTGCGTTCCCTCGTGCGGTCGGCGCCCGAGCCCGAGGCCGGTCTGGACGTCGTACCACTGCCGTCCGCCGACAGCGCCCGGCTTCCCATCGTGCGCCGCCGTGGCGAGCTGGTCCGCAGGCGCCGCTTCGGCCAGGGCTCGGCCCACGGCCGCCACCGCCACACCAAGGAGAAGGCCGACCGGCGCGACAGGCCCGGACCGGAGAGAGAGCCCAGAGCACCGCGTGAGCCCAAGGGCCCCAAGGCGCTGCGCACCCCGCCGCCCGACCCCCGGCAGGGCGAGGGGCGGGCACCGCGACGGCTGGGCCGGCTGCTGCTGGTGCTGATCCTGCTGGCCCTGGTCGCAGCCATCGCGTACGCGGTGCTGTTCATGCCCAAGGCGGACAGCGACTCCGGCGCCCGCTCCTCGGGCCAGGCGTCGTCGGCGTCCGGCTCACCGGAGCCCGGCGACGGCGGGACCGGCGGGCAGTCCTCCACACAGCCCCCCGGCGCCCAGCAGCCGCAGACCAGCCGCTCCGCCGTCGCGCTCGCTCCCGGCTACGCCCTGCGCAAGGACCCGGAGGGGTTCGAGGTCGCGGTGCCCAAGGGCTGGCAGCGCAGCCCCGCCAACGCGGACCGTCAGATCCATTACGACAGCGACGGATTCAGCCTGCTGGTCGTCCCCGGACGCGACACCGTCAAGGCCAATGGCGACGACCCCCTCGTCTACCAGGCCGAGAAGGAACTGGAGTTGCGGCCCTTCCGCGACTCCAGCTGGTCGGGATCGAGCGGGCTGCGCCGGATCGACGTCGGCCGGCAGGCCATGGCCGAGGGCCAGTTCACCTGGCAGGACGCCTCCGGCCGTGAGGTGTACGCCCGTAACCTCGCGATGATCGTCGACGGCCGCTACCACATTCTCCAGGCCATCGGCCCGGAGAACAGGCGCGACAAGGTTTCGGACATCTACGAACAAGCCATCGCGTCCTACCGTGTGACGCACTGAAACATCCCGACCACGCGGCCGGACGACGGCAGAGCGACAAGCATCACAGTGCGGTCTCGTGGGGGAGGCGAGGTTCCGTGGCCGTGCACCCTCTCCGTAATCTGGCCTCCGAAGGAACGGGGCGGGGAAACGTGGATCGATCACAAGGCACGGACGCGGGACTGGTGCTGGCCGGAAGGTACCGGCTCGGTGAAGTTCTCGGACGTGGCGGCATGGGCAAGGTCTGGCGGGCCCACGACGAGGTGCTGCACCGCACGGTCGCGGTCAAGGAGCTGACGGCCGGGCTGTACGTCGCCGAGGCCGACCGGGTCGTGCTGCACGCACGCACGCAGAAGGAGGCCCGCGCGGCGGCCCGGATCACGCACCCGGGCGTGGTCACGGTGCATGACGTGATCGAGTACGACAACCGGCCCTGGATCGTCATGCAGTACGTCGACGGTCCGTCACTCGCCGACGAGGCCAAGGAGTCCGGCGAGATCGAGCCGCGCGAGGCCGCCAGGATCGGACTTCATGTGCTGGGAGCCCTGCGCGCCGCACACGGCGCGGGGGTCCTGCACCGGGACGTGAAGCCCGGCAACGTCCTTCTGGCCAGGGACGGCCAGGTGCTGCTCACCGACTTCGGGATCGCGGCGATAGAGGGCGACTCGACCATCACCAGGACCGGTGAACTGGTCGGCTCCATCGACTATCTGGCGCCCGAACGGGTACGCGGCGGCGATCCGGGCCCCGCGTCCGACCTGTGGTCGCTCGGCGCCACGCTCTACACCGCGGTCGAGGGGCGCTCGCCGTTCCGCCGTACGTCCCCGATCTCCACCATGCAGGCCGTCGTCACCGAGGAACCGCCGCCGCCCGGGAAGGCGGGCCCGCTCGGCCCCGTGATCACCGCGCTGCTCCGCAAGGACCCCGACGACAGGCCGTCGGCGGCGGAGGCGGAACGGATGCTGCTGGAGGCCATGGAGGGCCGCGAACCGCGGGCCGCGCAGGCGTACGTACCGACGCAGCGCGTCCCCGACGAGGTGCTGCGCACGCTGGACGCCGAGTCCGGGGCGGGTGCGGCAAGCACGGCCCAACTGCCCCATCCGGCGGCCGGTTCCACCGCGGGCCCGGTGTCGCCTGCGGTGACCCGGCGCAGCGGCGGCCGGTGGCGTACGACGGTCCTGGTCATCGCCGCCGCCGCGCTGGTCGGCGGCGGCGCAGGGCTCGCCGCGATGAAGTACGGCGACCGCGCGGAGAACTCCGCCGGGCGCGGCGGCACGGGCACCCGTGCGAGCGAGACCCCCACGGCCCCCAGGACGCTCGGCACTCCGTCGGCGCCGAAGCCCGATCGCCCGGTCAACGGCATACCCAAGGGCTGGCACCGGGTGAACGACCCCGAGGGGTTCCGCCTGATCGTGCCCATCGGCTGGGAGCGCCGGGCGGACCGCAACCAGATCGACTACACGCCGGACAACGGGGTGCACTACATCCGGATCAGCGTCGACCCGGCGCCGGACTTCGAGAACTCGTACATGCACATGCTGAACCTGGAGAAGCAGCTGGCCAAGCGGCTGCCCCGGTACGAGCGCAGGACGCTGCATTCCAACACGTACCGCGACCGGGCGGGCTCGCTCTGGGAGTTCACCTGGACCGAGACCAAGACCCATCCGGGGCCGCGCCACGCGATCGAGCAGATGTACTTCGGGGAGGACAGCGGTCCGGAGTACGCGATGTACATGACGGGTCCGGCGTCGGACTGGGACACCACGCGGGAGCAGTTCGACACGATACTGCGCGGATGGCAGGCGCCCGACGACTCCGACTGAGGCCCACCGGATCGTGCCGACGACCGCAGGGGTCCTGATCAGGGGCTTTGTTGCCAGTGATCACTGGCTTGTTTGTGGGGAGTGTGAAAACCCGTTACTCACGGGTACCCAAAGCGTGCGGCTGGACGTACTCTCGCCCTCATGACGGACTCGCAGGCCTCCACGTCCACCTCCTCCGCCCCGGTCGGCACCAACCCCGTGGCCGCCGCCCCCGCGGGCGTGCGCACCGCCGCCGACGTGGTGACGCCCGAGGTGATCGCCCAGCTGACCCGCGGCGTCGTCGGCTCCGGCCGCACGGCCAACCACACCCCCTTCACCGGGGAGAAGCTGGCCGATCTGCCCGAGTCCACTCCCGAGGACGTGGCGACGGCCTTCGAGCGGGCCCGTGCCGCGCAGCCCGCCTGGGCCGCGACCCCCGTCCGCGCCAGGGCGGCCGTTCTGCTCCGCTTCCACGACCTCGTGCTCGGCCGCCAGGCCGAGGTGCTCGACCTCATCCAGCTGGAGACCGGCAAGGCCCGGCTGCACGCCCACGAGGAGGTGCAGGCCGTCGCCGTCGCGGCCCGCCACTACGGGCGCACGGCCGCCTCGTACCTGAAGCCCAAGCGGCACACCGGAGTCGTGCCGACGCTCACGAAGGTCACCGAGCTGCGTCAGCCGCGCGGCGTGGTCGGCCAGATCGCGCCGTGGAACTACCCCTTGGAGCTGTCCGTCGGTGACGCGCTGCCCGCGTTCGTCTCCGGCAACGCCGTTGTGATGAAGCCCGACACGGAGACCGCGCTGACCGCGCTGTGGGCCCGGGACCTGCTGATCGAGGCCGGGCTGCCCGCCGAGGTCTTCCAGGTGGTCCTCGGTGACGGACCGGTCGTCGGCCCCGAGGTCGTCAAGCACGCCGACTACGTCTCGTTCACGGGTTCCACCCGCACCGGCCGCGAGGTCGCGCAGGGTGCGGCGGCCCGGCTCGTCGGGGTCTCGCTGGAGCTCGGCGGCAAGAACGCCATGCTGGTCCTGGAGGACGCCGACGTGGAGAAGGCCGCCGCGGGCGCCGTCCGCGCCTGCTTCTCCTCCGCGGGCCAGCTCTGCATCTCCATCGAGCGGCTGTACGTCCACGAGTCGGTCGCCGACGAATTCGTGGCCCGCTTCGCCGCCCGTACGAAGGCCATGCGGCTCGGCAACTCCCTCGCCTACGGGGCCGACATGGGCTCCCTGGTCGGCGAGCGCCAGCTGGAGACGGTCACCCGGCATGTCGCGGAGGCCGTCGAGAAGGGCGCCACGCTCGTCGCGGGCGGCGTCGCCCGCCCCGACATCGGCCCGCTCTTCTACGAGCCGACCATCCTCGACGGCGTCGAGGCGCCGATGGCCGTCTGTAACGAGGAGACCTTCGGCCCGGTCGTCTCCCTCTACCGCTTCACCGACGAGGACGAGGTCGTCGCCCTCGCCAACGCCACCCCGTACGGCCTGAATTCGAGCGTCTGGACCAAGAACTCCAAGCGGGGCCACCAGGTCGCCGCCCGGCTGCGGACCGGCACGGTCAACATCAACGAGGGGTACGCCCCGGCGTACGGCAGCGTGCAGTCCCCGATGGGCGGCATGAAGGACTCCGGTCTCGGCCGGCGGCACGGCTCCGAGGGCATCCTCAAGTACACCGAGGCGCAGACCGTCGCCCAGCAACGGCTGATTCCGCTTGCCCCGGTCTTCGGCATGGACGACGAGAAGTACGCGGCGTTCATGACCCGCAGCCTGAAGGCGATGAAGGCGTTCCGTCTGCGCTGACTCCCCAGCACCGCAGCACCTTCTGTCCTTTTCGTACCGAGGAGAGTCATGCCCCAGGGCAGCCCTGCCCAGAATCGGCCCGTCTCCCCCGGACCGGCCGACGACGCTGCGTACGACTACGACGTCCTGGTCGTCGGCTCGGGCTTCGGCGGTGCGGTGTCGGCCCTGCGGCTGACCGAGAAGGGCTACCGGGTCGGGGTGCTGGAGGCGGGCCGCCGCTTCACCCCCGGGACCCTCCCCAAGAACTCCTGGGACCTCAAGAACTACCTGTGGGCCCCGGCCCTCGGGCTCTACGGCATCCAGCGCGTGCATCTGCTCGGCAAGGTGATGGTGCTGGCCGGTGCGGGGGTCGGCGGCGGCTCGCTCAACTACGCCAACACGCTGTACGTACCCCCCGCGCCGTTCTTCGAGGACCGGCAGTGGGCGTCCATCACCGACTGGCAGGACGAGCTGAAGCCGTACTACGACCAGGCCACGCGGATGCTCGGGGTCCGGCTCAACCCGACGACGACCCCATCCGACGTCCATCTGAAGGCGGCCGCGCAGGCGATGGGCGTCGGCGACACCTTCCATCTCGCCCCGGTCGGCGTCTTCTTCGGCGACGGCGAGGACGCCGATGGCACGGCGAGGGCGAAGCCCGGCGGCACGGTCGCCGACCCGTATTTCGGCGGCGCGGGCCCCGCCCGCAAGGCCTGCACCGAGTGCGGTGAATGCATGACGGGCTGCCGCCACGGCGCGAAGAACACCCTCAACGAGAACTACCTCCACCTCGCCGAGAAGGCCGGAGCCGTCATCCACCCGATGACCTCCGTCGTCGCGATCACGGATCATCCGGAGGGCGGCCACCGCGTCACCACCGTCCCCACCGACCGCCGCAGGAAGGCGAAGCCGACGCGGCTGCGCGCCCGCGAGGTGGTGGTCGCGGCGGGCACGTACGGAACGCAGACCCTGCTGCACACCATGAAGGACCGCGGTCTGCTGCCCCGGCTCTCGGCCCGGCTCGGCGAGCTGACCCGTACCAACTCCGAGGCGCTCGTCGGCTCGCAGACCAGCGACCGGCGCTACCGCAAGAAGCACGGCACCGCGAAGGCCGACTTCAGCCGGGGCGTCGCGATCACGTCATCGATCCACCCCGACGGGAACACCCACATCGAGCCGGTCCGCTACGGCAAGGGTTCCAACGCCATGGGCGCGCTGTCCATCCTTCAGGTGCCGTACGGCGGACACCGGGTGCTGGGCTGGCTCGGCAGCATGGCCAAGCATCCGACGCTCGCCGTGCGCTCGCTCTCCAACCGGCGCTGGTCGGAGCGGACCATCATCGGGCTCGTCATGCAGTCGCTGGACAACTCCCTGACGACGTACCGCAGATCCGGCGGCATCGGAAAGGGCCTGCTCACCGCCCGGCAGGGGCACGGCGCGCCCAACCCCACACAGATCGAGGAGGCGACGCGCAGCGCCACGCTGCTGGCTGACGAGATCAACGGCTTCGCCGGTTCGAACATCGGTGAGCTGATGGGCACTCCGCTCACCGCGCACTTCCTCGGCGGCTGCCCCATCGGCGCGAGCGCCGAGGAGGGGGTCATCGACCCGTACCACCGGCTCTACGGGCACCCCGGCATCTCGGTGGTGGACGGTTCGGCGGTCTCCGCGAACCTCGGCGTCAACCCGTCGCTCACCATCACCGCTCAGGCCGAGCGGGCGATGTCCTTCTGGCCCAACAAGGGTGAGGCGGACCCGCGCCCGGCACAGGGCGAGGCCTACGAACGGCTGGCCGCCGTCGAGCCGAAGGCGCCGGCGGTGCCGAAGGAGGCCTTCGGCGCACTGAGGCTGCCGTTCCTCGGGTTGCCGACCGTCCCGCCGAAGAAGAAGCCGTAGCGCCGACGGCGGCGGACCGGGACAGCGCAAAGGGGCTGCACCCCCCTCCGAGTGCAGCCCCCACGCCGACGGTGACGAAGCGCCTCAGAGCCTGTCGGCCGCCCGACAGGCTCTTACGCGGCCGCGTCACCGTTCCTGCGGCGCCGCACGATGAACATCGCGCCCGCGCCGAGCACTACGGCCGCACCGCCCGCGGTGGCGAACACCGGCACCGCGGAGGACGAACCGGTCTCCGCCAGCGTGCCGGAGACCTTGCCCGTCGGGTTGTCGGCCGGCTTGGTGGACGGCACCGGAGCGCTGCCGCCGGTCTGCGGCTTCGAACCGCTCTCCCCGGAGTTCACGATCTTGAACTTGTACGCGACGTCGCTGACGCCCGCGCAGTCCTTGTCGCCCACGTAGAGACCGGCACCGAGGGTGAAGCCGGCGCCGATGGGGGCGCTCGCCTTCACGTTGATGCGCAGCGGGATGTCGACCTCGTAGCCCCCGCGGATCTCGTCGGACCGGCCGACGTAGCCGACCGCGCGGCCGTCCTCGCTGAGCTCCTCCCACGTGCCGGTGTCCGTGTCGAGGGCCTGGAGACTGACGTGCTTGGACTTGAAGAGGTCGTCGCCGTTCTTGTCGGAGGCGGCGCCCGCGAAGTAGTCGATCTCCTTCACGGTGGACTTCGACGCGTTGTAGACGTTCATCTTGAACGTGTGCCAGCCACTGCCCCGGGCGATCTTGCCGGGCAGGCCGTTGATGGAGATGTCCAGGTCGGACTTGGCGCACTCCGTCGGCTCGGGGTCCTCGGACGGGGACGCGGACGGCGACGTGGACGCGCTCGCCGAAGCGCTCGGGGACGCACTGGTGACCAGGTCCGGGGCCGGAGAGGTGCTTCCGGTGGCCTCGGCCGTCTCGCTCAAGCCAGGCTCACCGGACCCCTCGGCGGGCGCCGAGGGGGACTCGGTGGCCGACGGGTCGGTCTCCGGGGACGCGGAGCCGCTCGGCTCGGGGGTGGTGGAGCTCTCGGCGACGGTGGTCCCGTCCGCCGAGTCGGCGAACGCGGCCGGGGCGGCCAGGATCGCGGCCGGCGCGATGACGGCCGTGGCGGCGGCGAGCGCCATGGTGCGGCGAAGCTTCATGAAGACCTCAGCAGTCCGGCGTACCGCTGTGAGCAGTACGGATATCGGGACGGGCCAGCCGTGAGGGTCACAGGCGGGGCCGGTGGTTCCGCATGATTGACCCGCGGTCCGGCGCAATGGTTGTCCGGATACTCACAGAACTTTTATGTGACGCCACTCACATCTCTCTCCGTGCGTCGGCCGACCACGGTGTGCCACGCACGGGTGGTGCGCGGTGCGCGAGGCGTCCGGACGGAGAGGCGCACGGTGCAAGAGGTGCGCAGGAGGCGCAGGAGGTGGCATGAGCAAGGGCCCCTGCGGACCGGGAACCGGTCCACGGGGGCCCTGCGTGAATCAGTGCCGGGGCGCGGTGTCGGCGCCGAGCCGGACGGGCTGCCCCACGCGGACCGTTCCGCCCGGATACGGTCGGCTCCGGGCGTCCCCGGAGCCGACCGTTCTTGGGGTGACCGGGCTGCTGTCCCCTGCCGACCGGTCACGCACGCTGGGGCGCGGTCCCACGGCGTACCCTGCAGTACGCCACACGCTCCAGCGGAGCCACGCGTGGTTCCTTCCAAAGCCGCCCCTGGCTGGCACGGACACCGGGACCAACGAAGCCGCGGCTGACCCGGTCACGCGCCGTACGGGTGAGAGTCGGCCCGAACTGGCGAACTGGGATACGCCCGGACACCCGGGCCGCGGGGCGTCAGGCCCGGCCGCGGCAGAGCTCCAGCAGCGTCATGGCGAGGGAGGTGCCGGGCTTCCCGAGCGCGTCCCGGTACTGGCCGAGGATCTCCATCTCGCGGGAGAGATTGATCCGCCGGCCGCCGGAGGTGATCCGTGCCTCCTGGATGACCGCCGAGACGGCCATCCGCTCCTGGACGAGCCCGATGATCCGGTCGTCGAGGGCGTCGATGCGGGACCTCGCGCCGCCGATCAGCGCGGCGGCCTCCTCGGTGTGCGCGCCGGTCTTCTCGGCGGCGGTCTTCGCGGGGGCGGCGGCGGTCTTCGCGGAGGCGGTGCTGGTCATGACGGTGACTCCTCATGGGATGCGGCCCCCCGAAGCCGACCGGTCCGGAACGACAGAACGCCCCGGGCCTTTCGGCCCGGGGCGCCTGGAACGTTGCTTGTCAGTGGATCAAGCAGCACGACCATGGCAGCCGGCGGGCCGGATGCCATAGGTAAAGACGAAGGTCGTGTGCTGACGCATGTTCTCAGTATGGCCCCGCCGCGCATCCGGACCAACACGGGGCCCGGATGCTGAGACACCCGCGGGCCGAGGGCCCGGGGCCCGCGCTTCCCGCACCCCCGTCCGGGCGTGACGACGCCCGCCTTCGCAACCCCGGTAGAATCGACAAAACCGACCCCCCTTCACCGCCGGAAGGCCGCCTCGTGCCAGCAGCACCCCCCGCCGCCCCCGACATCGCCACCGACGTGGTCCTCGTTGTCGACTTCGGGGCGCAGTACGCCCAGCTCATCGCCCGACGCGTCCGTGAGGCCCGGGTCTACAGCGAGATCGTCCCGTCCACGATGCCGGTGGCCGAGATGCTGGCCAAGAACCCCCGGGCGATCATCCTGTCCGGCGGCCCCTCCTCGGTGTATGCGCAGGGCGCGCCCTCCCTGGACCGGGCGATCTTCGAGGCCGGTGTCCCGGTCTTCGGCATGTGCTACGGCTTCCAGCTGATGGCCACCACGCTCGGCGGCACCGTCGACGACAACGGTGCCCGTGAGTACGGCCGTACCCCGCTCACCGTCTCCAAGTCCGGCTCCACGCTCTTCGAGGGCACCCCCGCCGAGCAGTCGGTCTGGATGTCGCACGGCGACGCCTGCTCCGCCGCCCCCGAGGGCTTCACGGTCACCGCGTCCACGGACGTCGTACCGGTCGCCGCCTTCGAGAACGACGAGAAGAAGCTCTACGGCGTCCAGTACCACCCCGAGGTCCTGCACTCCATGCACGGCCAGCAGGTCCTGGAGCACTTCCTCTACCGCGGCGCCGGCATCGAGCCGACCTGGACCACGACCAACGTGGTCGAGGAGCAGATCGCGCTGATCCGTGAGCAGGTCGGCACCAAGCGTGCCATCTGCGGACTGTCCGGCGGTGTGGACTCCGCGGTCGCCGCCGCACTCGTGCAGAAGGCCATCGGCTCCCAGCTGACCTGCGTCTACGTCGACCACGGTCTGATGCGCAAGGGTGAGAGCGAGCAGGTCGAGAAGGACTTCGTGGCCTCCACCGGCGTCCAGCTGAAGGTCGTCGACGCCGAGGAGCGGTTCCTGAACGCGCTGGCCGGGGTCTCCGATCCCGAGCAGAAGCGTAAGATCATCGGCCGGGAGTTCATCCGCGTCTTCGAGCAGGCCCAGGCCGAGCTCGTCGCCGAGGGCGCCGCCGACGGCGAGGAGGTCGCCTTCCTCGTCCAGGGCACGCTCTACCCGGACGTCGTCGAGTCCGGCGGCGGCACCGGCACCGCCAACATCAAGTCCCACCACAACGTCGGCGGTCTCCCCGACGACATCGAGTTCCAGCTCGTCGAGCCGCTGCGCCAGCTGTTCAAGGACGAGGTCCGGATGGTCGGCCAGGAGCTCGGCCTGCCCGACGAGATCGTCCAGCGCCAGCCGTTCCCCGGCCCCGGCCTCGGCATCCGCATCGTCGGCGAGGTCACCAAGGAGCGGCTCGACCTGCTCCGCGAGGCCGACGCCATCGCCCGCGAGGAGCTGACCGCGGCCGGTCTGGACCGCGACATCTGGCAGTGCCCGGTGGTCCTGCTCGCCGATGTCCGCTCGGTCGGTGTCCAGGGCGACGGCCGCACCTACGGCCACCCGATCGTGCTGCGTCCGGTCTCCTCCGAGGACGCCATGACGGCCGACTGGTCGCGACTGCCGTACGAGACCCTCGCCAGGATCTCCACCCGCATCACCAACGAGGTCGCCGACGTCAACCGCGTCGTGCTCGACGTGACGAGCAAGCCGCCGGGCACCATCGAGTGGGAGTGACCTTTTTTGCAGGGTCAACGCTGATGCCGTCGCTCATTCGTTTGGGCGGCGGCATTGTCGTACGGGCTGGGTACGCTGGTTGCGGAGACGAGACTCTGCCCCATGGGAGCAATCATGAGCGCCGCACCCGAGCCCAGGCT
Source organism: Streptomyces sp. NPDC047515 (assembly GCF_040643055.1). Taxonomy (NCBI): domain Bacteria; kingdom Bacillati; phylum Actinomycetota; class Actinomycetes; order Kitasatosporales; family Streptomycetaceae; genus Streptomyces; species Streptomyces sp. NPDC047515. The sequence continues at coordinate 198,863 of NZ_JBEYTM010000003.1, forward strand.
TGAGAAGCAGCGGTACCGGTGGCCTGTCCCGCCCGAGGGCGGATGGACAGCGGACGACCTCGACCGGATTCCGGGCCTCCCGCCCCACACCGAGCTGATCGACGGGAGTCTCGTCTTCATGAGTCCGCAGCGGAAGTTCCACACCCGCACCATGTGGTTGCTGGAGCAGGCCCTGCTTGCGCATCTGCCGCACGATCTCGACGTCGACCGGGAAATGACCATCAGACTCGACAAGAGGAATCGCCCGGAGCCCGACATGGTGGTGTACCGGGCGGAGGCGGACACCGGAGCCGACCAGACCTGGTACGCGCCCGAGGACGTGGTCCTGGCCGTGGAAGTGGTGTCACCCGATTCCCAGGACCGTGATCGTGACGTCAAGCCGCGCAAGTACGCCGCCGCCGGAGTAGTTCACTTCTGGCGGGTGGAGGCGGATGCCGACGGTCTGCCGATCGTGTACGTGTACGAGCTCGACCCGGCCCGGCAGGCGTACACCCCGACGGGGATCCACCACAACAAGCTCAGCTTGGATGTGCCGTTCCGGATCGAAGCGGACCTCACGCAGATCTATAGCCGCGGCAGGTAGTGGGCCTTGTGCCCGGGGTGGTTTTCCCGGTGAATCGCCCCCGGCCCCCCTGGCCACTTGCGGCAACCGGCGGTAACTTCCGATCCCGTACGCCCTGGGAGCCCCGAGGAGTCGCCATGCCCGAACCCACGCCCACACCCCTGGACCAGCTCCACTTCGCGATGCCGCCCGTCCACGAGTCCGTGGAGGAGGAGCGCGCGTACCGCAAGGAACGGCTGGTCGGGGCGTTCAGGCTGTTCGGGGAGTACGGGTACGAGGACGGCGTCTCCGGCCACATCACCGCGCGGGACCCGGAGTTCACCGACTGCTTCTGGGTCAATCCCTTCGGGGTGCCCTTCGACGGGCTCGTGACGGACGAACTGATCCTGGTCAACGGGGAAGGACAGGTCGTCGAGGGGTTGCGCCATGTCAATCAGGCGGCCTTCGCCGTCCACGCGCAGGTGCACCGGGCACGCCCGGACGTCGTCGCGGTCGCGCACACCCACTCCGTGCACGGCCGGGCCCTGTCCGCGCTCGGCGAGCTCATCGAGCCCATCACCCAGGAATCCTGTGCCTTCTACGAGGACCACGTGCTGTACGACGCGTACACCGGGGTCGTGGTCGACGAGGAGGAGGGGCGCCGGATCGCCGCCGCGCTCGGCGGGCACAAGGCGATCGTGCTGCGCAACCACGGACTGCTGACCGTCGGCGACTCGGTGGACGCGGCCGCCTGGTGGTTCATCGCGCTGGAGCGCTCCTGCCAGGTGCAACTGGCCGCGCGGGCGGCCGGAAAGCCGGTGCTGATCGAGCACCGGGACGCGGTCGCCACCCGTGAGCAGCTCGGCAGCGATCTGGTGGCCTGGATCAACTACCAGCCTCTGTGGCGCCGGATCAGTCGCACATTCTGACGATCCGCGCCGACAGGCTGCCCCGATGCGGCCCGGAGCCCTCCTGTACGGCACAATTCGCAGCATTAACAGCTGAGTTGGCTGTACCGGGACAGGAAAGGGCGGCGTTCTCCGTGGCGTTGGACGAGGCGAGGGCGAGCAGCACGCACGGCGGCGGCTGCACGTGCGGCGACTGCCCGCACGGGGCGCGCGAGGGCCACCGGCGCGCGGTGGCCGCCTTCCTGACCAAACGGGACGAATTCGCCGCCGGCCAGGGGCTGCCGCCCGGGGTCGCCCAGTCCGCCTCCGCGACCCGCCAGTGGGTCTCCGACGAGCTGACCCAGTCGGCCAGGACCGTCGCCGATCGGGGCCGGGAAGCGGGCGACGTCTGGCTGTACCGGGTGTGGCGGCGCACGCTGATCGCGGTGTGGGGGAGCCTCGTCGTCCTGGTCGTCGCCGAATCCGCCACCGCCATCGGTGCGGGCTGGACCAACGCCCGTACGGCGGGACTGCTCGCCGGACTCGTCACCGCGGGCCTGCTGACCGGTGCCGCCCATGTCCACCGGGCCCGCGGCGGTCTCCTCGCCCCGGTGATCGGCGAGGACAACCGGCTCTCCACCTCCCGGGCGGTCGCCGCGTCCTGGGTGCTGCTCGCGGTCTTCTCCGTACTCGTGCTAGCCCTCCAGCTTGCGGGCGCCTCCGGCCACGCCGAGCGTGACGAACTGATCGAGGGGCTGGATCTGGCCCGGGGCGCCGGGGTGGTGACCGTGCTGGCACTGGTGTGCGCCGTCGCCGTGGTCGTACGCCGGGTGGTGACCGTACGCGCCCTGTCGGGGCGGCTGCAGAAGCTGCGGGCCGACCGGCCGCGCGCCGCCGATCTGCTCACCGACGACTCCGGGCGGGGCAGCTTCACGGATGTGCAGTACGTGCTGGTCAGCACCGTCGCCGTACTGTTCGCCGCGGTCCGCCTGACCCGCAGGCCCGAGCAGTTGCCCGACCTGCCGTGGGGGCTCGCGCTGCTGGTCACCGTCTCGGCGGTCGCGTACTTCGCCGGGAAGTACGCGGAGGGCGGGCGCCCGGTGGTGCTCTCGGTGGTCCGGGCCCGGGAGGCCGGGGATCTGGACGCGCCGATCCGTACCGGCGACGACATCGAGATCCGCGGCGCGGGCTTCGTGCCGCCCGGGGCCGGGACGCCCGACCGGCTGGCCCGCATGGTCGTCCGGATCGGCCGGGTCCATGTGCACGTGCCGCTGATCCCGGTCACCGGCGGCTTCGCCAACCCGACCGACGGAGTGCTCACCGTGCCGGTACCGGTGGAGGTGGAACCGGGGCTGGTGGAGGTGCAGGTCGTGACCGCCGCCGGAGTGGAGACGAACCGCGTCGAGATCGATGTGACGGACTGACGGCCGGGGAAGGCCCAGCCGGGTGGCGGAGACCGGCCGACCGGCCGCCCCACCGGGTGGGCGGCGCGTGCACCGCGTACGTATGGTCTGGTGACGGGTCTACGGAAGGCAGGGCAGCCACCATGCAGGGTTACGGCACCAACGTACGCGGTCTGGGCGAGCCGAGGGGGCTCAGGGAACTGGCGCGGGAGCACGCCCTGCTGCCCCTGCGGATCTTCCTCGGCGTCACCTTCATCTACGCCGGGCTCGACAAACTGACGGACAGTTCCTTCTTCCGCGCGAGCGGCGCCGGATCCATCGGCGAGACGATGCACGCGGTACGCGACTCGTCCGCGATCCCGGCCCTCGTCGACCTCGCGCTGAAGAGCCCCGGCGGCTTCGGGTACACCATCGCCATCGGCGAACTCCTCGTCGGCATCGGCACCCTCCTCGGTCTGTGGGCGCGGCTTGCGGCGCTCGGCGGGGCGCTGATCTCGTTGAGCCTCTGGCTGACGGTGAGCTGGCAGGTCACGCCGTACTACTACGGCAACGACCTGGCCTACCTCATGGCCTGGCTGCCGCTGCTGCTCGGCGGGGCCGCGGCGTTCTCCGTGGACGCCCTGCGCGCGTCACGACGGCGACGGATCCGGTAGTTTACCCAGGTCGCGGTGGCGGCCAGCCAGAGTCCGCCGAAGAACAACGGGAAGAAGAAGACCCACGGGGCGTCCCAGGCCCCCGCCGCGTCCGCCGCGTATCCCGCCGCCAGGACGAGCATGGCCAAGCCCGCCACCGCCCGCCCGGGACGGATCTCATGACGCAGCACGGGTGACCTCCACCTGTCCGATGCCGACTTCGAGGGTGAGCGCGACCGTGCCGGCCGGTTTGCTGCCCGGGGGCGGCGGAAGCGTCCTGTGCTCCTGCCGCGACGGGGTGACGTTCACATCGACCTGCGGGCCCGGCTGCGCGCCGCTCGGCCGGCTGACCGGCAGCGTGATGTCGCCCAGGCCCGCCCGCGCGTCCACCTTCACCGTCACCGCCTTCGGTACGACGACGACCGCGCGGCCCGCCGCGACCCGCACCCGCGTCACGACGGTGTCGCCCCGGGGGACGGTGAGCTCGGTGAGGTCCAGCCGCGCCACCCCGGAGCCCAGTTCGTAGTGCGGCCGGACCGCCGCCACGGAGGCGGGACGCCAGCCCTCGCGCACCCACTGGGTGGTGATGTCCTTCGGCAGCGCGGACGCGCCCGCCAGCAGCGCCGCCGTGATCATCGACAGCATGACCGTGCCGAACCCGGTCCGGCCGAGGAACGCGCTGACCAGCATCCCCAGCCCGAACACCGCCAGCGCACCGGCCAGCCCGATCTGCAGACTCGTGCCCAGGGGGTGGGAGTCCCAGCTCAGGCCCGTGCCCAAGCCGCCCGCGATCAGCGCGAACAGGAAGACCAGGCCGCCGATCGAGGTCGGACCCGTGGTGCCGGGCTCCCGCCGCGGCGGGCGGAACGGGTCGTCCGGAGTCGCTCCGCGCGGGCGCGGCGCCCGCTTGTCGAGCGTCGTGTCGGCCGGGCCCCACAGATAGCCGGGACCCACCGGCCCCGACGTGCCGTCCTTGACGATCGGATCCCGCCACCACGACGGGCTGCCCGGCGACGGCGGGGCCTTCACCTCGGGTGGCGCGTCCGCCACCGCCTGCGCGGTCGCCGGATGCAGCGGATCCTCGGGCGCCGCCGCCCTGCGGTTCTGCGTCCAGACGGCGAATCCGACGACCGCGAGTGACAGCATCGCGGAGAACGCCAGCGTGCCGCCATTGCCCAGCATGGAGAGGAACAGTCCGCAGCCGATCAGCGCGAGCAGCACCGCGATCAGCGACGCGCCCTCGACGCGGCCGGACAGCAGCCTGCGCGCCTCGTTCTCGTCCTCGCCCTCCAGCGGGACCAGCAGCCAGGCGAAGCCGTAGAAGATCAGTCCGATGCCGCCGGTCACGGACAGCACACCGAGCACGATCCGGAAGATCACCGGATCGACGTCGCAGTACCGGCCGAGCCCACCGCACACCCCGGCCACGACCTTGTGCCGTGGGCTGCGCCGCAGCTGCGGCCTCGGTTCGGGGGGCGGTGCGACGCCGGGGGAGGCGTCCTGGGGAACGGTCATGGCTCCATGGTGACGGGCCGAGCGCCCGTCCGGGACCCGCGCCGACCCTGGCCGGTCCCTGATATTGCCCCCACGGACCCCTGGGGGCATGCGGCCACGCACCCCCGGGTCGGGCTCTCAGGGTCGCGTCGGGGGCGGACCCTGATGCCGTCACCCGTTCGGACATGTGACGATCGGTGCATGCCAGCCGCCACGTCCCGAGCCACGGGCTCCCTCAACGCCGACCCGGAGGAGCCGCCGTTGCGCAAGCTGTACCGCAGCGCCGACGGACGGCTGCTCGGCGGCGTCGCGCGCGGCCTCGCCGGGCACCTCGGGCTGCCCGTCGCCTGGGTGCGGTTCGTCTTCCTCGGCCTGTTCTTCGCGGACGGCCTCGGTGCGCTGCTCTACGCCGTGTTCTGGATCGTCGTCCCGCTCGGCGTCGGGGGCGTGGAGGCACCGCGCTCCGTTTTCGAGACCGCTCCGGACGGCAGACGCCGCCTCCGCAAACCCGACAGGGGCCAGGTCTTCGCCCTCATTGCGCTGTTCTTCGGCGCGATGATCTTCGTCGGCAATGTCGACATGGGCAGCAAGGCCGACCGCTACATCTGGCCCACGCTCCTGATCGGCGCCGGTTCGGTACTGGTGTGGCGGCAGGCCGACAATGCCCGGCGCGCCCGCTGGATGGAGGTCGGCAGCCGTCGCAGGGTCCTGCATCTGGCCCGAGGTCTTGCCGGGGTCGCCCTGGTCGGCCTGGGCCTGGCCGTCTTCATGGTGGTACGCGGCTCCGCGGCCCAGCTCGGCAACGTCCTGACCGCCGCGATCGCCGTCCTCACCGGCATCGCGCTGCTGGCCGGCCCCTACCTCGTGCGCATGACCCAGGACCTCTCCGAGGAACGCACGATGCGCATCCGGGCCCAGGAGCGCGCCGAGGTCGCCGCCCACGTCCATGACTCGGTGCTGCACACCCTCACCCTGATCCAGCGCAACGCCGAGGACGCGGGCGAGGTCCGCAGACTGGCCCGCGCCCAGGAACGCGAACTGCGCAACTGGCTCTACAACCCCGAGGGCACCGGCAAGGACGAGGACGACGAGCCCGAGACCCTCGCCGAGGCGGTCAAGCGCGCCGCCGCCGAGGTCGAGGACAAGCACGGCGTCCCGCTGGAGGTCGTCGTCGTCGGCGACTGCCCGCTGGACGAGAAGCTGGCCGCGCAGATGCAGGCCGCACGCGAGGCGATGGTCAATGCCGCCAAGTACGGTGGCGAGGGCGGCGCCGTGCAGGTCTACGCGGAGGTCGAGGGCCGCACGGTCTTCGTCTCGGTGCGCGACCGGGGCCCGGGATTCGATCCGGATTCCGTCCCGGGGGACAGAATGGGCGTACGAGAATCAATCATCGGCCGGATGCAGCGCAACGGCGGTACGGCGCGGCTGCGTTCGGTGCCCGGCGGGGGCACGGAGGTCGAGCTGGAGATGGAGAGGGCGAGCGATGACCAAGACCACTGAGGCGACCGGGGGCCCGGAGCGCCGGGTACGGGTCGTGCTCGTCGACGACCACCGGATGTTCCGCACCGGCGTCCAGGCCGAGATCGGCCGCACCGAGGAGACGGGCGTCGAGGTGGTCGGCGAGGCCGCCGACGTCGACCAGGCCGTCGCCGTCATCACGGCGACCCGCCCCGAGGTCGTCCTCCTCGACGTCCATCTGCCGGGCGGCGGTGGCGTCGAGGTGCTGCGCCGCTGCGCGCCGCTGATGGGAGCCGTGGAGAACCCGGTCCGTTTCCTGGCGCTGTCCGTCTCGGACGCCGCCGAGGACGTCATCGGCGTCATCCGCGGCGGCGCCCGCGGCTATGTCACCAAGACGATCACCGGCACCGACCTGGTCGACTCGGTCTTCCGAGTCCAGGAGGGCGACGCGGTGTTCTCGCCCCGGCTGGCCGGCTTCGTCCTCGACGCCTTCGCCTCCACGGACGCGCCGCCGGTCGACGAGGACCTGGACCGGCTGACGCAGCGCGAGCGCGAGGTGCTGCGGCTGATCGCCCGCGGCTACGCGTACAAGGAGATCGCCAAGCAGCTGTTCATCTCGGTGAAGACGGTCGAGTCGCACGTGTCGGCGGTGCTGCGCAAGCTCCAGCTGTCGAACCGGCACGAGCTGACCCGGTGGGCGACGGCGAGGCGGCTGGTCTGAGACCGACCGGCACATGGGCGGCGGCGCCCCCGTGTGCCGGTCGGTCCGAGTCAGCCGGCCGCGCCGTCGGGGTCGAGCGAGATGTTCAGCTTCTCGCCGACCCGGCGGTAGCCGATGCCCGCGTAGATCCGCTCCACGTCGGCGTCGCCGGGCTCCAGCCACACCACCCGGCAGCCCCGCTCGAAGGCGGTCGCGGTCAGGTGGGCACAGAGTGCGGCGCCGATGCCGCGACGGCGGAACGCGGCCGCGACGGCGAGGCCGGTCAGCTCGCTGAGACCGTCGACCGGGACGGAGCAGCCGCCCGCGCCCGCCGGGACGCCGTCGACGGTGGCGAGGGCCGCGACCCCGCCGCCCCCGGCCGCCTCGCGCAGCCAGGCCGCCTCGCCGCCCTCGGGCTCGCCGGTACCGCCGTAGCCGTGGTGCTGGACGAGTGCCGCGGCGTCGAACTCCGCGTCGGTGACCGGTTCGGCGATCACGACGGAGTCCACCGGCTTCGGCGGCAGCAGATCGGCGGAGGCGCAGGCCATGATCGGTGCCCGGTCCTCGACGGTGAACCCGGCGGCGAGCAGCGCGGGTTCGACGGCGGGCGCCCAGCCCGGCAGATACTCCAGCCGCGGCATCCGGTCGCGCTCGCGGAACGCCGCGATCAGCGCGTCGAGGTCCTCGGCCGTCGGTTCGGCGTCCTGGTCGGGTATCGCGTAATTGGCGTACTTGAGCGACCAGCCGGGGTTGTACCGCACGGTGAAGGGGCCGACCCGGAGGTGGTCGGGGGAGCGCAGGGCGAGCGTACGGGCATGGATCTGGACCTCGACGTCCATGGGCATGTGAGGTGTCCTCCGGTCGGCTGATCGATGGCGGGCCACTGCGACGACGGGCCGTTCCGACGGCGGGAGTTGCCCCGATGGCGGCCCGATCCGGATCGGAGTGGGGAGCCTATGCCACCCGGGTCGCTCCGGCGAAGGGCATCTGGTCGATCGGCGCGATCCTGACCGGCGCCCCCGGGCGCGGGGCGTGGATCATCCGGCCGTTGCCGATGTAGAGCCCGACGTGGCTGACGCCGGAGTAGAAGAACACCAGGTCGCCCGGGGCCAGTTCGGAGCGCGAGATGTGCTGTCCGGCGTTGATCTGGGTGTACGTGGTCCGGGGGAGCGAGACACCGGCGGACCGCCAGGCGGCCTGGGTGAGCCCGGAGCAGTCGAACGAGGACGGGCCGGTCGCGCCCCAGACGTACGGTTTACCGAGTGCTCCGAACGCGAACGCGACGGCTGCGGCGGCACGGGCGTTGGGGGCGAGGACGGGGCCGCGCGCGGTGTCCCGGTCGGCATGGTCGGCGGAACGCGCGCCGTCCGAGGCCTCGTAGGCGCTGCGTTCGGCCGGGGACAGGGTGGCGAGGAGCCGCTGCGCGTCGGCCAGCTTGGTCCTGACCGTCGCCTTGTGCTTCTTCAGCTCGGCCTGACGCGACGCCAGGGCGGCCAGCTTTCCCCCGGCCTGGGAACGGAGCTGGGCGATCCTGGCGACCTGCCGCTCCACCGTGTCGACCTCGGCGGCCTGGCGGTCGCCGATCCGGTCCACGTACGACGCGCGCTCCAGGTACTGGTCGGGGTCGGAGGAGAGCGCCAGCTGCAGGGCGGGGTCGAGGCCGCCCGTGCGGTACTGCGCGGCGGCGAGCGAACCCAGCGCGTCGCGCGAGGCGTTGAGGCGCTCGGTCCGGCGGGCGGCCTCGTCGCGCAGGGTGTCGACGGCGTCGGCGGCGGCAGCGGCCTTCTCCTTCGCGCCGTTGTACTGCTCCGTGGCGACCTCCGCGTCGTGGTAGAGCCGGTCCACCTCCGACCTGACCTGGGCGGGGGTGCGCTGGGGATCGGCGTGCGCGGAGCCCGGCAGAGCAGCAGCGGTGGCGGCCCCGGCGAAGGCGAGGGTGGCCGCGGTGCGGGCAGCAGAGCCGGTGTACGGGCGCTGCTTGGGTTTCCGATGCGCTGCCACGGGGGCGTGCGTCCTTCCTGGCGACTGCCCGACGGGGACTACCGGCGGGCTCGCCCGGGATCCGGTGGCGGGTCACCCACGGCTGGGCGGCCCGTCGCCGGATCCCCGGCGGGGTGACCGGCGTGCCGTCCGGGGGCGGAGCGACGGTGAAGACGGTCACCTGGTCAGGGACGCTAAACCCGGGGGATGGGGAAGAGTCGTAATGACGCTTATTGCCTGAATTTGGCGCGGCGCTGTCTCTGCTTGATCGGAAAAATGACAACAGAGTCAGGCAATTGGTGCAGACACGAGTGAAGTGCCAGGAAGCCGCACCTGCCTGCGGAGTGGTGATATAGGCGGGGCTAGGCTGCGGCCTCATGGACGTACTCATTCATGTCTTCGTCGCGCTGCACATCATCGGTATCGCCTCGCTGCTGGGCGGCTTCCTGACCCAGATGAAGGCGATGGGCGCGGGCGCGGCCCGGTTCGTCCCGGCGATGCTGCACGGCGCACTGACGATGCTGGTCACCGGGGTCGCGCTGGTCGGGCTCAACGAGGCCGACGACCACCATGTGAACAACATAAAGATCGGGGTCAAGCTGCTGCTCCTGGTCTTCATCCTCGCGCTCGTCTACGTCAAGCGGGACGAGGAGAAGGTCGACAAGGGCGCCTTCGCGGCGGTGGGCGGGCTGACCCTCGCCAACATCTTCATCGCCACGCTCTGGACCTGAGGGCCCGAAGGCCTGAGGGCCGCGGCCTGGTGTCCGGCGGTCGGGGCTGAGCCGGGCCGAGGCGATGTCCGGCCCGGCCGGCACGTGGGGCAGCCCACGCGCCGGCCGCTGGGGAGCGGGCCGTTACGCCGGCCGCACGCTGCCGTAGATCGGCATGTAGTAGATCGACTCCTCGCGCACATTCGCCCCCGGCTTCGGCGCGTGGATCATCATTCCGTCGCCCTGGTACATGCCGACGTGGCTGATGTCGTCGTAGAAGAAGACGAGGTCACCCGGGCGCAGATCCGCCGTGGCGACCTTGGTGCCTGTCTTCACCTGGTCCCAGGTGGTGCGCGGGATGTCGACGCCCGCGGCCTTCCACGCGGCCTGGGTGAGTCCGGAGCAGTCGTACGAGGACGGGCCCGTCGCGCCCCAGACGTACGGCTTGCCCAGCTGGGCCCTGGCGAAGGCGAGGACCTTCTCCGCCTTGGTGGTGGCGCTGCTGTCCGAGCCGGTCCCGGTGCCCGTCCCCGTACCACCGCCGGACCCCGCCGCCTTCGCGGCCTCCTCGGCCTTGCGGCCCGCCGCCGCCTTGGCGGCGGCCTGCTGCCGCGCGAGTTCCTCGGCCTTGCGCTCGGCCTCCGCCTCCTTCTTCCGCTCCAGCGCCGCCAGTCGCTCCTTCTCCTCGGCGGTCAGCTTCGACAGCGTCGCGCGCGCCTCGCCCAGCTTCCGCTGGACGTTCTGCTTGCTGGTGCGCAGCGTGGTCTGTGTCGTGGTCAGTGTCTCCAGGCTCTGCACCGCCTCGGCGCGCTTCTTCGAGGCCTTGACCTGCTGTGCGCGGAAGTCCGTGACCGCCTTCTGCTGCTGAGCCGTCATGCGGTTCATCAGCTGGCTCTGGTCGAAGTACGACTGCGGGTCGTCGGCCAGGAAGAAGGTGGCGTTGGGGGTGAGCGAGCCGGTGCGGTACTGCGCGGCCGCGTAGGCGCCGAGCGTCCTGCGGGCGTCGTTGAGTTTGTCGGCGCGCTTCGCCACGTCCTCCAGGAGGGCGTCGACCTCGGCGCGCTGGGAGGCGGCGTCCTCCTTCGCCTGGTTGTACCGCTGGGTCGCGGTGCCCGCCTGCCGGTAGAGGTCGTCGACCTTCTTCTGGACGTCCTCGATGCTGGGCTTCGGCGCGGGGGCCGCCGTGGCGCTCTGCGTGGAGAGCAGGGTCACGGACGCCAGCGCCGCCGTCGTGAGACCGACGGCCGGTGTGGTGGTGCGCACCCGGGTACGCGGTTTGCGATGCGATGCCAAGACGGCATCTCCTTCCGTGGACCGCCTACCGGGTTAGCTGTCGGGTTCGGGCGGAACGGAAGGCTGCCCTACGGTCCGAGTGGGGGATATGGGCCGATTCACCCCGGTTGTGCATGTGGGTCCCCGGTTCCGAACGCCCGCGTGGACAGCCCGGATTCGGCGAGGGCGCCCGCTCGGCGTGGTTCGCCTCAGGGGGTACGGGCCGCCCGGTCGAGCACGCTAGCCAATCCATGGTGCTGCTGTGAAGGTCGATGTTCGATATGCCCGATACATTTTCGTGACCTTCGTGGGGTGGGGGCGACGGGGCCGGCGGAGGCCCGGAAATCCCTACGGAATGTGGGTGTCCGCTTTCTTTGTGTACCTGGCTGCCGGGTGCGGTTCGCCATGCGGCAGCCGTGTGTCGGTGCGGCGGCCTGAGGGCTGTCCCGTAATCCCTGGCGGAACAGCGCGGGGCGTCGGATGCGGTGCATCGCAAGGCGGAGGAACATCCGCATACTGGACGTATACGGACGTTCCGACAGCGCAGCGAGGTGCCGTAGCTGTGGTCGTGCGCCCGCCCGGGATTACGGGACAGCCCTTAGACTCGACAAGCGATGAGCAGCCTCTTTGACGACAGCTTCCTGGCCGGCCTCCAGCACTCGGAGGAAGAGCCCCCGCCGCCTCCCGAGGACTCCGCACCCGAAGCGGTGCCGGAGGGCCTCTTCGCGGGCGTCTTCGACGGGCCCCCGCCGCCCCGGGACGCGTACTACCGTGACGGTGCGCACCGCCCCGTCATCGACTCCGCGGCGCTCCTCGACGGGCTGAACACCGAACAGCGCGCCGCGGTGGTCCACGCCGGCTCCCCGCTGCTCATCGTGGCCGGGGCGGGCTCCGGCAAGACCCGGGTGCTGACCCACCGGATCGCCCACCTCCTCGCCGAGCGCGGGGTGCACCCCGGCCAGATCCTGGCGATCACCTTCACCAACAAGGCCGCGGGCGAGATGAAGGAGCGCGTCGAGCAGCTCGTCGGACCGCGCGCCAACGCCATGTGGGTCATGACCTTCCACAGCGCGTGCGTACGCATCCTGCGCCGCGAGTCGAAGAAGCTCGGCTTCACCTCGTCGTTCTCGATCTACGACGCCGCCGACTCCAAGCGGCTGATGGCCCTGGTCTGCCGTGATCTCGACCTCGACCCCAAGCGCTTCCCGCCGAAGTCGTTCACGGCCAAGGTCTCCAACCTGAAGAACGAACTGATCGACGAGGAGACCTTCGCCGGCCAGGCCGCGGACGGTTTCGAGAAGACCCTCGCCCAGGCCTACGCGATGTACCAGTCCCGGCTGCGCGAGGCCAACGCGCTGGACTTCGACGACATCATCATGACGACGGTCCACCTGCTGCAGGCGTTCCCCGACGTCGCCGAGCACTACCGCCGCCGCTTCCGGCACGTCCTGGTCGACGAGTACCAGGACACCAACCACGCCCAGTACACCCTCGTACGCGAACTGGTCGGCCCGGCCGGCGAGGGCGACGCCCCCGCCGAGCTGTGCGTCGTCGGTGACGCGGACCAGTCGATCTACGCGTTCCGCGGCGCGACCATCCGCAACATCCTCCAGTTCGAGGAGGACTACCCGAACGCGACGACGATCCTGCTGGAGCAGAACTACCGCTCCACGCAGACGATCCTGTCCGCCGCCAACGCGGTCATCGAGCGCAACGAGAGCCGCCGCCCCAAGAACCTCTGGACGAACGCCGGCACGGGCGCCCGGATCACCGGCTACGTCGCCGACACCGAGCACGACGAGGCCCAGTTCGTCGCCGACGAGATCGACCGGCTGACCGACGCGGGCGACGCCAGGGCCGGTGACGTTGCGATCTTCTACCGTACGAACGCACAGTCCCGCGTCTTCGAAGAGATCTTCATCCGCGTCGGCCTGCCCTACAAGGTCGTCGGCGGCGTGCGCTTCTACGAGCGCAAGGAGGTCCGGGACGTCCTGGCCTACCTCCGGGTCCTCGCCAACCCCGAGGACACCGTCCCACTGCGCCGCATCCTCAATGTGCCCAAGCGCGGCATCGGCGACCGCGCCGAAGCGATGATCGACGCGCTGTCCCTGCGCGAGAAGATCACCTTCCCGCAGGCGCTGCGCCGGGTCGACGAGGCGTACGGCATGGCGGCCCGGTCGGCCAACGCCGTCAAGCGGTTCAACACGCTGATGGAGGAGCTGCGCACGATCGTCGAGTCCGGCGCGGGCCCGGCGGTGGTCCTGGAAGCAGTCCTGGAGCGGACCGGCTACCTCGCCGAGCTCCAGGCGTCCACCGACCCGCAGGACGAGACCCGCATCGAGAACCTGCAGGAACTCGCCGCCGTCGCCCTCGAATTCGAGCAGGAGCGCGGCGAGGCCGGCGAGGAGGGCGCGGGCACGCTCGCCGAGTTCCTGGAGCGGGTCGCGCTCGTCGCGGACTCCGACCAGATCCCCGACGAGGACGAGGACGGCTCCGGCGTCATCACGCTGATGACGCTGCACACCGCCAAGGGCCTGGAGTTCCCGGTGGTCTTCCTGACGGGCATGGAGGACGGCGTCTTCCCGCACATGCGCGCGCTCGGCCAGGTCAAGGAGCTGGAGGAGGAGCGGCGGCTCGCGTACGTCGGCATCACCCGGGCCCGCGAGCGGCTCTATCTGACCCGGGCGGCGATGCGCAGTGCCTGGGGGCAGCCCTCGTACAACCCGCCGTCCCGGTTCCTGGAGGAGATTCCGGACCAGCATCTGGAGTGGAAGCGGACCGGCCCGATGGCGGCCCCGGCCGGGCCGACGTCGGGGATCACCTCGTCGCTGTCCTCGTCGCGTTCGCGGTCCGGCCCCTCGGGCTTCGCGACCCGGCGGACCTCGGACAAGCCGACGATCACGCTGGTGGTCGGGGACCGGGTCACGCACGACCAGTTCGGGCTCGGCACGGTGACGGCGGTCGAGGGGATCGGCGACCAGGCGAAGGCGACGGTCGACTTCGGCGACGAGCGGCCGAAGAAGCTGCTGCTGCGGTACGCACCGGTCGAGAAGCTCTAGGACCACAAGGCCCGGGGGCTTTCGTCCGGGGCAAGCCGGATCAGCGCGCGATGCCGGGGCACACGAGCCCGGCGTGATCCGGACGAGAGCCCCCGGGCGGGGCGGCGGCCGGAGCCGTCGCGTCGGCCGCCAGCCGTCATCGGCGCGATGGCGGGGCGGCCGACGGGGCGGCTCAGGTCGGGTCGACGCCGTGGCTGCGGAGCCAGGGGAGCGGGTCTATGGCCGCGCCCCCACCGGGCCGGACCTCGAAGTGCAGGTGCGGGCCGGTCGAGTTCCCGGACTTGCCGGAGTACGCGATGACGTCACCGGCCTTGACCGCACCCGAGCGGATCCTGGTGCTGCTCAGGTGGCAGTACCAGGTCTCGGTGCCGTCGGCCATGGTGACGATGGCCATGTTCCCGTAGGCACTGTTCCACTGGGTGCGCACGGTGCCGTCGGTCGCGGCCATCACGGGCGTGCCGTACCAGACGGGGAAGTCGATGCCCGTGTGCACGGACATCCAGTTGACGCCCGCCTGGCCGAAGTACGCGCTGAGGCCGTGCTGCGCGACCGGCAGGACGAACTTGGGGCGCAGCGCCTCCTTGCGGGCGGCCTCCTCCTCGCGCTTCTTCTTCTCGGCGGCCTGCCGCTCCCTCAGATCGATGCGTTCCTGGGTACGGCTGGCGCGGTCGGCGAAGTTCTCGGCGTCGGCGCGGAGGTTGGCGAGCTGGGTGTCCAGCTTGTTGTTGGCCGCGACCGGCTTGACCGAACCGGGGTCGGCCGCCGCCATCGTCGTGGTGTTGTTGTCGTCCTTCTTGTCCTCGCCGCCGAGTCCGCCGACGGAGGCCGCGGCGATACCGGCCACGCTCATCACGCAGGCGGAGGGAACGGCGACGGTGAGGAGCGCGGAACGCTTCGCGGGGGAACGCCGCCGACTGCGGCTGCCACCACCGTTGCGGCCGGCGGGGCGGCCGAGGGGGCCGTGGGTGTCGGGCGCGGTGTGGACGGCAGCGGCTTCCGTGCCGTCGTTGCTGTCGTCCGGCGCGGCTTCGTGACCGTCGGTGTCGCGGCTGTCGATGCCGTGTCCGTCGATGCCGCGTCCGTCGATGCCGCGTCCGTCGGTCTCGAAGTCCGCTTCCGGTTCCGGGAGGCTGAACTCGGCGGTGCTGTGGGGTTCGTACGCGGCGAAGTCGAAGGAGTCCCGACCGGCGTAGGACTCGTACGACTGTTGCGTTCCGTGCGACTCGTGCGCTCCGTGCGCCGTGTGCGCTGTGTGTGCCTCGTGAGCTTCGTGCGCCGTCGGCGCCTCGTGCAACACCTGTGCGGCTTGCGTAGTTTGCGCGGTTTGCTGTTCGTGCTCGGGCGTGGCGCCGGTGTTCCAGGCGGTGGCGTCGTACGCGCCGGTGTCGTAGACGGCCGTGCCGGTCGTCGCCCACTGGCCGTTCCCGTACCAGCCGCTGGTGTCCCACTGGCCCGTGGAGTCCGGGGTGCCGGCCTGCGCCGGGATGTCGGCGAAGGCGGTGGTGGTGGCCGTGGTCCCTGCCGTGCCGTAGTCGGCTTCGGACGTCCAGGCGGTCGTGGTGTCGTACGCCGGACCCGCGGCGTACTGCGGCTGGGACTGCGTCGCGTACGGGGCGTAGGCGTCGTACCCACCTGTCGGGTGTGCGCCCGTGTCCCACTGCGTGGAGTCGTACTGGCCGCTGTATCCGGCCCGGGTGGCCTGCGCGGCCTGCGCGGCCTGGGTGGCCTGGGCGGCCTGAGCGATCTGCCCGGTGTCGTAGCCGCTGCCGTACGTGCCGTCGTAGCTGCCGGGGAGGGAGCCGAAGAGCGGATCGTTGTCGAAGCCGCCGGTGGCCTGGCTGTCGTATCCGGCGAACCCGGCGTGGGGGGGCTGGTCGTCCACCAACTTCTCTCTCGCCTCGGCAGCAGGACCTTTGTCTGGGGTCCGGCGGGGGATCCCAGGGGGGAGCAGTGGCCGCGACTGTACCCGGCGGTATGCGACGCCGACAATCTTCGGCAGGTTCGGGCGGCTCAGGAAACGGGCAATCGACCGTCTTTCGGCGGACTGTCCACACAGCCTTGGCTCTATGTTCGAAACGCGTTCCATTTGTGAGGCCTGCGGCGCGGGTGGCGCGGGGATGGGCATGCCCGGATTGTCTTCTCCCGGTGAAACCTCTGCTGCGAGACCGCGTGGGGCGTCGGGAGGCCCGTCGATGCCACAGCACCAGGGGCGGGGACCGTACCGGCGACGGCGGTGCGGCATGGGGCAGAATCCTGCGCTGTGACGATGACTGTTCGCGAGCTCAACCGGGCGACCCTCAGCCGCCAACTGCTGCTGGAGCGTGAGCCGCTGACCGTCTCCGACGGGGTGCGGCGCGTGGTCGCGCTCCAGGCCCAGCACCCGGCCTCGCCGTATCTCGCGCTGTGGAACCGGCTCACCGACTTCGCCCCGGCCGAACTCGACGCCGGTTTCATCGGACGTTCGGTGGTCAAGGCGACCCTGATGCGGATCACCTTGCACGCCGTGCACGCCGAGGACTACCCGGCCTTCCGCGCGGCGATGCAGCCCACGCTGTACGCCTCCCGGCTCGGCGCCCGCTTCGCCGCCACGGGGCTGACCCCCGCGGACGCCGACGAACTGGTGCCGGAGCTACTGGTCTTCACCCGTCGCCCGCGTACCTCGGCGCAGACGCAGGCGTGGATCGAGGAGCGGATCGGCGCCGAGAAGAGGGACGGGGCGTGGTGGGGGCTGAAGGGGTACGCGCCTCTGCACCACGCTCCGACGGACGCGCCGTGGTCATTCGGCCCCCGGCCGTCCTTCGTCGCGGCCGGGGCGGGGCCCGTCCCCACGGGGCAGACCGTGGACCCGCAGGCGCTGCGGACCCTGATCCTGCGCTATCTGGCGGGGTTCGGGCCCGCGTCGGTGGCGGACGTGGCGCAGTTCGCCCTGGTGCGGCGGGCTCCCGTCCGTGAGGCCCTGCGCGCGCTGGACGGCGCCGTCGAGCAGCTTCAGGGGCCGGACGGGGTCACGTTGTTCGACCTGCCGGGTGCCTCCCGGCCGCCCGCGGACACCCCCGCGCCGCCCCGGCTCATGGCGATGTGGGACAGCATTCTGCTGGCCTACGCCGACCGCAGCCGGGTGATACCCCCGGCCTACCGCCCTCTGGTGATCCGGAGGAACGGCGACGTGCTGCCCACCCTGCTGGTGGACGGCCATGTCGCCGGGGTGTGGCGCCCGGTGGACGGCCGCATCGAGGCCACGGCCTTCCACTCCTTGTCGCCCGCCACCTGGGACGGGCTCGCCGCCGAGGCCCGGTCCCTGGCCGCGCTTCTCGGCGACCGAGAGGCCGCGGTCTACAGCCGCTACCGCCACTGGTGGACGAAGCTTCCCGAGGCGGAGGTGCGGCTGCTGTGACCGCCGGTCCGTTGCTCGGGCCTCGGTGGCACGCGCTCGACGTTCGCCGGCACAGGGCGAGGATCACGCCACCGAAGCGGCCCCGGCGTCCCCAGTCGTTCCGGCGCCCGCAGCCGTTCCGGTGGCTCCTGCCGTTCCGGTGGCGCCTGCTGTTCCGGTGGCGCCTGCTGTTCCGGTGGCTTCGGCCAGTGCCTCGCGGGACTCCAGGGCCTGCCGGACCGCTGACGCGACGGTCGGGTGGACCGGGAGCGCGAGATGGCCGATCCCGCTGACGCGTACGTTCAGCGCGTCGAGATCCGGATGGTCGATGCAGGCCGCCTCGGCCGGGACGATCACCCGGTCCAGCTCGCTCCAGAAACTCACGAACCGGGTACGGCAGCCGGGTGCCGGCCTGCGCAGTTCCTCGATCGGTGCGGAGCCCGTGCGCATCTGGCGCACGATCGGGTGAGCACTCGCCAGCGGGGCGACGGCCGTGCCCCCGTGCGGTGTGCCGAGGGTGACCAGGGTGCGGACCCGCTGGTCGCCGCCCAGCCGCTGTACGTAGTAGCGGGCGATCAGGCCACCGAGGCTGTGCCCGACGATGTCGACCTCGTGGTGTCCGGTGCGGGCGCAGATCTCCTCGACGTGCCGCCCGAGCAGCTCGGCCGCCGTACGGATGTCGCAGGTCAGCGGCGAGTAGTTGAGCGACTCCAGGTGGCGTCGGCCGTGCCGGGCGAGGGAGCGGCGGAGCAGGACGAAGACCGAACGGTTGTCGATGAAGCCGTGCAGGAGTACGACGGGCGGCTGCTCGCCCCGCTCGGCCGGGAGGGCGGTCGTCCCGGCGGGTGCGGTACTGGCGGGCGGCCCGGCCGGACGTGGCGGAGGGCGCCGTTCCTCTGCGATGCCGGTGGGGTAGAGGAGTACGTGCCCGGCGAGGACCACCAGTTCGAGTGCGGTGGCCTTGAGCAGCGCGGATGACAGCCGGGCGCAGCACAGACGCGGCCGGCGCAGCGGTAGGGGAAGGAAAGGCAGCACCCTCATGGCCGACCTCCTGCTTCGGCAGGCGGGGAGGCGGCTCCCGTCCATGCCGATGGTCCCGATGCCGATGGGCCGACGGGCCGTACCGCCGTGCCGCGCGGCTGGCGGCGCGGCGGTACGGTGACCTCGTAGCGGCTCCCCTGGCGGCCGGGTCCCGCACGGCAGGTGTGCCGCGTGAATCGGGAACGGCGCCCGGTGAACATGTCCCACGTGTGATTTCCCCCTCCCCGCCCACCGCGAAACGGCGGGTTGCGGGATGCTGTCGATAACGTTCGTTCACATCCCCGGCCCTTCAGGCACGGGAGACGCATGTGGAGGCAGTGATGGGTGTGACCGGTCCTATCCGTGTGGTGGTGGCCAAGCCGGGCCTGGACGGCCATGATCGCGGGGCCAAGGTGATCGCGCGGGCGTTGCGCGACGCCGGTATGGAGGTCATCTACACCGGGCTCCACCAGACGCCGGAGCAGATCGTGGACACCGCGATCCAGGAGGACGCCGACGCGATCGGCCTCTCGATCCTCTCCGGCGCGCACAACACGCTCTTCGCCAAGGTGATCGAGCTGCTCAAGGAGCGCGAGGCGGAGGACATCAAGGTCTTCGGCGGCGGCATCATCCCGGAGGCGGACATCGCCCCGCTGAAGGAACAGGGCGTCGCGGCGATCTTCACCCCGGGTGCGACGACGGCGTCGATCGTCGACTGGGTCAACGCGAACGTCCGGCACCCCGCGGAGGCCTGACCCTTCCCACCACGAGGCAGCGGGCCGCTCGGTCCGGCTGCCCGGGGTGGTGGTCCCGGCCGCCCCGACCTCAGGCCGGGTGACGCCCGGACGCGGGTGACGGACCCGGGTGACGGCTGACTGACCCGCCCTCCCCAGCCGTGCACAGGTCCTGGTCCCTGCCCCGGCCCACGCGCAGACAGTCCGGTGCACCGGCGGCGCCCCCGAACCGGAGTCCGTCGAGCGAGCCCGGAATCCGTCGGACGAACCCGGAGTCTGTCGGACGAACCTGGAGTCCGTCGAGCAATACCCGGAGTCCGGCGCACCCTCAGTCCGGTATCAGCTCCACGTCCATCGTCGCGCGCAGCCGCAATGTGGAGACCAGCCGTTGGAACGCCTCCGACCAATAGCCGTTCGCGCCGGGTGAGGCGTTCTCCGGTTCGTCCGGGGTGGTGGTGAGGATTTCGAGACGGTCCGCCTCGGCCGGGTTCAGGCAGCGCTCGGCGAGGCCCATCACACCGCTGAAGCTCCAGGGGTAGCTGCCCGCGTCCCGGGCGATGTCCAGGGCGTCGACGACCGAGCGGCCGAGTGGCTCGGCCCATGGAGTGGGGCAGACCCCGAGCAGCTGGAACGCCTCGGACAGCCCGTGCGCCGCGATGAAGCCGGCCACCCATGCGCTCCGTTCGGGCGCGGGAAGTACCGCGAGAAGCTTCGACCGCTCGGCGAGCGACGCCGTACCGGGGCCGTTCGACGGGGGGACGGAGGGGGAGCCGAGCAGTGCGCGCGCCCACCGCGGATCCCGCTGCCGCACTGCTGCCCGGCACCATGCCGCGTGGAGTTCCTCCGCCCAGCCGTCGGCCACCGGCAGGGCGACCACTTCCTGTGCGGTACGGCGACCGAATCGCACCGGCCAGGTGGCGAGCGGTGTGGCCTCCACCAACTGGCCCAGCCACCACGACCGTTCGCCCCGCCCGGACGGCGGCACCGCCACCACGCCGTCGCGCTCCATCGCCGCGTCGCACTCGTGCGGGGCCTCCACGGCGACGGAGGCGGCGTCACCTGTGAGGTCCGGACTCACACAGGACATCGCGCGGGCCGCCATCCGTCCGGCGAACGCCGACTCCGGCAGCGCGGACAGCAGTTCGGCCGCAGTCGAGCGGACATTGCGGCTGCGGTCGGAGAGGGCCTGTTCCAGGAAGGACTCGTCCACCGCGGACAGTCCGGTGCGCAGAGAATCGAGGAACATCAGCCGGTCCTCGGCGCGCTCGGTCGTCCACGTGGTGGCGAGCAGCGCGAGCGCTTCGGCCGGATCGTGCGAGCGCACGGCTCCGAGCAGGGCGACCCGTTCGGCGAAGAGGCCCTCCTGCCAGAGCCGGGAGACCGCTTCCGGATCGGTGACGTCGGGCAGCGACGAGCCGCCGGGGGAGCCGCGCAGCGCGAACTTCCACTCGGGGTTCAGTCCGGCCAGCCACAACCCGCGCGGTCCCGCGAAGGCCAGTGCCTGAGGCCGCAGATCGGTGCGGGACCGGGCCGCGTCCAGCAGGGGCGGGAGCAGTGCGGGCGGTGCCCCGTAGCCGTTTCGGTTGGCGGTGGCCAGCCACTGCGGGATCAGCTCCGTGAGATCAGGGGCCGTGCCGCGCCGGCCGCCCGAACCGCCCGATGCCGAACGGTCCGTGAGGAGTTGGGCCAGCCTGCGCCGGGCGGCCGGGGGCAGCGGCGGGCGGGGATCGGCGGGCGCCGGGCGGGGGCGGGCGGCCGCGGTGGCGGGCAGCAGCCCCGCTCTGCGCCGCACGGTGTGGAGCGCCGCCGCGTCCAGCAGTCCGACCGGCCCGCCCCCTCCCTCCGGGGGGCGGCGGTCGGTGCCGAGCAGCGCCAAGGTGACGAGTTCTTCCCATGGCACGGCGGAGACGGTCGGTGGCATGGCTGTGGTGGTGCGGGGTGTGGCTTTCGTGGTGCGAGGCATGGGTCTCCCTTCGAATCCGATGTCAGATGAGCGGCACGGTTTCGGACGTCGTTGCGGCGCTGCTGATTTCGGCGCCGTCGGTCTCGGCACCGTCGCCATCCGCGTCCGTGGACCAGGCCGTGAGCGGGTCGAAGCCGCGGTGGCCGCATGTGCCGAAGACCGTGACCGGGGAGCCGCCGGAGAGCGCGACGAGCTTCCACAGGCCGGGCCGGGACAGCGCCGCCGGGGTGAGGGGCAGGGCTGCGTCCCCCGCCGCGTCCACCAGTTGCCAGCCGTCCCCGGACGGCACGGGTATGACCTCGCGCAGCGTCACCGGCCAGGAGTCCAGCCAGGGATCGTTCCGAAGCGCGTCCCCGTACGCACCGATCGCGGCCGCCACCGTGCCACCTGTCGGTGGCGCACCGGCCGATGACGGGACACCGAACTGCCGACCCAGCTCCGCCCGCAACTGGCCGGCGCCCGGAAAGGGCGTGACCTCGGCGTCGATCGTGACGCCCACCGGCAGTGCCAGACCGGGGGAGCGCCCGGCCGCCCCGAAGGAGAGCAGCAGCGCCACACGGCCCGAGTCCTTCCCGTACAGCCAGATCCGGCGCGTGACGAGCTTGCCGTCCAGGGTGTCGTACTGGGCGAGGACCAGCCAGTGGTCGCGGACCGACGGGCCCTCGGCGACGGCGGTCAGCCCCACCCGTGTGCGGACCGTGGCCGCCAGTGGCTCCGGCAGCCGGTCGATGCGCAGCCACGCGCTGTCCAGCAGATGGAGCAGCGCGCACTCCTCCAGCAGACGCACCGGCCAGCCCGGCCCGGACGCCGGGACGGCACCCAATTCCCTTACCCGTGAGGCCAGTCCGGGAGCCTGGGCGTCGACCATGCGGGCGGCCGTCTCCTCCCACAGCCCGTACCCCGACTGATCGGCCGCCGCCAGACCGCCGCGCAGCAGATCCCCCAGTCGCCGCTCCAGCTCCTGCGCACCGCCGGTGATCCGTTCGGCCCGGCGCTCGGCGCGCCGCCGGACGGCCTCCGGATCGGCCGGGCCGGTGGCCGGGGCGCCGCCGGCCGCAGCCCCGGCATTCCCCCCGCTCTTCTCCGCCACGCGCCTGCGACGGCCCGTCAGCCACTCACCGGCCCAGTCCGGGACCTCGCCTGCGGGCAGGGCCGATTCGCCGGACGCCCAGACCAGCAGCAGGCCCAGTGCGTGCTTGCACGGGAACTTCCGGCTGGGACAACTGCACTTGTATGCAGGGCCGGTGGTGTCGACCACCGTCTGATACGGCTTGCTTCCGCTTCCTCTGCACAGCCCCCACACCGCACCCGAACCGTCACACCCGGCGCCCGACCACGGACCGGCCGAACCGAGCTTGCTCCCCGCCTTGCGTGATGCCTCGTCAGGAGCCAGGGCCAGGACCTGCTCCACTGTCCAGCGCGCCGCCGGGTCGGCCGCGTGCAAGGGTTCTCCCCCGTGAGATAGCAGCATGGGAACGACGGTAGAGCGCGCCACTGACAATCGTTCTGACCTGCTGATTCGTCGTCATGCACGCGACTTGACTTTACTCTCTCTTTGCGATTCGCTGCGAGCTTTGACACTCGGATCCGGGGGGATCGACCGATGAGCTGCACCGTCCGCAACATCCGTGACGTCGGCGCCGTGCGTGCCGCCGTCCGCGCAGCCGTCGTCCTCGGCCTCGCCATGGGCCTCGGCGCCTGCTCCGAGGCCGTCGACCAGGTGGACAAGGCCGTGGACGAGACCTACGAAGTCACCTACGAGGTCACCGGCACGAACGTCGACGAGATCCAGTTCCACGGGGGCGGGGGCAAGGCCATGGAGCCGAAGATCGAGACGGTCGAGTCGCCCACCCTGCCGTGGCGGAAGACCGTCACGCTGCGCGGAATCATGCCTCCTGCCGTCATGCCGGTCGCCCTGGACGAGGACGGCGCCGAGGTCGCCTGCTCGATCACGTACAAGGGCAAGGTCATCAAGAAGGCCGAGGGCGAGGGCCTCCTCACCGCGGGCGGCTGCGTGGCGGTCTCGCCGGTGACGGGCTGAACTCCTCCCCGAAGCGGCTGAATCGGTCCTGACCTGCGGTCGGGGCCGATTGTCAGTGCCATGGTGCACGGTGGGAACCACATCAGGTCGACCGATCTGGAGGGGGATCCATGACCGTGTCCGAAACCACCGCAGCCGTTGCCGCGCAGGCGCTGCGACCGCATGCCGAGGACGCCTTCGCCCATGAGCTGAAGGCCCTCGCCGCGGCCGACGACCGCCCGCGGCCCGCCCGTTGGCAGCTCTCCCCGTGGGCCGTCGCCACGTACCTGCTCGGCGGCACCCTGCCCGACGGCACGGTGATCACACCCAAGTACGTCGGTCCGCGCCGCCTCGTCGAAGTCGCCGTGACCACGCTCGCCACCGACCGGGCCCTGCTGCTCCTCGGCGTTCCCGGCACCGCCAAGACCTGGGTCTCCGAGCATCTCGCCGCCGCCGTCAGCGGTGACTCGACGCTGCTCGTCCAGGGCACCGCCGGCACCCCGGAGGAGGCCGTCCGCTACGGCTGGAACTACGCGCAACTGCTCGCGCACGGGCCCAGCCGGGACGCCCTGGTGCCCAGCCCGCTCATGCGCGCCATGTCCGGTGGCATGACCGCGCGGATCGAGGAGCTCACCCGAATCCCCGCCGATGTGCAGGACTCGCTCATCACGATCCTGTCGGAGAAGACCCTCCCCGTCCCGGAACTCGGGCAGGAGGTCCAGGCGGTCCGCGGGTTCAACGTCATCGCCACCGCCAACGACCGCGACCGCGGGGTCAACGAGCTGTCCAGCGCGTTGCGCCGCCGGTTCAACACCGTCGTGCTTCCGTTGCCGGCCACCCCCGAGGCGGAGGTCGACATCGTGTCCCGGCGCGTCGACCAGATCGGGCGGTCGCTCGACCTCCCGGCCGCACCCGACGGCTTGGCCGAGATCCGGCGTGTCGTCACGGTCTTTCGCGAACTGCGCGACGGCGTCACCGCCGACGGGCGTACCAAACTCAAATCGCCCTCGGGGACGCTTTCGACGGCCGAGGCGATCTCCGTCGTCACCAACGGCCTCGCGTTGGCCGCACACTTCGGCGACGGGGTGCTGCGCCCCGGTGACGTGGCGGCGGGCATCCTCGGCGCGGTCGTCCGCGACCCCGCGGCCGACCGAGTGGTCTGGCAGGAGTACCTGGAGACCGTGGTCCGTGAGCGGGACGGGTGGAAGGACTTCTACCGCGCCTGCCGCGAGGTGTCCGCATGACCCCGGCCGCGCGTCCTGCCGGACCGCTGCTGCTGGGCGTGCGACACCACGGGCCCGGCTCGGCCAGAGCCGTCCGCGCGGCCCTGGAAGCCGCTCGTCCGGGGGCCGTGCTCATCGAGGGGCCCCCGGAGGGTGACGCACTGCTGCCGCTGGCCGCCGACGAGCAGATGCGGCCCCCGGTGGCGCTTCTCGCCCACGCCGTGGACGACCCCGGGCAGGCGGCGTTCTGGCCGCTGGCCGCGTTCTCGCCCGAGTGGGTCGCGATCCGCTGGGCGCTGGCGCACGACGTGCCGGTCCGTTTCATCGACCTGCCCGCCGCCAACTCCCTGGCCATGACACAGACGGAGGAGCGCCGAGCGGGCCACGAGGGGGACGGGAACGAGGACGGGGCCGAGGACGGGAACGGAGGCGGGAAGGGGGCGGCGGACGGGGACGCGGACCCGGGGGCGGGCGCGGGCGGCCCGCCCGTACCCGCACCGGTCGACCCCATCGGAGTGCTGGCCGGGACGGCGGGTTACGACGATCCGGAGCGCTGGTGGGAGGACGTCGTCGAACACCGCGCCCGGGACGGCGAGGACACCGATCCGCGGGCACCGTTCGCCGCGCTCGCCGAGGCGATGACCGCGCTGCGCGAGGTGTACGGAGACGGCGGTCATCCCCGTGACACCGTCCGGGAGGCGTACATGCGTCTCCAACTGCGCAAGGCGGTGAAGGAGTTCGGCGAGGACGTCGCGGTCGTCTGCGGCGCCTGGCACGTGCCCGCGCTCGGCGCGAAGACCACGCTCGCCGCCGACCGGGCCCTGCTCAAGGGGCTGCCCAAGGTCAAGGCCGAGCTGACCTGGGTCCCCTGGTCGCACCGCCGGCTCGCCCGGCACAGCGGATACGGGGCGGGCATCGACTCACCCGGCTGGTACGGACACCTCTTCGACGCCGCCGACCGTCCGATCGAACGGTGGATGACCAAGGTCGCCGGGCTCTTTCGCGACGAGGACCGGTTCGTCTCGTCCGCCCATGTCATCGAGGCCGTCCGGCTCGCCGAGACCCTCGCTGTCATGCGGGGCCGCCCGCTCCCGGGTCTGGGCGAGACGACCGACGCGATCAGGGCCGTGATGTGCGAAGGCTCCGATGTGCCGCTCGCGCTCGTGCAGGACCGGTTGATCGTCGGCGAGACACTCGGTGAAGTGCCGGACACCGCCCCCGCCGTGCCCCTGCAACGCGACCTCACCCGACAGCAGCGCACGCTCCGGCTCAAACCGGAGGCGCTGGAGCGGGAGTTGGAGCTCGACCTGCGCAAGGACACCGACGCGGCCCGCAGCCGGCTGCTCCACCGGCTGCGGATCCTCGCCGTCGGCTGGGGCGAGCCCGTCACCGGCCGGGCGAGCACCGGCACGTTCCGGGAGAGCTGGCGGCTGCGCTGGGAACCCGAGCTGTACGTACGCGTCGCGGAGGCCGGGACCTGGGGCACCACCGTGCTCTCCGCCGCGACCGCCAGGGCCGAGTCCCAGGCCGCTTCGGCGACCACGCTCGCCGAGGTCACCGCACTGGCCGAGCACTGCCTCCTCGCGGAACTGGCCGACGCGCTCCCCGTGGTGATGAGAGCCCTCGCCGACCGTGCCGCGCTCGACGCCGACGTCGGCCATCTCGCCGACGCCCTTCCCGCGCTGGCCCGCACCCTGCGCTACGGCGATGTGCGGTCCACGGACACGGCGGCGCTCGGCGGGGTCGCGGCCGGGCTCGCCGAACGGATCTGCGTCGGACTGCCGCCCGCGTGCACCGGACTCGATGCCGACGGTGCCGCCGAACTGCGCCGCCGGGTGGACGGGGTCCACTCCGCGATCGGGCTGCTCGCCGGGGGCGATCGGGCGGATGCCGACGGGGCCGGGCTGCGTGCGCGCTGGACCGCCGTACTGCGCAGACTGGCCGCCCGCGACACGGTCGCGGGCGTCATCCGGGGCCGTGCGGCCCGACTGCTGCTCGACGAAGGACAGCTCGCGGAGGACGACGCGGCACGGCTGATGGGCCTGGCCCTCTCGCCCGGCACACCCCCGGCCGAGGCCGCCGCCTGGATCGAGGGGTTCGTCGGCGGGGCCGCCGGGGGCGGCATGCTCCTCGTCCACGACGAGCGGCTGCTCGGCCTGGTCGACGCCTGGCTCATCGGCGTTCCCGCCGACACCTTCGCCGATGTACTGCCCCTGCTGCGCCGCACCTTCTCGGCGTACGAGGCGGGCGTACGGCGCACGCTGGGCGAGCTGGTACGGCGCGGTCCGGCCACCGGGGGGCCGGCGACCACCGGCACCGGCCCCGGTACGACGGCACCCGGCTTCGGCCCCGGACTCGACACGGACCGGGCCGATGCGGTGGTCCCGGTGCTGCGCCTGATGCTCGGCCTGGACACCGGCACCGGCACCGGCACCGGTCCGGACCCGGGCGGCGTCGGCCCGGACGAGGGGAACGAGGGGCACGACAGAGTCGAGAACGCCAAGGAGCCACTGGGGGCGACAGGATGACCACGGACACGGCCGGCACCGCACCGCATCCGGCCCACGGATCGCCGTCCGGCCCGGCGAACGACGAACGGCTGCGCCGGTGGCGGCTGGTCCTGGGCGGCGACAGCGCCCAGAGCACCGGCTGCACTCCCACCGGACGCGACGCCGCGATGGACGGCGCACTCAGCGCGCTGTACGGCGGTGGGGGGAGTCCCGGTGGCCGGGGCGGGAACAGCCGCTCGGCGGGGCTCGGAGCCTCCGCCCCCTCGGTGGCGCGTTGGCTCGGAGACATCCGCACGTACTTCCCCAGCTCCGTGGTCCAGGTCATGCAGCGTGACGCGATCGACCGGCTCGGGCTCTCCGCCCTGCTTCTCGAACCGGAGATGCTGGAGGCCGTCGAGGCGGACGTCCACCTCGTCGGAACGCTCCTCTCGCTCAACAAGGCCATGCCCGAGACGACGAAGGAGACCGCAAGAGCCGTCGTGCGCAAGGTCGTCGACGATCTGGAGAAGCGGCTGGCCACCCGTACCCGGGCCACACTCACCGGCGCGCTGGACCGCTCGGCCAGGATCAACCGCCCGCGCCACCACGACATCGACTGGGACCGCACCATCCGGGCCAACCTCAAGAACTACCTCCCCGAGTACGGCACCGTCGTCCCCGAGCGGCTCATCGGCTACGGACGGGCCGCGCAGTCCGTGAAGAAGGACGTCATCCTCTGCATCGACCAGTCCGGGTCGATGGCGGCCTCGGTCGTCTACGCCTCCGTCTTCGGCGCGGTGCTCGCCTCCATGCGCACCCTGCGCACCAGGCTCGTCGTCTTCGACACGGCCGTGGTCGACCTCACCGACCAGCTCGACGACCCCGTCGACGTACTCTTCGGCACCCAGCTCGGCGGCGGGACCGACATCAACCGGGCGCTCGCCTACTGCCAGTCGAAGGTCACCCGCCCCGCCGACACCGTCGTCGTGCTCATCAGCGACCTCTACGAGGGCGGTATACGCGACGAGATGCTGAAGCGGGTCGCCGCGATGAAGGCCTCCGGCGTGCAGTTCGTGACGCTGCTCGCGTTGTCCGACGAGGGTGCGCCCGCCTACGACCACGACCACGCGGCGGCCCTCGCGGCCCTGGGCGCACCCGCGTTCGCATGCACCCCGGATCTCTTCCCGGAGGTGATGGCGGCGGCGATCGAGAAGAGGCCGCTGCCCGTACCGGACAAGGAGATCGTTCAGTGACGAGTGGCGGCACCGACGCGGGGCCGGCACGACCGCCGAGCCGGCCGACCGGGCCGAGCCGGTCCGGCACGAGGGGACCGGGTGCCGAACACGGTCGAGGCCGCGGTCCCCGGCATGCTCCATGACGCCGCCGGCCGGCCCGGCGCAGGATCCAGCGGACCCTTCCCGTTCGAGCGGGGCAGCCGGGACCGGCTGCCCCTGAACCACCCGACTGGCTGGTCCAGGCGCCCTTCCCCGCAGACATCGCATCCGCGCCGTTCTGTCCACTGCGACCCGGCCACGGACCGGATCTGTGACCGTAATCACCGCTCAGGTGCGATCTGCGATTTAGGGTCCGGCGGAGCGCGGGGATAACCTGCGAGATGGACATGCCGCGTACCCGGGGTCACTGTGTGCGCCTTCCTGGTGACAGAGAAGTCACGTTGCCCCTCGCGGCACGCCCACGCAGATAACGAACCGCGAGACCATTTGATTAAGGGACGGACGCGCGTGGACCTGTTCGAGTACCAGGCGAGGGACCTCTTCGCCAAGCACGGTGTACCGGTGCTGGCCGGTGAAGTCATCGACACGCCTGAGGCAGCCCGCGAGGCGACCGAGCGGCTGGGCGGCAAGTCGGTCGTCAAGGCGCAGGTGAAGGTCGGCGGCCGCGGCAAGGCCGGCGGCGTCAAGCTGGCCGCCACCCCCGACGAGGCGGTCGCCCGCGCGACCGACATCCTCGGCATGGACATCAAGGGCCACACGGTCCACAAGGTGATGATCGCCGAGACCGCGCCGGAGATTCTTGAGGAGTACTACGTCTCGTACCTCCTCGACCGCACCAACCGCACCTTCCTGGCCATGGCCTCGGTGCAGGGCGGCATGGACATCGAGGAGGTCGCGGCGAAGACCCCCGAGGCCCTCGCGAAGGTTCCGGTCGACTCCAACACCGGTGTCACGATCGAGAAGGCCCGCGAGATCGTCGCCCAGGCGAAGTTCCCGGGCGAGGTGGCCGAGAAGGTCGCCGAGGTCATGGTGACGCTGTGGGACACCTTCGTCGCCGAGGACGCGCTCCTCGTCGAGGTCAACCCGCTCGCCAAGGTCGCCTCCGGCGACGTCCTGGCGCTGGACGGCAAGGTGTCTCTCGATGAGAACGCCGACTTCCGTCAGCCCGAGCACGAGGCCCTTGAGGACAAGGCCGCAGCCAACCCGCTCGAGGCTGCCGCCAAGGCCAAGAACCTCAACTACGTCAAGCTGGACGGCGAGGTCGGCATCATCGGCAACGGCGCCGGTCTGGTCATGTCGACCCTGGACGTCGTCGCGTACGCCGGTGAGAACCACGGCAACGTGAAGCCCGCCAACTTCCTCGACATCGGTGGCGGCGCCTCCGCCGAGGTCATGGCGAACGGCCTGGAGATCATCCTCGGCGACCCGGACGTCAAGTCCGTCTTCGTCAACGTCTTCGGCGGCATCACCGCGTGTGACGAGGTCGCCAACGGCATCGTCCAGGCGCTTGCGCTGCTCAAGTCCAAGGGCGAAGAAGTCACCAAGCCGCTGGTCGTGCGCCTCGACGGCAACAACGCGGAGCTGGGTCGCAAGATCCTTTCCGACGCCAACCACCCGCTCGTTCAGCGCGTGGACACCATGGACGGCGCGGCCGACAAGGCCGCCGAGCTCGCCGCGGCTGCGAAGTAAGGGACGAGGGACTCCAACACCATGGCTATCTTCCTCACCAAGGACAGCAAGGTCATCGTCCAGGGGATGACCGGTGCCACCGGCATGAAGCACACCAAGCTCATGCTCGGTGACGGCACCAACGTCGTCGGCGGCGTGAACCCGCGCAAGGCCGGCACGTCCGTCGACTTCGACGGCAACGAGGTACCCGTGTTCGGGACCGTCGCCGAGGCGATGGAGAAGACCGGCGCGAACGTGTCGGTTCTCTTCGTGCCGCCGGCCTTCGCCAAGGCCGCCGTCGTCGAAGCGATCGACGCCGAGATCCCGCTCGCCGTCGTGATCACCGAGGGCATCGCCGTCCACGACTCCGCCGCCTTCTGGGCGTACGCGGGCTCGAAGGGCAACAAGACCCGGATCATCGGCCCGAACTGCCCCGGTCTGATCACCCCCGGTCAGTCCAACGCCGGCATCATCCCGGGCGACATCACCAAGCCCGGCCGCATCGGTCTCGTGTCCAAGTCCGGCACGCTGACCTACCAGATGATGTACGAGCTCCGTGACATCGGTTTCTCCTCCGCCGTCGGCATCGGTGGCGACCCGGTCATCGGCACGACGCACATCGACGCCCTCGCGGCGTTCGAGGCCGACCCCGAGACCGACCTGATCGTGATGATCGGCGAGATCGGCGGCGACGCCGAGGAGCGTGCGGCCGACTTCATCAAGGCCAACGTCACCAAGCCGGTCGTCGGTTACGTCGCGGGCTTCACCGCCCCCGAGGGCAAGACCATGGGCCACGCCGGCGCCATCGTCTCCGGCTCCTCCGGCACCGCGCAGGCGAAGAAGGAGGCCCTTGAGGCCGCCGGCGTCAAGGTCGGCAAGACGCCGACCGAGACCGCCAAGCTGGCGCGCGAGATCCTCGGCGCCTGATCGCTCCACCACGTCGGAGCAGCACCGCAGTATCGCGTCACCGCACAGACGTCGTGGGCCCGTACCCCTGCACAGGGATACGGGCCCGCGACGTTTTCCGCTGTCCGCCGCCCCTCGCGCGGCCCGCCGGTTCGCGGGTTCAGCCGCCCCGGGGGACCAGTCGGCCCGGACCCTGCACGAGTTCGCCGTGCAACTGCTTCTGCAGCTCCAGGTCCTGCGGCGTCAGCTTCTGCGGGCCGCTGCGTGGCGGCACCCCGCCGACCTGCTGAGCGGGTGACTCCGGGGTCTCGTACCGCGTCGGGGCCGTCGCCAGGGTGAACAGCGTCAGACCGATGATCAGCGCGGTGAAGGAAACGGTCGCCCTGGTCCACAGTTGGGCCCTGCGCTCGCTGTTCGTACGGATCACGTCCGGCGAGGGGAGCTGGGCGGGGGCCTGGGTCCGGGCGAGCGCGCCGAGCCGTTCGTGCAGGAGCGCCGACTGCTCGCCGGACGACGAGGGTTCCGCCAGCTCGGGCAGCCGCTCGGCGACCGCGGCACGGGCGTTCATCAGCCTGCTCGCCGCCGCCGGGGTGCTGGCTTCCGTCTCCGCGGCGGTCTCCGGCAGGTCCAGGCCGACACCGTCGTACAGCAGCAGGGTCCGACGGTACGACGGCGGCAGGGCGAGCAGCGCGTCGAACAGCGCGCGCGCACCGGGTTCGGCGGGCGGCGGGTCGAAGCGGCGGTGCGTGCGGCGCAACCGGTGCCAGGGCGATGTCGCGTACTCGTACGCGGCGGCGCGCACCCAGCCGACCGGATCGCGATCCACCGCGACCTCGGGCCAGCGTTCCCAGGCCCGCGCGAAGGCCCGCGCGACGGATTCCTGGGAGAGGCCGCTGCGCCCGGTCAGGAGGAACGTCTGGTGCAGAAGGGCGGCGGCGCAATGTGCGTGGAGAGCGTCGAAAGCCTCGGCTGCCGCTCCGGGCGCCACAGCCGCCTCGGGCGCCTCATCGGCTCCGGGTGCTTCAGGCGCGATGTGGGCGGCAGGTGCCGCCGGCACCGCGGATGCGTCGCCCGCGCCCCTGGACGAGCCGAACGAGCCGAACGAGCCGGACGCGCCGGGTGTGCCCGATGTGCCGGACGAGCCGGGCGGATCGGGGGTGGTGCCGGGCTCGGTCGGGGCCATGGCGGTGCTCCCGGTGGCTTCGACGGGGGTCGGCGGGCGGGACGATTGAGGGGACGGCGGAGGGGGCGTCACCGGCTTGGACAGTCTCCCGACCGTCGTCGGCGTCACCGGTCGGGCCGCTCGTTTGGCGGCGGCCTTCGGCCGGGTACTCGGGGCGGTGGGCTTGGTCCGGGTACCCGCGGGCGTGGCCTGAGAGCCTGTCCGGCCCCCGCCGATCAGCCTGGCGTACGCCTCTCGCCTGCGCCCCTGGGGCGCGGTGCGGCCCCTTTCCCAGTCCCGCACCGTGGCCCGGGTGACGCCCATCGCCGTCGCGACCTGCTCTTCACTCAACGACTTCGCCTTACGCAGCCTGCGTCGCTCCTTGGGGGCGGGAAGCGGATGCGCGGTGGTCGCATCGGCCGAGCTCTGCGTCATGAATGCCCCCCCGAGGGCCTACGCCGGGTGGAAAAGTACATAAACGCATATTGAGCGACACAGCGGGTGTTCGCCTGTTACGCGGAATAAGCGCGTGTCGTTGGCAGCATGGCGGTGTGACCCAAGTGACCGAAGGCAGCCCCTCGTTGCCGGCCGAGCAGAGCAGGTCCGCCGTTCTGGCCTTCGCCTTCCTGCGTGGAGCGCTGGCCGCCGGACTGGGGCTGGGCGGGTTCACGGTGCTCGTCATGGTGCTGTGGATCAGCTCCCCGGCCCCCGACAACGGCCCCGGCGAGGCCCTTCACGCGTCGGCGGGACTCTGGCTGCTCGCCCACGGGGCGGAGCTGATCAGAGCCGACACGCTCAGCGGGGTCCCTGCCCCGGTCGGCCTCGTCCCGCTCCTGCTCGCCGTGATTCCGGTGTGGCTGGTGCACCGTGCGGCCCGGGACACCCTGGAGGTCGACGAGGGGCGTCAGGCACCCTCGGCGGCGAGCGCGTTCCTCCTGACCATCGGCGGATATCTGGTGGTCGGGACCGCTGTCGCGCTCTATGCGCGGGGCGGTTCGCTGTCCGTCCACGCGGGCTCGCTGCTCTTCCCTTCGGCCATTGTGGTGGCCGGTGCGGCGGCGGCCGGGGTCTGGACGGCCTCCGGGCGCCCCATCGGCCCGCCGCCGTCCTGGGCACCGGTGCGGGTGCACGAGGAGCTGGCGCGTACCCGGTTCAAGGAGCACGCCGACACGGTCGCCCGGTCGGCCGCTGCCGGGGTGGCGATGCTGCTCGGCGGCGGGGCGCTGCTGGTCGCGGTGTCGCTGGTCTGGCACGCGCAGCCGGCGCAGCAGTCGTTCATCCAGCTCTCCGGCGACTGGGCCGGCCGGGTCCCGGTGCTGCTGCTCGCGCTGGCCCTGGTGCCGAACGCGGCGGTCTGGGGCGCCGCCTACGGGCTCGGACCGGGCTTCGCCCTCGGTACGGCCTCCACGGTCACCCCGCTCGCTTTCACGGGGCGTCCGGCGCGGCCCGCCTTCCCGCTGCTCGCGGCGGTGCCGGACCAGGGCCCGGCGACCGTCCTGAACTGGGCGGCCGGGGCGGTGCCGGTCGCGGCCGGGCTGACGGTCGCCTGGTTCACGGTACGACGGGCCGCACCCGCCGACGCCGGACGGGAGGAGGCGTGGAGTCCGGGGGAGACCGCGCTGTCGGCCGGGCTGGGGGCGCTGGGGTGCGGGGTGGGCACGGCGGTGCTGGCCGGGGCCGCGGGGGGACCGCTGGGCACCGGGGCGCTGGCGGAGTTCGGCCCGGTGTGGTGGCTGACGGGCGCGGCGGCCCTGGCGTGGACGGCGGTGCTCGGTGTCCCCGGGGCGCTGCTGCTGCGGGCCTGGCGGCTGCGGGGGAGTGCCGGGGGGTGGTGGCGACGGGGTACGGAGCCGGTGACGGCGGCGGGGCAGGCGGTCGCCGGTCAGGAGTCTGCGGAGGTGCCCGAGCAACTGCCCGGAACGGGGGCGGCGCCGGTGCCCGTACGCCCCTTCAGGGGTGTGTCCCCCGCGGCGGCACCCCCTGCGGCCGGGAAGGACGAGGACTGCGAACCGTACGACTTCCTGCCGAGCGATCCCTGGCACGAACGGACGGCCCGGCCCGGGGACGCGGGGCCGTCCGTTCATTCCTGAGATGTCGTGCGGGGCCGGCGGGCGCCGGCGGGTGTCAGTTCTTGACGCCGAAGAAGGGCTCCAGCGGCTTCGGCAGCAGGTCGTTGCAGGCCAGTTGGCCGGACTTGGTCAGGGCGTCGTTCACGCAGGTGTAGTAGTCGCGGTAGACCAGCTGCACCGTGAACGTCGTCGCCACGATCGAGAGCGCGAGCAGCGCCGTCACCAGGCCGCTGACCGCAGCCGTGGTCTGCTGCCTGCCGTAGCCCGGAGCGGGGGCGCCGGGTGCGGATCCGGGCGCGGGGGGCGCCGGAACATGACCGGAACCGGAGCCCTGGAGGGGACCGGCGGCCGGGGGGCCGGACGGGGCGGCCGGCCCGGCCGCTCCGGTGGAGCCGCCCGGTGCGGGCGCGCCCTTCGGCTTGGCCCGGAGCGAGCTGATCGACCAGTACAGGGCGAGCGCGCCGAGCAGCAGGGCGATCTCCGGGAAGTCGAAGAGCGCGAAGAAGAAGGCCCACATGCCGCAGAGCAGTGCGTAGCGCGCGCGGCGCTGGGCGGGGTCGGTCGGGTCCCAGCGCAGTCCGCCCGGGCTGCCCTTGGGTCCACCCGGGCCGTTCGGCCCGTCCTGGCCTCCGGGGCGGCCGCCGAAGCCGCCGCTCTGGCGACCGGGCTGCCGGCTGCTCCACTGGCTGCCCCAGGCCGGCCGTTCGTCGGAGGAGCCGGCCTCGGGCGCCCCGTCGTCGTTGCCCCGGCCGCCGTTCCCGTCCCCGTTGCCGTTCCCGGCGTTCGAGGGGTGGCGGGGCTGCCAGGGCTGGTCGGGGCGATTCTCCGGCGGTGCGGCGAACGGGTTGTCGTCCGCGGGGCCCGTGGACCCCGACGCGCCGGAGGAAGAGGCAGGGCCCGTGGGGGACTGGCGCTCCCGCAGCAGTAGTGAGGTCCGCTCGGGCAGCGGGTGGCGGAAGGCGGTGCGGCGGCGTCGGTCCGGCATATGGTGAACGTCTTCCCCATCTCGTCATTTCCGCCCTGCGGACGGTTCCCTGTCCCCTGACGCTACCTCCCGGCCAGGAGGGGCCGAAAGCTGGGAGCGGCTGCGCCGGGCGGCCGGTAGCCGTCAACCGGGCGCTCCGGCGCTTCCCCATCGCTCCCGCCGCTCCCCGCGGCCGGCCCGCGGCCCCTCACCCCCGTCCCGCAGAGGGCCTGGGAGGTGCCGGTATCGTTGCTGACGGTCGGCTCGTTCGTAGAGTTCCCCGTATCGAGGGGTTCGGTTCATTCGTACGACCATACAAATCAGCGTCACTCTGCTTCACCACGCGAGAAAGGGCCCAGCCGTGGCCTCCCCGCCCCCCTCCGCCGCCCCGGCCCGCCTGGTCGTGCTGGTGTCCGGCTCAGGAACGAATCTCCAAGCCCTGCTCGACGCCATCGGTGACGATCCCGAGGGCTTCGGCGCGCAGGTCGTCGCGGTCGGCGCCGACCGCTGTGGCATTGTCGGCCTGGAGCGGGCGGAGCGCGCCGGGCTGCCGACCTTCGTGTGCAGGGTCAAGGACCACGCCACCCGCGAGGAGTGGGACGCGGCGCTGGCGGCCGCGACGGCCGAGCATCGCCCGGACCTCGTGGTGTCCGCGGGATTCATGAAGATCGTGGGCAAGGAGTTCCTCGCCCGGTTCGGCGGCCGGTTCATCAATACCCACCCCGCCCTGCTCCCCAGCTTTCCCGGTGCCCATGGGGTGCGTGACGCGCTCGCGTACGGCGTGAAGGTCACCGGGTGCACCGTCCACTTCGTCGACGACGGCGTCGACACCGGTCCGATCATCGCGCAGGGCGTGGTCGAGGTGACCGAAGCGGACACGGCGGAGGGCGAGGCAGCCCTCCATGAACGCATCAAGGAAGTCGAGCGCAAGCTGCTCGTCGAGGCCGTGGGGCGGCTCGCCCGCGACGGCTATCGCATTGAGGGACGAAAGGTTCATCTCGGTCATGTCGGTGAATAAGCCCATCCGCCGCGCCCTGGTCAGTGTCTACGACAAGACGGGGCTCGAAGACCTCGCCCGCGGTCTGCACGAGGCCGGTGTCGAGCTCGTCTCCACCGGCTCCACCGCCGGGCGGATCGCCGCCGCCGGAGTGCCGGTCACCAAGGTCGAGGAGCTCACCGGCTTCCCCGAGTGCCTCGACGGCCGCGTCAAGACGCTGCACCCGCGCGTCCACGCCGGCATCCTCGCCGACCTGCGCCTGGACGCCCACCGCGAGCAGCTCGCCGAGCTGGGTGTCGAGCCCTTCGACCTCGTCGTCGTGAACCTGTACCCGTTCAAGGAGACCGTCGCCTCCGGCGCCTCCGCCGACGAGTGCGTGGAGCAGATCGACATCGGCGGCCCCTCCATGGTCCGCGCCGCGGCCAAGAACCATCCGTCCGTGGCCGTCGTCACCAGCCCCGCGCGGTACGGCGACGTCCTCGCCGCAGTCAGGGCGGGCGGCTTCGATCTGACCGCCCGCAAGCGCCTGGCCGCCGAGGCGTTCCAGCACACCGCCGCGTACGACGTGGCGGTGGCCTCCTGGTTCGCGGACGACTACGCCGCCGCCGACGACTCGGGCTTCCCCGACTTCTTCGGTGCGACGTACGAGCGCAAGAACGTCCTGCGGTACGGCGAGAACCCGCACCAGCCCGCCGCGCTCTACACCTCCGGCACCGGCGGCCTGGCCGAGGCGGAGCAGCTGCACGGCAAGGAGATGTCGTACAACAACTACACGGACACCGACGCCGCGCGCCGGGCCGCGTACGACCACGCCGAGCCGTGCGTCGCGATCATCAAGCACGCCAACCCGTGCGGCATCGCGATCGCCGACGACGTCGCCGAGGCGCACCGCAACGCGCACGCCTGCGACCCGCTGTCGGCCTTCGGCGGCGTCATCGCCGTCAACCGTCCGGTGACCGTCGCCATGGCCGAGCAGGTCGCGGAGATCTTCACCGAGGTCATCGTCGCCCCGGCGTACGAGGACGGCGCGGTCGAGGTCCTGGCCCGGAAGAAGAACATCCGGGTGCTGCGCTGCCCCGACGCCCCGACCGCACCGGTCGAGGTGAAGCCGATCGACGGCGGCGCGCTGCTCCAGGTCACCGACCGCCTCCAGGCCGACGGCGACGACCCGGCCAACTGGACCCTCGCCACCGGCGAGGCCCTCTCGGAGGACGAGCTGAAGGAGCTCGCCTTCGCGTGGAAGGCCTGCCGCGCGGTCAAGTCCAACGCGATCCTGCTCGCCAAGGGCGGTGCCTCCGTCGGCGTCGGCATGGGGCAGGTCAACCGGGTCGACTCCGCGAAGCTGGCCGTCGAGCGGGCGGGCGAGGAGCGGGCGAGCGGCGCGTACGCCGCCTCCGACGCGTTCTTCCCGTTCCCGGACGGGCTGGAGATCCTCACCGCCGCCGGCATCAAGGCCGTGGCCCAGCCGGGGGGTTCGGTCCGCGACGAGCTGGTCGTCGAGGCCGCGAAGAAGGCGGGCGTGACGATGTACTTCACGGGTACGCGGCACTTCTTCCACTGACGGTTCCCCAGCGCGAAGGGCCGGAACTCCGTGCGGAGTTCCGGCCCTTCGTATGCGCGGCACGCCGGGCGTGCCGGATGCGCTACTTCTTGATCACCAGGGTGCCGGCGGCACGGTCGTGCCAGCCCTGCAGCTTCCCGGAGTTGTCGAAGAACGGCGAGAGGTAGACGAGGATGGCGCCGATGTAGCAGAGGAACGCGCCGACGATGGGAATGATGTAGCGGATGAAGCCGGAGCCGAGGCCCGGGTTCTGGCCGGTGTTCTCCTTCACGACACGCAGGCCGACGGCGAGCTTGCCCACGGTCGCGCCGACGAACGAGATCATCAGCCACTCGTAGAGCAGCGTGAAGACGGCGATCACAGCGATCCAGGTGAACATCACGGTGACGAAGCCGGCGCTGGCGTCATTCATGCACGAGGTGTAGTCCGCCGAGTTGGGATCGCAGTCCTTGGCGATGCCCACCGCGCCGGCCAGACCGATCCCCATGATGATGCTGAGGATGACGCCGATGACGACGCCGTCGATGGCGCGAGCGCCGAGGCGGCGTCCCATCGACGCGACCTGGACAGTGCCCAGGACCGGGACGTTTATGTACCCGTTGTTGGCCTGGAGCGTGCCCGGCGCCTGCTGCGGGTAGCCGTAACCCGGCTGACCCTGCTGCGGGTAGCCATAGCCGGGCTGGCCCTGCTGCGGGGGTACGCCCTGCGGCGGCTGTTGCGGGTGCCCGTAGCCGGGCTGGCCCTGCGGCTGCTGGCCGGGCTGCTGGCCGTAGGGGTTGTTCGAGTTCGGGTCGCCGAAGCTCATCTGGGCGTTCCTCCAACGTACGTGCGGGGACGAATGCGGCCGCGCGGAGGAAAGAAAACATCAGCGGTCCGCCCCCCGGTACTTCTGCGGCACTGCGTTCATCATCGTTATAAGCGGGACGTAAGTTTGTCCAGCGGGTATCGGTGGATGTTGCTCAAGTGCAACTTCGTGTCCACCCTCGGCGCCCGGAATTGGTATGCGGGCGGGGTCATCCGCGAGTATGGGGGCATGACTGCCCAGATTCTCGATGGCAAGGCCACCGCAGCCGCGATCAAGTCCGATCTCACCGTCCGCGTGGCGGCCCTCAAGGCGCAGGGCATCACCCCCGGCCTGGGAACCCTGCTCGTCGGGGACGACCCGGGCAGCCGGTGGTACGTGAACGGCAAGCACCGCGACTGCGCCCAGGTCGGCATCGGCTCGATCCAGCGCGAACTCCCCGACACCGCCACCCAGGAGGAGATCGAGGCCGTCGTACGGGAGCTCAACGCCAACCCCGAGTGCACGGGCTACATCGTGCAGCTTCCCCTCCCCAAGGGGATCGACACCAACCGCGTCCTGGAGCTGATGGATCCGGCCAAGGACGCCGACGGCCTCCACCCGATGAACCTCGGCCGTCTCGTGCTGAACGAGACGGGTCCGCTGCCCTGCACCCCGCAGGGTGTCGTCCAGCTGCTCCGCCACCACGACGTGGAGATCAACGGGGCGCACGTCGTGGTCGTCGGCCGCGGTGTGACCATCGGCCGCTCGATCCCGCTGCTGCTGACCCGCAAGTCGGAGAACGCCACCGTCACCCAGTGTCACACCGGTACGCGTGACCTCTCCGCGCAGCTCAGGCAGGCCGACATCATCGTCGCCGCCGCCGGTGTTCCGCACATCATCAAGCCCGAGGACGTGAAGCCGGGCGCGGCCGTGCTCGACGTCGGCGTCAGCCGGGACGAGCACGGCAAGATCGTCGGGGACGTCCACCCGGGCGTGGCCGAGGTCGCCGCCTGGATCTCCCCGAACCCGGGCGGCGTCGGCCCGATGACCCGCGCCCAGCTGCTCGTCAACGTGGTCGAGGCCGCCGAGCGCGACGCGGCCGCCGCGGTCTGAGCCGACCGACCCGATCCGGAAGGAACCCCATGGGTGCTGGTACGAGTCCGGCCGACCCGGCCGCCGAGGCGGACCGGACGTCTCCGGTGCCGTCGGACGCGGAGCTGCCCGCCGCCGGTGCGGCGGATGCGGCCGTGCCGGATCGGGCTGCGACCCGTGAGGGCGCCGCTTCGAAGGGCGCCGCCGCTGCAGGGGCAGTTGAAGAGGCGGCCGCTCGGGGCCCCGCGGACGTGGATGCGGACACCGGCGCGGACATGGATGCGGACGCTGATGTGAACGCTGATGTGAACGCGACCGCCGGCGCGGCGGTCGGTGCGGATGAGGGCTCGGAGCCGGAGTCCGGATCGGACTCCCGCACGGGCTCCGCCTCCGGTGCGAAGCAGGGCTCGGGCACCGGCTCCCGCTCGGGCTCCGGCGCCGACTCGGGCCGGGGCGAGGGTGCTCGTCCGCAGGCCGCCCCGCGCGAGGGGGCGCGTCCGTCGCGGAGGTTCCCCTCGCTCACCCGGGACACCGCACGCCCCGAGGGCGGTGGCCGTGCCGCGTCCGGGGACGCCCCCGCACCGGCCCGGCAGTGGCCCCTGCTCGCCGTGCTCTGCACGGCCGGGATCGGGTTGCTGATCGTGGCCGTCGACCCCTTCGCCGAGGCATTCAGGATCGGCACGATCCTGATCGGGGCGGCCCTCATCGGGGGCGCCGTGCTGCGGCTCGTGGTCCCGTCGGTGGGCATGCTGGCGGTCCGTTCCCGCTTCACCGACCTGGTGACGTACGGGCTGCTCGGCTTCCTCATCGTGATGCTCGCGCTGGTGGCGCAGCCCAAGCCGTGGCTGGACATGCCGTTCCTGGAGGACGCGGTCCACTTCACGATCCGCTGAGTCCGCCCGTTCGCCCGTTCGCCCGTTCGCCCGTTCGCCCGTCCGTCCGCACGGCCGCGCCGTTCGCGGACGGTGTCCGTCCCCTCCCCCGAGAAGGGACGGACACCCGAGGGCGGGGGGCCACCGGAGCGAAGTCGCGCCGGAATGTGGTGACTTGAGCGGCCTTGCCCCCGTCCTGACTTCAGCCTCGTCGACGGCGAAGACCAGTACAAGGGAGCCCTGTGGCCTGTGGCACGGAAGTGACCATTCCGCCACGGTGTGATCGTCCCGCAACGGTGTGTCCGGCATGACGATGACGAGAAGGCCCGCCATCGAGCGACCGCCTCCCGGGTGAGTGGATACGGCCGGGTGAGCGCTGTGTGACAGGTTGTGTGCGGTGCCACAGGGGGCAGGGGGGTCGGGAGGTTCCCGGTCGGATAGCCTGAACGCTGGATATCTCTTCACATCAAGATTCAGGGATGTCCAGCACCAGGGGCAGGGACCCCCACCGCCAGCTGTCTAACGGAGATCGCCATGACCCGCACTCCCGTGAATGTCACCGTGACCGGCGCAGCCGGCCAGATCGGCTACGCGCTGCTCTTCCGCATCGCCTCCGGCCACCTGCTCGGCCCGGACGTGCCGGTCAACCTGCGTCTCCTGGAAATCCCGCAGGGCCTGAAGGCCGCCGAGGGCACCGCGATGGAGCTCGACGACTGCGCCTTCCCGCTGCTGCGCAACATCGAGATCACCGACGACGCCAACGTCGGTTTCGCCGGTGCCAACGTCGCCCTGCTGGTCGGCGCCCGTCCGCGTACGAAGGGCATGGAGCGCGGCGACCTGCTGTCCGCCAACGGCGGCATCTTCAAGCCGCAGGGCAAGGCCATCAACGACAACGCCGCGGACGACATCAAGGTCCTCGTCGTCGGCAACCCGGCCAACACCAACGCGCTCATCGCGCAGGCCGCCGCTCCCGACGTACCGGCCGAGCGCTTCACCGCGATGACCCGCCTCGACCACAACCGCGCGATCTCGCAGCTGGCCGCCAAGACCGGTGCCGCCGTCTCCGACATCAAGAAGCTGACGATCTGGGGCAACCACTCGGCGACCCAGTACCCCGACGTCTTCCACGCGGAGGTCGCCGGCAAGAACGCCGCCGAGCTCGTCAACGACGAGGCGTGGCTGGCCGACACCTTCATCCCGACCGTCGCCAAGCGCGGCGCCGCGATCATCGAGGCCCGTGGCGCGTCCTCGGCCGCCTCCGCCGCCAACGCAGCCATCGACCACATCCACACCTGGGTCAACGGCACCGCCGCCGGCGACTGGACCTCCATGGGCATTCCGTCGGACGGCTCCTACGGCGTGCCCGAGGGCATCATCTCGTCCTTCCCGGTCACCACGAAGGACGGCAAGTACGAGATCGTCCAGGGCCTGGACATCAACGAGTTCTCCCGTACGCGCATCGACGCGTCCGTGCAGGAGCTCATCGAGGAGCGCGACGCGGTTCGCGAGCTCGGCCTGATCTGATCCGCCTGATCCGGTCCGCCCGGATCAGGTCCGTACGCCTGTTGACGCGTACCCCACCGCCCCCGGCAGCCGTCGCTGCCGGGGGCGGCCGCGTCAGGACGTACGGCCCCGGCCGGGCCTGACCCCGCACGGGCCTGACCCCGCGTGGCCGTCCTGGCGGGTCGGCGCACGGCCGGTCCATGAGGGCACCACCTGGCATGCGGCCGAACGCCGGGGCTCCCGCCCCTGACGCGCGGCCGAACCCCGGGCCGCCGGGCCGGCTACGCCGTGCGCAGCTCGTCCGCGATCTCGCGGACGGCCGCCATGGCCCGGCGCTGCAGCCCCGGACCGAAGGTGATCCGGGTGGCGCCCAGTCCGCCGAGCTCGCGCGGGGCCGGGCCGTCCGGCCGGGCCAGGGCGTTGAGCGGGCCGGGGACGGCGGCGGCCAGGCGCGGCAGGGCCTCGGGCGGGGCCGCGATCGGGTAGACGCAGTCCGCGCCCGCCGCCACGTACAGCAGGGCGCGGCGCACTGTCTCCGCCTCCCGGGCCGTGCCGTCGGGGACGCCGTGGAGGTATGTGTCGACGCGGGCGTTGACGAAGAGCCGGTCGCCCGCGACCGCCCGTACCTCGGCCAGCCGGTCCGCCTGCCGCCCGGCGTCGACGAGGGTGCCGTCGGCCGAGTCCTCCAGATTGCAGCCGACCGCTCCGGTGGCCAGGAGCCGTTCCACGAGCTCCTTCGGCGCCAGCCCGTAACCCCCCTCGATGTCCGCCGAGACCGGCACGTCGGCCGGGACGGCGCGCACGATCCTGGCCACGGCCGCGAACATCTCGGCGGCGGGCGTCGCCCCGTCCTCGTAGCCGAGTGACGCCGCGACCCCGGCGCTGGGGGTGGCGAGTGCCCGGAAGCCCGCCTCGGCGAAGACGCGTGCACTCGCCGCGTCCCACGGGCCGGGAAGGACCAGAGGATCCCCGGGGGCGCGGTCGTGGTGCAGGGCACGGAGGACGGATGCGGTCATGGCGGGGCTCCCGGGGCGGTGCGGCACAAGGGCGGGCAGGCAGGTGGGCGGGTTCGGGACGCGGCGGGCGTCGCCGCGTCAGCGGCTGATGTCGCCCGGCTTGTAGTGGCCGGGGACCATGCGGGTGGTCACGGCGAACCGGTTCCACGCGTTGATCGTGGTGATCGCGGCGATGAGGTGGGCGAGCTCGGTCTCCTCGAAGTGCTCGGCAGCCTTCTCCCACACCTCGTCCGGCACGAAACCGTCGGTCAGCACGGTCACCGCTTCGGTCAGCTCGATGGCCGCGATCTCCTTGGGCGTGTAGAAGTGCTTCGACTCCTCCCACGCGCTGAGCTGGACGATCCGCTCGACGGACTCGCCCGCCGCGAGTGCGTCCTTGGTGTGCATGTCGAGGCAGAACGCGCAGTGGTTGAGCTGTGAGGAACGGATCTTCACCAGCTCCCCGATGACCGGGTCGAGGCCGCTGCGGGACGCGGCGTCCAGCCGGACCATGGCCTTGTAGATATCGGGGGCCAGCTCGGCCCAGCGCGTACGCGGGGTGTGCTCGGCGTTGAGTTCGGAGGTCGGGTGGCTGTGCTCGTTCGTCGTCATGGGTACGACGTTACGGGGTGGGTGGCGCAGCGGTATGGTCCATTTCCATGACGGATACATGGGCCACTTTCGGCGCCGACCTGCATCTGGAGACGACGGGGTCGGCGGGGCTGCGGAGCGGGCTCACGGACGCCCTGCG
Organism: Streptomyces sp. NPDC047515; assembly: GCF_040643055.1. NCBI lineage: Bacteria > Bacillati > Actinomycetota > Actinomycetes > Kitasatosporales > Streptomycetaceae > Streptomyces > Streptomyces sp. NPDC047515. The sequence goes on from NZ_JBEYTM010000003.1 coordinate 242,380, forward strand.
CGAGGCCGTACGGACGGGGCGGCTGACGCCCGGGACCCGGCTGCCCTCCTCCCGAAGCCTCGCCGCGGACCTCGGCGTCGCCCGGAACACCGTCGCCGACGCCTACGCGGAGCTGGTTGCCGAGGGCTGGCTCATCGCCCGGCAGGGTTCGGGCACCAGGGTGGCGCTGCGGGCCGAGCCGCGCCCGGCGGTCAGGAGGACGGCGCGGCCCCGGCCGGCCCACTCCCGGCCCGCCCACAACCTGCTGCCGGGATCGCCCGACCTCTCGACGTTCCCGCGCGCCGACTGGCTCAAGGCGGCCCGCCGCGCCCTGACCGCCGCGCCCAACGACGCCTTCGGGTACGGGGATCCGCGCGGGCGCAGCGAACTGCGCACCGTACTCGCCGAGTATCTCGCCCGCGCCCGCGGTGTGTACGCGGAGCCGGAGCGGATCGTGATCTGCGCCGGTTTCGTGCAGGCGCTGAAGCTGATGGGGATGGTGCTGCGCAAGAGACGGGTGCGGGAGGTGGCCGTCGAATCGTACGGACTGGACGTGCACAGGAAGCTGCTCGCGGACGCCGGGCTGCGCATGCCCTGCCTGCCGGTCGACGGACTCGGTGCCAGGACCGGGGAGCTGTCCGGGCTGCGCGGTGCGGGCGCGGTCCTGCTGACGCCCGCGCACCAGTTCCCGACGGGGGTGCCGCTCCATCCCGAACGGCGGGCCGCGGCGGTCGACTGGGCGCGCGGTACGGGCGGGCTGATCCTGGAGGACGACTACGACGGCGAGTTCCGTTACGACCGGCAGCCGGTCGGCGCGCTCCAGGGCCTGGACCCCGAACGCGTCGTACATCTGGGGACGACGAGCAAGTCGCTGGCACCGGCACTGCGGCTGGGATGGATGGTGCTGCCGGAGAGTCTGGTGGCGGAGGTGGCCGAGGCCAAGGGACTGAGCGACTGGTCGTCGAGCGCGCTGGAACAGCTGACGCTCGCGGAGTTCATCGCGTCGGGTGCGTACGACCGTCATGTCCGTTCGATGCGGCTGCGCTATCGGCGCCGTCGCGACCAGCTCGTCGAGGTGTTGGCGGAGCGGGCGCCGGGTGTGCGGGTCAGCGGTATCGCCGCCGGGCTGCATGCCGTGCTCGAACTCCCGGAGGGCAGTGAGGCGTCGGTGATGCGGGCGGCGGCGTGGCAGGGGCTGGCGCTGGAGGGCCTCTCAGGCTTCCGGCACCCGGAGGCGGGACCGGGGCGTGACGCGCTGGTCATCGGATACGGGACGCCGACCGACAGCGCCTGGGCGGGCGCGCTCGACGCGCTCTGCCGGGTGCTGCCGCAGCCGGACCGCACCTGACCACCGCAGGCCGGAGGCCGCCGGCACGCGTGGGCGGGCCGGGCGGGGTGTCGAATGAAGGCCGGGCACCTCCGGGGGCCCGGACGTCACGGGCTTTGCGGGACGGTCGGTTCGGCCGGTTCGGACGTGTCCGCCGGGGCCTCGCCGAACCGGGCCAGGGCCAGCGCGCCCGCCACCGCCACCACGAAGCCGGCCACCGCCAGCCAGACGAGGCCCTCACGGGTGCGGTCCCCGAGCCAGAAGACGCCCACCAGCGCCGGGCCGATCGTCTCGCCCAGCACCATGCCGGCCGTCGCCGTCGTCACCGAACCGCGCTGCAGCGCCGAGGTGAGCAGCAGGAACGCCGAACCGCCGCCCAGCAGCAGCGCGTACACGGCCGGGTTGGTGAGCAGCGCCGACGGGGACACGTCGTCGATCAGCCGGACGGTGACCTCGACCACCCCGAAGCCGCAGCCCGCGCCCAGTCCCAGGACCAGAGCACGCGGCCGTTCCGGGAGCCGTCCGCCCGCCGTGCCGATCAGCAGAATGCCGAGGGAGATTCCCAGCATCCACCAGGCCAGGGCCGCCGGGCCGGTGCCGTGCCCCTCGCCGCCGGAGGAGAGGGCCAGCATGCCCAGGCCCGCACAGACGACACCGACCGCGGTCCATTCGACCGCGCTCAGCCGCACCTTGAGCAGCCGCGCGGCGACCACCGCCGTCACGGCGAGACTCGCGGCCAGGGCGGCGCCCACCGCGTAGATCGGCAGGGACCGCAGGGCGATGATCTGGAGGACGAAACCGCAGCCGTCGAGGGCGAGTCCGGCGAGGTAGCGCCACTGACGCAGGGCGCGCAGCAACAGCGCCGGATCGACCCCCGCGTCCGACCCCGGCGCGGCGGCGGCGCGCGAGGCGACGGCCTGGAGGACGGAGGCCGTACCGAAGCAGACGGCGGCGCCGAGCGCGCAGATCATCCCGAAGAGCACGTAGGGACTCTACTGGGGACGTCCGGTGGACCGGCTTCCCGTCCCAACCGGCGGCCCTTTAATCTGACGAACGGCCACATTGGCCTGATTCGCACGACGGGGGAGGCGGAAGGATGGCCGTACGCAGGCTGAGGTCGAGCACGGTGGTGCTCGGTGGCATGGGGGTGCTCGCGGCGATGATCACGTCCTGCGGTTCGGAACCGGACAAGCGGTGCGTCGACCCGGTCACCCGGGACAAGCTGCCGAGCTACGAGTGCAAGAACGGCAGCGGCAAGGGGTCGTACTACTACGGCGGCAAGAGCAAGAACGGCAAGGTGGAGGGCGGCAGCTTCGACAAGGCGGCCGTTCAACGCGGCGGCTTCGGCTGCTCGGGCACCGGCGGCGGCTGAACCGCTATGGAGTGACGTACCACGCAGCCGCGCCCCGGCTGGCAGCAGATGGTGGAGAGCCAGGGAGTCGTCTACCCGCTCACCCGTCACCCGGACGGCTCGCTGCGCCCGTACTGGGATGAGAGCGCCTACTACGTCTTCTCACTGCCCGAGGTGGAGGCGCTGGAGGAGGTCGTCGAGGAACTGCACGCGATGTGCCTCGCCGCCGCCGCGCACATGGTGGAACGCGGCCGCTTCGCCGAACTCGGCATCACCGACGGACGGTTGGCCACGTTGGTCGCCGATTCCTGGCACTGCCGCGACGAACTGCCGTCCCTGTACGGCAGGTTCGACCTGTGCTACGACGGAACCGGCCCGGCCAAGGTGCTGGAGTACAACGCGGACACCCCCACCTCGCTGGTGGAGGCCGCCGGCGCGCAGTGGTTCTGGATGGAGGACCGCTTCCCGGGCGCCGACCAGTGGAACTCCCTGCATGAACGCCTCGTCGAGGCGTGGAGTCGGCAGGCCGCGCTGCTGCCCGCCGGACCGGTGCACTTCGCGCACTCCGAGGGCGACGAGATCGGCGAGGACCTGATGACGGTCGCCTATCTGCGGGAGACCGCCGAACAGGCCGGCCTCGACACGGAGGCGCTCTCCGTCGAACAGATCGGCTGGGACCGGCTGGCCGGGCGTTTCGTGGACGAACGGCTCCGTTTCATCCGCAGCTGTTTCAAGCTGTACCCGTGGGAGTGGCTGGCGACCGACCGGTTCGGTCCGTACGTGCTGGACACCCTCGACAACGGTGGCGGCACCGGCACCACCTGCTGGATCGAGCCCGCCTGGAAGATGCTCCTCTCCAACAAGGCGCTCCTGGCAATCCTCTGGGAGCTCTACCCGGGCCATCCGAACCTGCTCGCCTCCTATCTCGACGGCCCGCGCGAACTCGCGAACCGGGGTGGGGATGCGGGCGCCGGGTGCGGTCGCGGCGGCCGGGGGTACGTCGCCAAGCCGCTGCTGGGCCGGGAGGGTGCCGGGGTCACGATCCATGAGCCGGGCAGTCGTGCCGTGCTGCGGGACGAGCCGTGCTGCTACCAGGAGTTGGCACCGCTGCCGGACTTCGACGGCAACCGGGTGGTGCTGGGCGCGTGGGTCGTCGAGGACGAGGCGGCCGGGCTCGGCATCCGTGAATCGGAGGGCCTGGTGACGGACGAGTACGCCCGCTTCCTGCCGCACGTCATTCTTTAGAGGAGCTCACAGCCGGGGCGCGCAGACGGGTTCCGGGGCCGACCGCCCCGGGACCCGTCTGCATGCGCCGGACCTCAGCCGTGCATGCGCCGGACCTCAGCCGTGCATGCGCCGGACCTCAGCCGTGCATGCGCCGGACCTCAGCCGTGCATGCGCCGGGCCTCAGCCGCGCAGGACGCCGCGGAGCTGCTCCAGCCCCCAGTCCAGGTCCTCCTTGCTGATCACCAGCGGCGGGGCGATCCGGATCGTCGAGCCATGGGTGTCCTTGACCAGCACCCGGCGGTCCATCAGCTTCTCGGAGATCTCCCGGCCGGTCCCGTGGATCGGGGCGATGTCGACGCCGGCCCACAGCCCCCGGCCCCGTACCTCCTCCACCGCGCCCCCGCCCACCAGCAGCCCCAGCTCCTGATGGAGGTGCTCGCCCAACTCGGCCGCCCGCTGCTGGAATTCGCCGGTCCGGAGCATCGCGATGACCTCCAGCGCGACCGCGCAGGCAAGGGGATTCCCGCCGAACGTCGAACCGTGCTCACCGGGCCGGTACACCCCCAGCACGTCCCGCGAGGAGACCACCGCCGACACCGGCACCACGCCACCGCCCAGCGCCTTGCCGAGCACGTACATGTCCGGGACGACGCCCTCGTGCTCACAGGCGAAGGTCTTTCCGGTCCGCCCCAGGCCCGACTGGATCTCGTCCGCGATGAACAGTACGTTCCGCTCGCGGGTGAGTTCACGCACCCGGGGGAGATAGCCGGGCGGCGGCACCAGCACCCCGGCCTCGCCCTGGATCGGCTCCAGCAGCACCGCCACGGTGTTCTCGGTCATCGCTTCCCCGAGCGCGGTCAGATCCCCGTACGGCACGATCTCGAACCCCGGCGTGTAGGGACCGAAGTCCTCCCGCGCCTCCTGGTCCGTGGAGAAGCTGATGATCGTCGTCGTCCGGCCGTGGAAGTTGTTCGCGGCGACGATGATCTTCGCCATGCCGTCCGGGACGCCCTTCACCCGGTAGCCCCACTTGCGGGCGGTCTTCACCGCGGTCTCCACGGCCTCGGCGCCGGTGTTCATCGGCAGCACCGACTCCATGCCGCACAGATCGGCGAGCCGGGTACAGAAGTCGGCGAACCGGTCGTGGTAGAAGGCCCGTGAGGTGAGCGTCACCCGCTCCAGCTGGGCCTTGGCCGCGTCGAGCAGCCGCCGGTTGCCGTGACCGAAGTTGAGCGCCGAGTATCCGGCGAGCATGTCGAGGTAGCGGCGGCCCTCGACATCGGTCATCCAGGCTCCGTCCGCCGAGGCGACGACGACGGGCAGCGGATGGTAGTTGTGCGCGCTGTGCGCCTCGGCGGAGGCGATGGCATTTTCCGTGGTCGACACGGGATCTCCGTTCGTCGTGCGGCGTGGGCGGGGGTGGTGCCCACTTTGTATCGTCGGTCGGAACCCCGGTGAGGAAACCTTCGATTCACGGCGCGCCCGTCCGCCGTGCGGCCGGGAGTGTGTTCCTGGTCTCATTCGCGACGGCGTGCGCCGTGCGGCCCGGCCGCACACCTTCCGCACCGGCTGCCGGAGATCGGTTCCGTACCTGAGACAATGGCCCCATGGCCTCTGAACGCCCCCGCGTGCTCTCCGGAATCCAGCCCACCGCAGGCTCGTTCCACCTCGGCAACTACCTCGGTGCGGTCCGCCAGTGGGTGGCGCTGCAGGAATCCCACGACGCCTTCTACATGGTCGTGGACCTGCATGCGATCACCGTTCCGCAGGACCCCGCGGATCTGCGCGCGAACACCAGGCTCGCCGTCGCCCAGCTCCTCGCCGCCGGTCTCGACCCCGAGCGGTGCACGCTCTTCGTTCAGAGCCACGTCCCCGAGCACGCCCAGCTCGGCTGGGTCATGAACTGCCTCACCGGCTTCGGCGAGGCGTCCCGCATGACGCAGTTCAAGGACAAGTCCGCCAAGCAGGGCGCCGACCGCACCACGGTCGGTCTCTTCACATACCCGATGCTGATGGTCGCCGACATCCTGCTGTACCAGGCCGACCAGGTCCCGGTCGGTGAGGACCAGCGTCAGCACCTGGAGCTGACCCGTAACCTCGCCGAGCGGTTCAACGCCGGCTACGGCGACACGTTCACCGTGCCGGACCCGTACATCCTCAAGGAGACGGCGAAGATCTACGACCTTCAGGACCCGTCGGCGAAGATGAGCAAGTCGGCGGCCACTCCGAAGGGCCTGATCAACCTCCTCGACGAGCCGAAGGCCACCGCCAAGAAGGTCAAGAGCGCGGTCACCGACACCGACACGGTCATCCGCTTCGACCGGGCGGAGAAGCCCGGTGTCAGCAACCTGCTGACCATCTACTCCACGCTGACCGACACCGCGATCGCGGATCTGGAGCAGAAGTACGAGGGCAAGGGCTACGGTGCGCTCAAGACCGATCTCGCCGAGGTCATGGTCGATTTCGTCACACCGTTCCGCACCCGCACCCAGGAATACCTGGACGACCCGGAGACGCTGGACTCGATTCTGGCCAAGGGCGCGGAGAAGGCCCGTGCCGTGGCGGCCGAGACCCTGGCCCGGACGTACGACCGGATGGGCTTCCTGCCCGCGAAGCACTGAGTCCAAGGACCCTGGCGGTTTCGTGACCGCAGGCGTCACACTGGCGATGGGATGTTGACCCGGTGGATGGCCGAAAACCGACCATCCACCGTCGAGGATTGAGGAGAACGACGTGGGGACCGTAACGCTCGGCGTTTCGATCGCGGTCCCGGAGCCCTACGGCAGCCTGCTCCAGGAGCGGCGCGCGAGCTTCGGGGATCCTGCCGCGTACGGCATTCCCACCCACGTCACCCTCCTTCCGCCGACCGGGGTCGAGGTGGCCGGTCTGCCCGCGATCGAGGCGCATCTCGCCCAGGTCGCCACCGGCGGCCACTCCTTCCCGATGCGGCTGTCCGGCACGGGGACCTTCCGTCCCCTCTCGCCGGTCGTCTTCATCCAGGTCGTCGAGGGGGCCTCGGCCTGCTCGTGGCTGCAGAAGCGGATCAGGGACGCCTCCGGGCCTCTGGTGCGCGAGCTCCAGTTCCCGTACCACCCGCATGTGACCGTGGCGCACGGCATCACCGAGCCGGCGATGGACCGGGCGTACGAGGAGCTCGGCGACTACGAGGCCGCCTGGACCTGTGACTCCTTCGCGCTGTACGAGCAGGGCCCGGACAGCGTCTGGCGCAAGATCAACGAGTTCCCGTTCGGCGCCGGGGGCGCCGCCCCCGCCGTGCCCGCGCAGAGCGGCTCCTCCGTGGACGCGCCCTCCCTGCACCCCTGAGAGCCTGTCGGGCGGCCTCTGAGGCCCCCCGGCGGCAGCCCCCGCTCAGACCGGCAGGCGCCGGAACAGCGGGCGCGGCACGTGCCGCAGTGCCGACATCACCACCCGTAGCGACCCCGGCACCCACACCGTCTCCGAGCGCCGCCGCAGCCCCGTCACGATGGCCGCCGCGACCGCGTCCGGGGTCGTCGTGAGAGGCGAGGCCTCCAGCGGCGCCTCGGTGAACCGTGCCGCGGCGAGCCGCGGCCCCGCGGTCCCGGCCGCCGCTTCCGGACGTACGACGCCGGGGCGCACGACCATCACATGCACCCCCGTGCCGTGCAGCGCGTCCCCGAGCCCCTGCGCGAACGCGTCCAGGCCCGCCTTGCTGGACCCGTAGATGAAATCGGCGCGGCGGACGCGCTCGCCCGCCACCGAGGACAGCACCACCAGCGAACCGTGCCCCTGAGCCTGCAGCGCGCCGGCGCACACCAGCCCGGCGGAGACCGCCCCGGTGTAGTTGGTCTGGGTGACCCGGACCGCGGAGAGCGGTTCCTCCTCGTCACGCTCCTGGTCCCCCGCGATGCCGAACGCGAGGAGCACCATGTCGATGTCGCCCTCGGCGAAGATCTTTCCGAGGACGGTCTCATGGGATGCGGAGTCGAGGGCGTCGAAGTCGACCGTACGGACGTCCGCGCCGCGTGCACGCAGATCGGCGGCGGCCCGGTCGAGGGCGGGGGAGGGGCGGCCGGCCAGCCGGACCGTGCGGGTGCGGCCGGCGATCAGCCGGCGCGCGGTGGCGAGAGCGATCTTCGACGTGCCGCCGAGGACGAGCAGGGACTGCGGGGCACCGAAGGCGTCCTTCACGGAAACACTCCTTGCGGACGAGGGGACGAGGGGACGAGGGGACGAGGGGACGAGCGGGCGAGCGGGCGAGCGGGCGAGCGGATGGGGACGAGCGGACGAGCGGAAGGCGGTTCGCGCGGTGCGGTGCGGCGGTGGTGGTGGCCGGCCGTCAGAGTGACAGGCGGCGCGACAGGTCCGAGCGGAACGCCCCGCTCGGGTCCAGCTCGGCGCGCAGGGACCGGAATTCGGCCAGTCGCGGATACATCGCGGCCATCATCTCCGGACGCAGCCGGGAGTCCTTCGCCAGACAGACCCGGCCGCCGGCCCCCGCCACCTCCTCGTCCAGCGAGTCCAGGAACCCGGCCAGGCCGGGCAGGGCGGCGGGCAGATCGAGGGCGAGCGTCCAGCCGGGCATCGGGAACGACAGCCAGCCCGGGTCGCCCCCGCCGAGCCGTTTGAGCACGGCGAGGAGCGAAGGGCAGCGCCGGTGGGAGATCCGCCGCACGATCCGGCTCAGCGCCTCCTCCTGTCCGTGCCCGACGACGAACTGGTACCGCACGAACCCGCCGCGGCCATGGACACGGTTCCAGTACGGCAGGCCGTCCAGGGGGTGGAAGAAGGCCGAGAGCCTCTGGAGCTCCCCGATGCGGTACGTGGGGGCGGTGCGGTACCGGAGCTCGTTGAAGAGAGCGACGGAGGCGCGGCCGAGCAGCCCCTGCGGTACGAGCGCGGGTGCGGCAGGCCGTTGTCCCGGGCGGAACGCGAGCGGTGTGCGCCGAGCGCGCGCGGGGAGCGCGTACTGGGGCAGGTGATCCCCGCGGGTGAGTACGGAGCGCCCCGTCGCCCGGCCGCGGGCGAGGAGATCGATCCAGGCGGCCGAGTAGCGGTAGCGATGGTCTCCGGCGGAGAGCCTGGCCAGCAGGTCGTCCAGGTCGACGGTCCGCTCGGTGTCGACCGACATCCAGGAACTGGTGACGCGGTGCAGCCGGAGCGTGGCCGAGAGGATCACCCCCGTCAGTCCCAGCCCGCCCGCGGTCGCGTCGAAGAGACCGGTGCCGGGCCGGACCGTACGGATCCCGCCGTCGGCGGTCAGCAGCTCCAGCTCCTGGACGTGCCGGGAGAAGGAGCCGGAGAAGTGATGGTTGTGGCCGTGGATGTCGGCGCCGATCGCGCCGCCCACGGTGACATAACGCGTGGTCGGTGTGACGGGGACGAACCAGCCGAGCGGCAGCAGCACCTCCATCAGCCGGTGCAGGCTGACCCCGGCGTCGCAGACCACCAGGCCGGACCCGGCGTCGATGGTGCGGATCCGGTTCAGCGCGGTCATGTCGAGGACGGAGCCGCCCGCGTTCTGCGCGGCGTCGCCGTGGGCCCGGCCGAGGCCCCGGGCGATGGACCCGCGGGGTCCGCAGCCGCGCACGGTGGCCGCCGCCTCCTCGTACGTACGGGGGCGAAAGCGCAGCGCGGTCGTCGGGGCGGTGCCGCCCCAGCCGGTCAGGGACACGGTGTCGACAGACATGGTGGTGACCGTATCGCCCGAGAAAACCCTTTCGAGGGATTTGTTACAACACTCACCAGTATGGGTGATTGAGGGGGTGCCAGCTCGTAGGGCAGTGAAGGGGAGGGCCGGTTTTCCGTGACCGGGAGGGTAGTCGTACGTCATGGACTGGCTGAAAAACCTCCCTGTCATCGGGCCGATCGTCTCGCGGCTGATGGCGACGCACACCTGGCGCTCGTACGAGACGCTGGAACGGGTCCACTGGAGCAGGCTCGCCGCCGCGATCACCTTCATCAGCTTCCTGGCGCTCTTCCCGCTGATCGCGGTCGGTGCGGCGGTCGGTGCCTCGCTGCTCTCCGCCGAGCAGCTCCACAGGATCGAGAACCGGATCGCCGAGCAGGTGCCGGGCATCTCCGACCAGCTCGGCATCAGCAATCTGGTGGCGCACGCGGGCACGGTCGGACTCGTGGCCGGTGCGTTCCTGCTCTTCACCGGGCTCGGCTGGATCGGCGCGATGCGGGGCTGTCTGCGTGCCGTGTGGGGCATGGACGACGTGGACCTGGGCAATCCGGTCATCCGTAAACTCAAGGACATCGGGCTGCTCCTCGGCCTCGGCGGGGCGGCGCTCGCGACCCTCGCCGTCTCCTCGGCCGGCTCCGTCGCCGTCGGCTGGACCGCCGGTCTGCTGGACATCTCGGACCGCGGCGCGGGCGGTGTGGTGCTGCAGGTGGCGGCCCTCGTCGTGGCGGCCCTCGCCGATTTCCTGCTGCTGCTCTATCTGCTGACGCTGCTGCCCGGGGTCGAGCCCCCGAGGCGCAGGCTGCTGGTCGCCGCGGTGATCGGCGCGGTCGGCTTCGAACTGCTCAAGCTGCTGCTCGGCAGCTATATGAGGAGCGTCGCCTCGAAGAGCATGTACGGCGCCTTCGGGGTGCCGGTCGCGCTGCTGCTGTGGATCAACTTCACCGCGAAACTGCTGCTGTTCTGCGCCGCCTGGACGGCGACGCGGAGCGGCAGGGGCACCGAGAAGGACTCCGCGCCCGTCAGCGGCGAGGGAGGCGGCGCACCAGGTCCGGCAGCGGCCAGCGCCGGTTGATCAGAAACGCGCCGCCGGCCAGCAGCACCACGGCACCTCCGGCGATCCCCAGTGCGATCCCCATTCCCCCGCCGCCCGCGCCGGCGGCCCTGGCGGCGTGCGAGGCGCCGTTCCTGCCCTCGTTCTCCCCGGTGCCCGCCGTGGGGCCCTTGCCGCTTCCGGTCCCGGTCCCGCTCTCGTCCCGGGTACTGGCGGACTTCGGCGGGACCAGCTCGCCGACCGGGGTCACCTTGCCGCTCGCGGCGAATCCCCAGTCCAGGAGGCTGGCCGCCTCCTTGTAGACGGCGTGGGGCTCCTTGGACGACGGGTTCATGACGGTGACCAGCAGCACCCGGCCGTCGCGTTCGGCGACACCGGTGAAGGTGTTGCCCGCGTGCGTGGTGTAGCCGTTCTTGACGCCCGCGATGCCCTTGTACGGGTCGACGCCGTCCGCACCGGTGAGCAGCCGGTTGGTGTTCTGGATCCCGAAGCTCTCGCGCTTCCCGTTCTTCTTCTCCGCGCCCGGGAACTCGGCCTCGGCCGTCGAGCAGTACTCCCGGAAGTCCGCCTTCTGCAGGCCGCTGCGGGCGAACAGTGTCAGGTCGTACGCGCTGGAGACCTGATCGGGCGCGTCGTATCCGTCGGGCGACACCACGTGCGTGTCGAGTGCCTGCAACTCCTCGGCGTGGGCCTGCATGGCGGCGACGGTCTTCGGGACGCTGCCGTACATCGCGGACAGCACGTGCACCGCGTCGTTGCCCGAACGCAGGAACACCCCGAGCCACAGGTCGTGGACCGTGTAGCTGAGGTGCTCCTTGACGCCGACGAGGCTGCTTCCCTCGCCGAGGCCGGCGAGGTCCTCGTCCTTGACCGTGTACGTCCGGGTCTTCGGCTGGAGCGCGGGCATCACGGTGTCCGCGAAGAGCATCTTCAGGGTGGAGGCGGGGGGCAGCCGCCAGTGCGGGTTGTGCGAGGCGAGCACCTGGCCGCTCTCCGCGTCCGCGACGATCCAGGACCTGCCCGTGAGCTCCTTGGGCAGTACGGGGGCGCCTGCCCCCAGCTTGACCTGCGTACCGGTCCGGCCCAGCAGCTCGCCGCCGACGCGGGACATGCCGGCGGGTGGCTTCGGCCGGTTGTCGGAGGTGTCCTTGCTGGTCGCCGATGCCGGACTGACGACAAAAGCGGACAACAAAGCGGCAGAGGTGACCGTCAATGCGATCTTATTCAGAGCAGACACGGTCGGAAACGTACAGGGCGAAGATGTGGATGGGGATACGGACGGCCTGACCCGCCGTGCATACCGCCGGGACAGCCCACCCCGGGCGACTTCGCCGGAGCGCGGCGGAGATACTGAGTCCATGAAGCTCAGCCGCCCCGTCTCCTGGTTCCTGCTCGCCTTCGGGGTGTGGAGCTGGTTCATCTGGATCACTTTCGTCAAGAATCTGTGGAAGGACGGCAGCGGACTCGCCTTCGACGACGCGGGTGACCCGACCACGTACTTCTGGGTGCATCTGCTGCTCGCCATCACTTCCTTTCTCCTGGGGACGGCAGTTGGTGTGATCGGGTTCCGTGGAGTCAGGGCTCTGCGCCGAGAACATGCGTGACAGGCCGTACGGCGGACGGGGGAAGCACGAGTGGCAGTGGCCCGAATCGCACTGATGGCGGTCGTGCTGCTCGCGCTGCTCGTCGGCGTGCACCGCTATCTGTGGCGCCGTCTCGTCGGTGACACGACGACCGAGGGCAGCGCCCTGCGCACCGTCGGCACGGTGGCCGCGTACCTCCTGCCGCTGCTGAGCATCGGCGCCCTGGTCTCCGGCCGTGCGGGTGCGCCCTTCTGGCTCCAGCGGGTGCTCGCCTGGCCGGGGTACCTGTGGCTCGCCGCGCTGCTGTATCTGACGCTGGCACTGCTGGTGGGCGAGGCGGTACGGCCGGTACTGCGACGGGTGCTCGCGCGCCGTGCGAGCGCACCGGACCGGGCCACGGCGACGGAAGCGCCCGCACCCGGGACCACCGGCGCCGCCCTCGCGGAGGCCGCCGGGACCGCCGGGGCTGCCGGGACCACCGGGGCCACCGGCGCCGCCCTCACGGAAGCCACCGGTACCGCCGGGGCCAGGGAGGCCGCCAAAACCACCGCCACCGCGGACACCCTCGTCCCCTCGGCCGCCACCCCCGCCCCGTCCCGTCCCGTCGCCCCCACGCGGAGGCTGTTCGTCGCGCGGGCCGTCGGGGGCGCCGCCGCCGTCGCGGGGCTCGGCACGGTCGGCCACGGCACGTACGGCGTGCTGCGCGGGCCCCGGGTCGAGCGGGTCACCGTGCCGCTCGCCAAGCTGCCCCGCTCCGCGCACGGCTTCCGGATCGCCGTCGTCAGCGACATCCACCTCGGCCCGATCCTCGGCCGCGCCCACACCCGACGGATCGTCGACACGATCAACCGGACCCAGCCGGATCTGGTCGCCGTCGTGGGTGATCTCGTCGACGGAACCGTCGCGGACCTCGGTCCGGCCGCGGAGCCGCTCGCGCGGCTGAGCGCCCGCCGGGGAAGCTACTTCGTCACCGGGAATCACGAGTACTACTCCGGCGCCGCCCAATGGGTCGACCAGGTCAGGGAATTGGGGCTTCACCCCCTGGAGAACGCCCGGGTCGAGATCGATGGATTCGATCTCGCGGGGGTCAACGACATCGCCGGGGAGAGCGAGGGGCAGGGGCCCGACTTCGGGGCCGCGCTCGGCGACCGGGACCGTACCCGGGCCGCCGTCCTCCTCGCCCACCAGCCCGTCGTCATCCATGAGGCCGTCGCCCACGGCGTGGATCTCCAGCTCTCCGGCCACACCCACGGCGGCCAGCTCTGGCCGGGCAACCTCATTGCGGGACTGGCCAATCCCACGGTCGCCGGACTCGACCGCTTCGGCGACACCCAGCTCTACGTCTCGCGGGGCGCGGGCGCCTGGGGGCCGCCGGTCCGGGTCGGCGCGCCCTCCGACATCACCGTCGTGGAGCTCGCCTCCCGGCAGGCCTGACCCTCCGTCGATGGCCGGTTACAGACCCTCCGGAAATGCGAAGGTTTCAAGTGCCGAACGAAAGGCTATGAGTCACAGTTTTGGTCTTCCAGATGTGAAAGTCGTGTGATTGGCTGATCGCGAGCATGTGGTGATGTGCGGATCTGAGCGCAACGCCGAGGTGGGGCTGGTAAGGGAGAGCACGTCAATGCGGTCGGTCCGGATACGGATTCTCGCGATTCTCGCGGTTTTGGTCATCGCAGGCGTCGGTGCCTGGCAGTTGCTTCCCTCGAACGAGGTGAAGTCGGACCCGATCGCGGTCGGCACCACGGACGAGGTCACCTCGCTCGACCCGGCGGGGGCGTATGACGCCGGTTCCTGGGCGATGTACAGCAACATCTACCAGTCCCTGATGACGTTCAAGTCCGGGGCGACCGTCCCCGAGCCCGACGCCGCCGAGAGCTGTCAATTCATCGGCCAGAAGCTGCAGACGTACCAGTGCAAGCTGCGTGACGACCTGTCCTTCTCCAACGGCCGCAAGATCACCGCCGCCGATGTCAAGTACTCCGTCGAGCGGATGATCAAGATCAAGACGGATGTCGGTCCGTGGATCCTGTTCCCGAGCCTCAAGAACGTGGTGGCCGACGGCCGCACCATCACCTTCAACCTCTCCTCGCGCGACGCGACCTTCCCGCAGAAGCTCGCCACGGGTGCCGGGTCGATCGTCGACCGCGAGACGTACCCGCCGAACAAGCTCCGGTCCGGGAACACGGTCGACGGCTCGGGGCCGTACCTCCTGAAGTCGTACCGGCCGGACGCCACCGCCGAGCTGGTTCCCAACCCCCGGTACAAGGGCGCGCTGAAGAAGACCGGTGTCCCGGTCACCGTGCGCTACTTCAAGGAGTCGGACGCGCTCCTGGCGGCCTGGAAGGCCGGACAGATCGATGTGACGCACCGCCAGCTGCCGCCGGCCACGCTCGCCGAGCTGAACCCCGGCGACCCCGACCTGCGCGTCACGGAGGCGGACAGTGCCGAGATCCGCAATCTCGTCTTCAACGTCCGTGAAAGCTCCCCGCTCGCCAACAAGAAGGTCCGGCAGGCCATCGCGTCGATCGTCGACCGCGCGCCCCTGGTGACCGACATCTACAAGGGCACGGTCGAACCGCTCTACTCGCTGATTCCTCAGGGCTACATCGGGCACAGCACGCCGTTCTTCGACGCCTACCCCGCGCCCGACCCCGCGCGCGCCAAGAAGCTGATGCAGGAGGCCGGCGTGCAGACGCCGCTGGCGATCACCTTCGCCTACCGCGGCGGCGACGAGGCCTACGCGCAGGAGACCGCGGAGCTGCGCCGCCAGCTGGAGGCGGACGGGCTGTTCAAGGTGTCGGTCAAGGCCGTCGACTGGCAGAAGTTCCAGAAGGAGTACGCGGCCGGCAAGTACGACGCGTACACCGTCGGCTGGCTCCCCGACTACCCGGACCCCGACACCTTCAGCCAGCCGCTGGTCGGCCACGACAACAGCCTCCACAACGGCTACTCCAGCAAGAAGATGGACTCCCTGATCAGCTCCACGTTGCAGTACAGCGACCGCGGCCGTACCTCGGCGGACTTCAAGGAGCTCCAGGCCCTGGTCGGCGAGGACGTGCCGCTCGTGCCGCTGTGGCAGAAGAAGGACTACGTCATCAGCAAGACCGACGTCTCCGGTTCGCAGTACCTCTCGGACGGCACCGGCATCTGGCGGCTGTGGGAGCTGAGGTGGATCTGACGGCCCGCCGCGCCCGTCCCGGCGCGTAGGACAGGGACTTGGGGGCGGTTGGTCCCGGCGCTGCCGGGCGGCCGCCCTTTGTCCGTTCAGGCGCGGCGCTTCGCGGCGCCGGGGAGGAACTCCTCCAGCACCTCGTGAATCTGTCGCACCAGCGGGCGCAGTACCCGGAACCGGGAGAGCGCGATGGCGCGGGCACCGATCGGGGCGGAGCGCTCGACCAGACGGCGACTGCGTTCGGCGTGCTCCGTCCGGTCGTACACCCAGTACAGCACCAGGCCCATCTGCAACAGCCACATCAACTGCGGTAGCAGCTCGGCCAGTTCGGGGTCGGTCTTGGTGTCGGAGCCGGCCAGGCAACGCCGGTGGATGGAGATCGCCGCCTCGCGGGCGGCGACCGAATCCGCCGAGAACGGGCTGAGCGGGCTCTCCGGGTCGGCGGCGTTCTTGAAGAACTGGGCGGCGAAGCGGTGGTACGGCTCCGCCACGTCCAGCCACGTGAGCAGGACCCCGCGCATCCGCACCGCGAGGTCCTTGTCACCGTCCAGGACCGGCCGCACCGCCGCTTCGTGCTCGGCGGCGAGCCGGTCGTAGAAGCCCTGGACGAGGTGTTCCTTGTTCGTGAAGTAGTAGTAGGCGTTGCCGACGGAGACGCCGGCCTCCTGGGCGATGGCCCGCATCGTCGTCTTGTCGTAGCCGCGTTCCTGGAAGAGCCGGAGCGCGGTTTCGAGGATGAGTGTGCGGGTCTGCTCGCTCTTGGGAGCCTTGACTTCCTTCACATCCTTCGCTTCCTTCACCACAGCCTTGAGGGTATCGGCCCCGGTCAGTCCTCGGGGCCGGGGCCGATACCCGCGGTGCAGGCTCCGTCCCCGTCGCCGCACGGCGGCGCGGTCAGCGAACGGTACTTCGCGGCGGCGAGCACGGTGGCCCGTGCGAAGGGGCGGCCCGCCGGGGTGGTCAGCCAGTGGGACCTGGGCCGGTGTTCGGCCAGCGCCCAGAGGCAGACGATCCACGCGGAGGTCCCGCGGTAGATCTGCCCCCGGTCGCCGATCACCGTGATCTCGTCGAGCGTCCCGGCGTGGTCGAGCCCGGGGAAGCGGCGGCGCGCCTCCTCGGAGGCCGCCGGGACGAGGTCGAGCGGGACGAGCTGACGTTGCTTCATCAGCCACTGGCGCAGATGGAGGCAGAGCGGGCACCGCACGTCGTACAGCACCGTGAGGTCCTGGACGGGGAGCCGCCGCCCGCCTGCTTCGGCGGTCATGGCGCGCTCAGGCCTCGGCGGCGGGCGCGGCCCACGGACCGTTGCCCGGTCCCGTCCAGTCCTGCGGTGGCACGGGCGGGGTCTGCTCCCGCTCCATCAGACCGCGACGGCGGATCTTGTTGAGCACATAGACATTGCCGAGGTGCAGCACACCGAGGACGAGCAGGACGACGCCGAGCTTCACCGAGAGTGCCTCGAAGAGCCCGCGGGCATCGGCGACCCGGTCGTTGTTCCGCAGATAGAGCGTGACGAAGCCCAGGTTGACCAGGTAGAAGCCGACCACCAGCAGGTGGTTGACGGCATCGGCCAGCTTCTCGTTCCCGTGCAGCACGTCGGCGAGGAACACCTTGCCGTTGTGGCTGAGCGTGCGCGCGACCCAGATGGTGAGCGCCACGCTGATCAGCAGGTAGATGACGTACGCGACAACAGTGAGGTCCATGCCCCACCCTCTCTTGAACGCGTTCAAAAGCTGTTGTCATGGACGGTAGGCCCATCTTTGAACATGTTCAAGTCGCCATTTCGGCGGCGGGTTCCGCCGCTTTGCCCAGGGCCCCGAAACGTCGCACACCCGGTACCGCGGCCGTCGCCAGGCAGGCCACGCCGACCGCCACCGCCGCGACGGCCAGGGGCACTTCGGCGCCCCAGGCCGAGGCGGCGAGCGGGGCCAGGGTGTAGCCGAGCGGCATCGCGCCGAGCGAGAGCAGCCAGTCGTACGAGGTCACGCGGGCCAGGGCCTGCGCGGGCACGGCGGACTGGACCGCCGTCTCCCAGACCGGGTTGAGGAAGCCGAGGCCCGCCTGAGCGACGCCGTACGCGGCGATGGTCACGGCGACCGGCGCGTGGACGGCCAGGAGGCCGAGCGGCAGGGCGTATGTGGCGAGGCCCAGGTTGGCGATCAGGACCGGGCGGCGGGGGCGGGCCCGGCCGGCCAGCAGGGAGCCGAGGAGCAGGCCGGCCGCGCCGGTCTGGAGCAGGGCGACCCAGACGCCCTTGCCGCCCAGCTCGTCGACGAAGAGGGCCGGACCCACGGTCATCAGGACCGCCGCCGCGCCGTTCCAGGCGGCGTGGGCGATCAGGCTCGTCCAGTACCAGTCGCGGCTGCGCACCTCGCTCCAGCCCTCCTTGAGGTCGCTGAGCAGGGAGCTTCGGGGGATGGGTATGTGTCGCACCTTCATGGCGGACAGCAGCGCCGCGCTCACCGCGAAGCTCGCGCCGTCCAGGACGAAGGCCCAGCCCGGCCCCGCGGTGAGGATCAGGGCTCCGGCGAGGGCCGGGCCGCCGAGCCGGGTCGCGCTGCTGACCACCGACATCAGCGAGTTGGCGCGCAGCAGCCCCGACTCCGCCACGGTGCCGCGGATCAGCGGGGACACGGTCGGCATCGCGAACGCCCCGGCGGCGCCGCCGATCGCCTCGGCGATCGCGATCTGCCAGAGCGCGGGGGAGCCGCCGAGCAGCTCCGCGCCGACGAAGAGCTGCGTCGCACACCGCACGAGATCGGTCGTGAGCGCCACGGTCCGGGCGTTGAAGCGGTCGCCGACGACGCCGCCCAGGGGTAGCAGGAGCAGCTTGGGGACCATCGCGCAGCCCAGCACCAGGGCGAGCGCCCCGGTCGAGCCGGTGGCCAGGTAGACGGCCAGGGAGAGAGCGGTGGGGATGGCGGCGTCGCCGAGGAGCGAGAGGGTGCGTCCGATGAAGAGCAGGCGGAAGGCGCGCGTGCGCAGAGGATGCGGCATGCGCGAAAGCTATTTCGGTACCGAACTATTCGTCAACGAAATATCTTGTACCGAAGGGAAGTTGGAGGCCGGGCGTAGGCTTTCCCCATGGAGCGACGCGACTGGACCGACGGACATGTGGAGCGCTGGAAGCCCGTCCTTCCCGACCTCGATCCCGATGTCGAGGGCGCGGTGACCCGGATGAAGAAGCTCTCCGTCCATCTGCGCCGGGTACGCGAACAGTCCCTGGTCGACTTCGATCTGGACCGCCAGGAGTTCGACACGCTCCACAAGCTGGCCGGACGCGGCGGGAAGGCGGCCCCCTCCGAACTCGCCGCGGACCTCGACCTCGCGCCCGCCTCCGTCACCGGCCGGCTGGACGCGCTCGAACGGCGCGGCTTCGTCCGCCGCAAGCCCTCCACCACCGACCGCCGGAGGGTCGATGTGGAACTCACCGACGAGGGCCGCTCGACCTGGCTGGGTGCGATGGACGTCCTCGGGCACGAGGAGTACCGGCTGCTCGGCGTCCTCGACAAGGACGAGCGCACCCTGCTCAACGACATGCTGCGGCGCATCATGGTGGTCGCCGAGGACCGGGGCGGCGCCGCCTGGGACTGAGCCGCCCGGCGCTCGGGGCCCGCGCTTCCGGTCGCCGCCTCGAAGCCGGGACCGTTCGGGTCCCCGACCAGGTGATCGGCCGGCTCCGACCGGAGTTTGTCCAGGTCCTGCGCCAGGAGGCGGCCGAGTACCCCGTTCCACCGCTCGGCCGCCCGCTCCACCGACGAACGGAAGCCGCGCCGTCGCCGGGTCCTCCGTTCCCGACACCGGGGAGCCGGAGGCTGCGGTCGTATGTCAGATGCTCATCGAGCGGGCGGTGTTGATCTGTGCCATGACCATCGGGAAGGTCTCCGGGCCCATCGCCGGGATCATCGTCGAATGGTGCCTGCCACCGCTGGTCACCGAGACCTGGATGAAGCCGGTCGTCGTCTTCTCCTTCATCAGGAGGAAGAGCAGACCGACCAGGCAGAGCAGCGCGAAGACGATCGCGAGGACGATCGCCACCGTCGGGATCCTCTCCTCGGTGCGCGACAGGTCGGTGGCCGTCCACACCGCGCCCTTGAGCGGCATCGTGCCGGCCGGCGTCACGATCTGGTCGTTCACCACGGCGATGTCACCGAACGTCAGCATCGGCACACCGCCACCGCCGGGAGGCATCCCCGGCTGCTGCGGATAGCCGTAACCGGGGTGGCCGTAGCCCGGTCCGGGCTGGGCCGCGGAGTCGGACAGCTGCTGCGGGTAGCCGTAGGCCGGCGCGGACTGCCCCTGGCCCTGGCCGTCCTCGACGGTGGGCGGATTGCCCGGCTGCTGGGGAGGCCCCCACTTGTATGAGTCGTCCGCGTACGGATTCGGATCGCTCAACGTTCCCCGCTTTCGATCAAGCCTGTGCGCCCCGTGCCCTGCTGCGCCGGAGGCGGCGAATCGGTGTCCGGTCCCGCACGACCGTACCGTCCGGACTTGGAGGGCGCAGCAAGAGGCCCCGCTTCCCGCGGTGTTCGTGCGGAAAACGGGGCCCGGGATGCGACCGGTGTGCCGGTGGTGGTCAGAAGCGGCGCGTGATCAGCGCCCGCTTGACCTCCTGGATCGCCTTGGTGACCTCGATGCCACGCGGGCAGGCGTCCGTGCAGTTGAAGGTGGTGCGGCAACGCCACACACCGTCACGGTCGTTGAGGATCTCCAGGCGCTGCTCGCCGCCCTCGTCGCGCGAGTCGAAGATGAAGCGGTGCGCGTTGACGATGGCCGCCGGGCCGAAGTACTGGCCGTCGTTCCAGAACACCGGGCACGAGGACGTGCACGCGGCGCACAGGATGCACTTGGTGGTGTCGTCGAAGCGCTCGCGGTCCTCGGCGGACTGCAGACGCTCGCGGGTCGGCTCGTTCCCCTTGGTGATGAGGAAGGGCATGACGTCGCGGTACGCCTGGAAGAACGGGTCCATGTCGACCACGAGGTCCTTGAGGACCGTGAGGCCCTTGATGGCCTCGATCGTAATCGGCTTCTCCGGGTCGATGTCCTTGATCAGCGTCTTGCAGGCGAGCCTGTTCTTGCCGTTGATCCGCATCGCGTCGGAGCCGCAGATGCCGTGCGCGCAGGAGCGGCGGAACGTCAGTGTGCCGTCGATGTCCCACTTGATCTTGTGAAGGGCGTCGAGTACACGCTCCTTCGGGTCGATCTCGATCTGGAAGTCCTGCCACTGGGCCTCGTCGGAGACCTCGGGGTTGAAGCGGCGGATCCGGAAGGTGGCCGTGATGTACGGCGAGGCGGCGGACTGCGCCTCGACCTTGTCCAGAGTCGGGGTTGCCATCAGTACTTACGCTCCATCGGCTGGTAGCGGGTCTGGACGACCGGCTTGTAGTCGAGCCGGATCGACTCGGTGCCGTCGGCCGAGACCTCGCGGTACGCCATGGTGTGGCGCATGAAGTTGACGTCGTCGCGGTTCGGGTAGTCCTCGCGGTAGTGACCGCCGCGGGACTCCTTGCGGGCCAGCGCGGAGGTCGCCATGACCTCGGCCAGGTCGAGCAGGTTGCCCAGCTCGATGGCCTCCAGAAGGTCCGTGTTGAACCGCTTGCCCTTGTCCTGGATGGACACGTCGAGGTAGCGCTTGCGCAGCTCGGCGATCTTGTCGACGGCCGTCTTGATGGTCTGCTCGGTGCGGAACACCATCACGTTGGCGTCCATGCACTCCTGCAGCTCCAGACGGATCGCCGCGACCCGCTCGGAGCCCGTCGAGTTGCGCAGCCGCTCGATCTGCTCCTCGACCATCTGCGCCGGGTTCTCGGGAAG
The DNA here is from genome assembly GCF_040643055.1 of Streptomyces sp. NPDC047515. Taxonomy (NCBI): domain Bacteria; kingdom Bacillati; phylum Actinomycetota; class Actinomycetes; order Kitasatosporales; family Streptomycetaceae; genus Streptomyces; species Streptomyces sp. NPDC047515. The sequence goes on from NZ_JBEYTM010000003.1 coordinate 263,552, forward strand.
CTCGACGAAGTCGTGCTTCGCGGAGTACTCGGCGGCACCGATGCCGGCGCGACGTCCGAAGACGTTGATGTCGAGCAGCGAGTTGGTGCCCAGGCGGTTGGCGCCGTGCACGGAGACGCACGCGACCTCACCGGCGGCGTACAGGCCCGGGACGACGGTGGTGTTGTCGGCCAGCACCTCGCCCTCGACGTTGGTCGGGATGCCGCCCATGGCGTAGTGCGCGGTCGGCTGGATCGGGATCGGGTCCGTGTAGGGCTCGATGCCGAGGTACGTGCGCGCGAACTCGGTGATGTCCGGGAGCTTGGCGTCCAGCTGCTCCGGCGGCAGGTGCGTGAGGTCGAGGTAGACGTGGTCGCCCTCGGGACCGCAGCCGCGGCCCTCACGGATCTCCGTGTAGATGGAGCGGGACACGACGTCACGGGACGCGAGGTCCTTCATGACCGGCGCGTACTTCTCCATGAAGCGCTCGCCGTCCTTGTTGCGGAGGATGCCGCCCTCACCGCGGGCGCCCTCCGTCAGCAGGATGCCCATGCGCCAGATGCCCGTCGGGTGGAACTGGAAGAACTCCATGTCCTCCAGCGGCAGGCCGCGGCGCCAGGCGGCGGCCTGGCCGTCACCGGTCAGGGTGTGCGCGTTCGACGTCACCTTGAAGAACTTGCCGGTGCCGCCGGAGGCGAAGATGATCGACTTCGCCTGGAAGACGTGGATCTCGCCGGTCGCCAGCTCGTACGCGACGACGCCTGCGGACTTCGTGACTCCGTCGACCTCCTGGAGCAGGAGGTCCAGGACGTAGAACTCGTTGAAGAACTCCACGCCCTCCTTGACGCAGTTCTGGTACAGCGTCTGGAGGATCATGTGGCCGGTGCGGTCCGAGGCGTAGCAGGACCGGCGGACCGGGGCCTCGCCGTGGTTACGGCTGTGGCCACCGAAGCGACGCTGGTCGATACGGCCCTCGGGCGTGCGGTTGAACGGCAGGCCCATCTTCTCCAGGTCGAGAACGGAGTCGATGGCCTCCTTCGCCAGGATCTCGGCGGCGTCCTGGTCGACCAGGTAGTCGCCGCCCTTGATCGTGTCGAAGGTGTGCCACTCCCAGTTGTCCTCCTCCACGTTGGCGAGCGCGGCGGCCATGCCGCCCTGCGCGGCGCCCGTGTGGGAGCGGGTCGGGTACAGCTTCGTGAGCACGGCGGTACGGCTGCGCTTGGTGGACTCGATCGCCGCGCGCATACCGGCGCCGCCGGCGCCGACGATGACGGTGTCGTACTTGTGGATCTGCATGATTTCCTCTGGTCCCTCTGGCCCGGCGCCTAGCGGATGTTCGGGTCGAAGGTGAAGATCACCAGCGTGCCCAGCAGGACGGTGAAGACCGTGGCGGTGTACAGCAGCATCTTCAGCCAGAAGCGGGTGTTGTCCCGTTCGGCGTAGTCGTTGATGACCGTACGGAGGCCGTTGGCGCCGTGCAGCATGGCCAGCCACAGCATCGCCAGGTCCCAGAGCTGCCAGAACGGCGAGGCCCAGCGGCCCGCCACGAAGGCGAAGCCGATCTTGGAGACGCCGCCGTCCAGCACCAGCTGGATCAGCAGGTGGCCGATGACCAGGACGACCAGGACGATGCCCGACAGGCGCATGAAGAGCCAGGCGTACATCTCGAAGTTGGTGCGAGAGGCCTTGGGGGTCTTGCCGGTCCGCTTGCGCGGCGGCTCGATGACCGGGGCCGGGTGGTCGACGTCGTAGAGGCTGACGCCCTCGACGGAGCCGATCGCGGCGGAGGACTCGGTGGACATTGGCCTCAGCTCCCGAAGACTTCGCGTACGGCGTGGCCGAGGACGGGGTACAGGGCCCCGACCATGAGCACGACCCAGATCCCCACGACGGACCAGAGCATCTGCTTCTGGTAGCGCGGGCCCTTGGCCCAGAAGTCCACGGCGACGATGCGGAGACCGTTCAGCGCGTGGAAGAGAATGGCGGCCACCAGGCCGTATTCGAGGAGCGCGACGATCGGCGTCTTGTACGTGGCCACGACGTCGTCATAGGCCTCGGGGGAGACGCGGACGAGAGCGGTGTCCAGGACGTGTACGAACAGGAAGAAGAAAATGAGGACACCGGTGACTCGATGAGCCACCCAGGACCACATGCCTTCCCGGCCGCGGTACAGCGTTCCAGCCGGCACGGAAGAACCCTCCGGGAGCGGGGATTGGGGCCGGCCGGCTTGACTGTCGGTCTGACCCGGCCGGGTACGGTCCACCGGCCCCGGCCATCGTAGCGACGCTTTGTCGGTTCGTTCGCGCGGGGGTCTCTGGTGTGATCAAAGTGGCAATCAAACAGGCACGGACGGGCTAGGGCCGCTCGTTCGGATCAGGCGAAAGGCCCTGGGACGGGCTGCCGGACGCCGTCGAACGGCCTATTCCGTTATGAATCCGATATCAGCCCGATGATGCGGCCCCGGGCGAGTCGCCGCATCTCCTCCGCGGTCACCACCCGCTCCTGGTCGGGGTCGTGCCCCAGTCTGGCCCGGATTCCGGCGAGCACCTGGTCCGGCTGTTCGGCGGGTTCGAACGCGTCCAGGCAGATCACGAAGACATGGCCGAAGCGGCACTCGTACGCGGCGTGCGCGGCCCGCAGCGCGAGATGGGCGGAGTGCGGCGCGGTGTCGTGCAGCCCGGGGGAGACCTCGGCGGCGAGCGCCTCGGCGAGACCCTCGGGGGACAGGTCGTAGCCGGCCTCGTCGGCGGCGGCGAGCAGCGCGTCGATGTCGGGGTACGGGCGGTGGGCGGCCAGCCGCTGCGCCCAGCGGCGGCTTCCGCAGCACTTCAGCAGCGTGGCCTCGGCCTCGGCGGACGGTGCGGTGTTGAAGCGGTCGAGGCCGGGGTCGCCGGCCCCGGTCGGGGCCGGTCCGGAGTCGCGCGGCGCCGATTCCTGGACGGGTACGGCAGTCCGGGTGGCCGGTCGGCGCAGTCGCTTCGGGAGGCCGGCGTGGGACTCGCTGGACCTGGACAGCGTGGGCTCCTCGAATCAACGACATCTGTGAACCTGGGTGCGGCGGGACGGGTGAGACCAGGCGGATACAGGGTGAAGGGAGAGACGGATGTGCCTCAAAGCTAGCGAGGCCGGGCAACGGTCGTCCGACGGATGCGCGAACTTCACCCGGACGGGAGAGTTCCGGAACGCTTGAGGGATCGTCTCCCGAGGAGCATGCGCGGCTGTCAGGCTGCTTTTGCCCTGTTTCCCACCAGTAATGGAGGTTTCTTACCGATGTCGCCCTCACGCGGCACTCTCGTGGCCGCTGCGGCCCTCACCGCGGCGGCCGCCGCGACGATCGCCGTCGTCGTCTGGCCGGAAGGCTCCGGCGGCGGCCTCGCGGGACAGTTGGGGGCCCGTACCCCCTCCGGCTCCCCGGCCGCCCCCTCGCCGACCCGGAGCTACCCGCTCTCGACACCGCCCCGCACCATCCCCGCCGTGCGCGAGCACATCGCCGCCCGCGGCCCCGGCTGGCGGCCCGGCCCCGCCGCCGGGGTCGTCATCGCCGGCGGCAGCGGAACGCTCGCGGACGAGGGGCAGCTGCTCGCCCAGGAGCTGAAGATCCATTACCGGGGCAGCGTGCCCGCCCGTGCCGGTGACGTGGAGCTGGCCCTCGCCCCGGGCCGGGGCACCCCCGAGTCGTACACCCTGAGGACTCATGACGGACGGGTCACGATCAGCGGACCCGACCAGGCCGGTGTCTTCTACGGAACCCGCACCCTGAAGCAGTCGGTGCGCGCCGACGGCGCCATGCCCGAGGGCGAGGTGCGCGACCGTCCCGACCGGCCGCAGCGCGGTCTCAACCTCGACATCGCGCGCAAGTACTACAGCGTCGCCTGGATCGAGGACCGGCTCCGCGAGATGGCCGACCTCAAACTCAACCAGCTCGGCCTGCACTTCTCCGACGACCAGGCGTTCCGCATCCAGTCCGACACCCATCCCGAAGTGGTGTCGCCGGAGCACCTGACCAAGGCGGAGGTGCGGCAGATCCTGGCGCTCGCGGACCGGCTGCACATCCAGGTCGTCCCCGAGATCGACTCCCCGGGCCATCTGGGCGCGGTGCTGCGGGCCCACCCCGACCTCCAGCTGCGCAATGTCTCGGGCGTGCGCTCACCCGGATCGCTCGACATCTCGAACCCGGGGGCGGCGAAGCTCGTCGACGAGCTTCTCGGCGAGTTCACGGAGCTGTTCGGCGGCCGGTACTGGCACCTCGGCGCCGACGAGTACCTCGCTCTCATGGCACGGGACCCGGCCGCCTCGTACCCGCAGCTGCAACGCGCCGCCCAGCAGAAGTACGGACCGCAGGCCGGTATCAAAGACCTCGCCACCGGCTGGCTCAACGACCGCGCGGCGGTGGTGCGCCCGCACGGCAAGCAGCCCAAGGCGTGGAACGACGGCTTCTTCCGCGACGGCGTCGTCCACGCCGACAAGGACATCGAGGTCGAGTACTGGACGGGCAAGGAGTACGGAGCCCGGCCGCCGGAGGAGTATCTGAGCGAGGGACGGCGGGTGGTCAACCTCAACGACGAGTTCCTCTATTACGTACTCGGCCAGCCCAACAACTTCGTCTATCCCACGGGCAAGCGGATCTACGAGCAGTGGACCCCGCTCGTCCTGCGCGGTACCCAGCCGGTCCCGGCGCGTTACTCCGGTCAGATCCTCGGCGGCCGGTTCGCGGTCTGGGGCGACCTCCCGCAGGCGCAGACCGCGGCGCAGGTGGCGCAGGGCATCCGGCTGCCGCTGCGGGCGACGGCCCAGAAGCTGTGGGACCCGGGCAAGCCGACGCTGAGCTGGGATCAGTTCCGGGCGCTGGCTGCACGGATCGACGGGACGGGCTGAGCGGGGCGGCCCGAGCGGCCCGAGCGGGGTGGGCGGGGCGGGCGGGCCGCTCGGGGCGGGCCGCATTTCCTGTGGACGGCGTGATGGGCCGGGGATACGTTCGCATGCCGCGCGCCCCGGGGGAGGGGCGCGCGTTTCCTGCGCACCAACCAAGAGTCCTGGGGGGTTCCACCATCATGCTGTGCTCCACCTGCCGTCTCAGACCGCCGGTCACCGAGGACGGGCGCTGTCTGCTCTGCGCCGGTCCGGCCGGGCCGGCCCCGATGCCACCGGTCTCGGCCTTCGTAGCCCCGCAGCAGTACCTGCGCCCGCCGGACGGGCTCGCGAAGGCCGTCGTCGTTCTGCTGGCCTCCGTCGCCGCGGCGGATCTGCTCGCCGTGGCGGCGGGGCTGAACGTCCGCCGTGTGCTCGGGAACGGGCTGGACAACGGCTTCGCCGCGTACGACGACGCGGAGGCGGATCTCGCGGACAACCTGTACGCGGGCGCGGGCGTGCTGCAGGTCCTCACGACCCTGGCCACCGCGGTCGTCTTCATCATCTGGTTTCGCCGGGTGCGGCTCAACGCCGAGGTGTTCGACCCGAGCGTGCAGCCGATGGGGGCCGGCTGGGCCGTCGGAGCCTGGTTCGTCCCGTTCGCCAACCTGGTGCTCCCGCGCCGGATCGCGGGCGGCATCTGGACCGCGAGCGCGCAGACCACCCCCGACGGCAGCCGGCGCACGGTCCCGGCCACCGTGATGAACCTGTGGTGGGGCGCGTGGGTCTGCTCGCTGGTCGCCTCCCGGTACACGTCCCAGCAGTACTGGAAGGCCGAGGAACCGCAGGAAATCATGGACGCGGCGGGCCTGCTGATGGCCACCGACGCTCTCGACCTCGTGGCCGCGGTGTTCGCCGTTCTCTTCGTGCGCAGGCTGACCCGGATGCAGGGGGAGCGGGCGGCCCTCGGCGCGCATCCGCTCACCGTGCGGCCCGCGCCGGGTCGGGCCCACTGACATCAGCCGGGGGCGTGCCCGTCGAGCGATGCAATTCAGCCGTTTGTAGTGACGATTGTGAGCCAGTTGTCGCTGAAGGCGGTAACAGGAAGCGCCGCGTCCCCGTGCGTGCACGCACGGGGAGTGCCGACGGGAGACGCCGATGAGCCTGCTGGAACTGATCGCCGCCGCCGATGAGCGGGGGCTCGCCACGAGCGCGGTCGCCTGCCTCGACCGCTGTCTGCCACAGCCCGCCGAAGGGGTCGATCCGGATCCGCTGCGCCCGCTCTGGGCGGGCTGCGCGGACGGCTCGCTCTGGCCGGAACGCCTGGCGGGGGCCCGAGCGGCGCTGGATGCCGCGGCCGACGCGGAAGGGACGGCACCGCAGATCCGGAAGCTGCTGGGCGAGGCACCCGCGGACCGGGCGGAGCCGGGGCTGCGGGAGTGGGCGGACGCCTGTTCGCTGCTGGCCCTGGAGGTCCACCTCGGGCAGGACACGATGCCGTCCGCCGCGGCGCGGACGGTGCGGGGCTGCCGCGACGGCGATACGGACGCGGCCGGTCCGTTGCTGGCCGGGGAGGTGTGGCGGCAGACCCGGATCCTGGAACTGCTGGCGGAGACCGCCGGCACGACGGGGGCGGGCGCCGGACTGCGCCAGGTGCTCGACACGTCGACGGAGGGGCAGCGGGTGCTGCGGGCGGCAGTTTCGCGCCGGGCACGCGGGCGGGGGTAGGCGGCGGGCGGGGCCGTCCGGCGGCCGTGCGTCGCGCAGGGGCCGGGGCCGGCCCCGACTCGGTCGAACTGGTCGACGGGGGAACGATGCTGGGCGGCATCCCGGACCGGCCGAACGCGGAAAACTGAGGAGGACGGGGAGAACCGGGGAACGAAGCCGGGGAGAACCGAGGAAGAACGAGGAGGAACGAGGACGACCGGGGCCGCCACCCCCCACAGGAGAGGCCCCGGTCGTCTTCCGCGGGGCCGTAGGACGACCCCGTACTCTTCTCAGCGCCGTCGCTGCGTTTTCTGTCACACCGCACCGCGTCCGAGGGATGTTGCGGGTTGTACAAGTCATGGACGTGGCCCCCGCGAAGGACGTAGCGTGCGGAGTCGCGCAGGGTGGCGCGGCAGTGATGACCAGCTGCGATTCGGGACAGCAGGGCGGGTTGAGGGAGTGCTGGGGGACGACGCGGAGCTCACTGCCGCGGTGCTCGCGGCACAGGACGGGGACGAAGACGCCTTCCGTACTGTGTACCGCGCTGTGCAGCCGCGGCTGCTGGGCTACATAAGGACACTGGTGGGGGATCCGGACGCCGAGGACGTGGCGTCCGAGTCGTGGCTGCAGATAGCGCGCGACCTCGACCGGTTCAGCGGCGACGCCGACCGCTTCCGCGGCTGGGCGGCGCGGATAGCCCGTAACCGCGCCCTGGACCACCTGCGGATGCGCGGCAGGCGTCCCGCGACCGGCGGCGACGAGTCCGAACTGGCCGAGCGGCCGGCCGATTCCGACACCGCCGACGAGGCGATGGAGGCCCTGGCCACCGGCCGCACGATGTCGCTGATAGCCCAGCTGCCGCAGGACCAGGCCGAGGCCGTGGTGCTGCGGGTGGTCGTCGGCCTGGACGCGAAGAGCGCGGCCCGGACACTGGGCAAGCGGCCGGGAGCGGTACGCACCGCGGCGCACCGGGGCCTCAAGCGGCTGGCCGAGCTGCTGCGCACGGACGGTGCGGACGAGGCCGACGGCCGCCCCGGCGGGGCCGGCGAAGGTGCCGACGACGGCGCGGGCATCGCCGGGGACCGTGCGCCCGCGGGCGATCCGGCGGATCGATCCGCCATCGACGAAAGCGCGGGGGCCAGGGCGGCGGAGCTCGGCGCCGTGCCCGCCCCACGCCCCGCACCCAATGGTCCGGCGGCGCCGGCCGGTGTGACGCATTCGCGTCCGTGGACGCAGAAGGACATGTGATGGCCGACGAGAGGTACGAATGGCTTGACAAGGGCGCGGCGGAGAAATTGCTCCGCGGTGAACCGGTCGAACCGGTCGTCGGTCACGGGTGTACGGAGGCGGAGAGGCTCGCGGCAGCACTGGGCGCCGCAGCACGGGCCGCCCGCCCGGCCACCGGTGAACTGCCGGGCGAGGCCGCGGCGCTGGCCGCCTTCCGCGCCGCGGCACGTTCCGCGCACGCGCGGACAACGGCGGCGGACCCGCAGGTGAAGGAGCACGCCGAGCGGACGGGTGAGGCGGGCCGGACCGGCGTACTCGAACCGGTGCGCATCCGGCCCGCCTCCGGCGGCACCGCACCGGGCACCTCCTCCTCGGCCGCGCGCCCCGACCGTAACCGCTCCCTGCGCTGGAGCCGCCCCGTCCGCTTCGGTCTGGTCGCCTCCTTCGCGGGCTGCGCGCTCGGCGGGGTGGCCGTGGCCGCGGGCACCGGGATGCTCCCCGGCCCGTTCGGCGGGCACGCCCCCGTACCGGCGACCTCCGTCTCGTCCGCGGCGACGCCGAAGGAGCTCGGCTCGGGGCCCACCACTGACGAGAGCCGGTCCGCACGGCTGCCCGCCTCCCCGGAGGCGGAGCACTCCGCGCGTCCGGGGCGTCCCTCCGCCCCCACCGGCGACGAGGACAACGGCAGGACCGGCAAGGGCGAGGACCACAAGGGCGACGACAGCGGGAAGTCCGACGGTACCGGCGGCGGATCCTCGAACAGCTCCGAGAACGGCAAGCAGTCCGGGGGGTGGGGGAACGGCTCCTCCGACACCTGGTACGCCACGGCGCTCAAGGCCTGCCGCGACTACCGCAACGGCAACCTGGACGACGACCGCAAGCGGTATCTCGAAGCGCTGGCGAAGGGCGCCCGCAATCTGGACCGGTTCTGCGACCGTGTGATCGCCAGGGACACCAAGGGCCAGAACGACTCCGGCAACGGAAACGGCTCCGGCAACGGAAACGACAGCAGTAACGGCAACGGCAACGGCAACGGTGACAGTGCCGAGCAGGGCGAGGACGGTGACGCGGACGGCGACGGAGGGAATGCCGTCACGCTCCCGGCGATCCGGTTCACGACCGCCCCGTCGCCGTCGCCGTCGACCTCGGACCCGGTCGCCCCGCCGGCGGCCGACGACGGCACCGGTTCACCCGGCTGAGAACGCCGCGCGCGGGTTCCTCGTCCCGCCGTCCACCACCGGGTGTGACGTTTTTCGAGGCTATGACGCAGTACAGATTGAGCCGACTGGTCATCGGCAGCGCACAGAGCCGGGGTTCCCCCCGTACCTACGGCTCAGCGCATCGGCGCGGGCGGGACACGTTCCCCCGGTCCCGTCCGCGCCTCCTTCACCTCGTCCGCCGGTCCGCGGGAGGACTCCCTCCGGTCGGCCTATCCGTAGACGACGACCTTGTCGCCCGTTTTCACCTGGGCGAAGAGCGAGGCGACCTTTCCCTCGTCCCGGACGTTGACGCAGCCGTGCGAGGCGCCGCTGTAGCCGCGGGCCGCGAAGTCCGCCGAGTAGTGGACCGCCTGGCCGCCGCTGAAGAACATCGCGTACGGCATGGCCGTGTGATAGAGCGTCGAGACGTGGTGCCGTGACTTCCAGTAGACGGAGAAGGTGCCCTCGCGGGTCGGCGTGTACTGGGAACCGAAGCGGACGTCCATCGACGAGACGACGCGTCCGTCGATCATCCACGACAGCGTCCGGCTGTTCTTGCTGATGCAGAGCACCCGGCCCGTCATGCACCGCTTGTCCGGCTTGGCGATGGGCACGGTGGTCGGCGGATTCAGCTCGGCAGCCGTCGGCGCGTGCGTCATTCCGAGCAGCTTCTGCCAGGTGACGGTGTCCGTCCGGCCCGTGCGGGCGAGGCCGCGCTTCCCCTGGAAGGACCGGACGGCGGCGGCCGTGAGCGTGCCGTAGTAGCCGGTGGGGGAGCGGTCGAAGTGGCCGATCTGCCGCAGCCGGGCCTGGAGCTCCCGCACCTGCTTGCCCTGGGAGCCGCTCGCCATCAGCGTCGTGCCCTGTGGGTCCGGCGTGGGGGTGGGGGTGGGTGTCGCGTCGGCCCGTGGGGGCGGTGACGACGCGTCCGGCGAGGGCGACTGTCGCGCGGCGGGTTTGGCGTCGTCGGTCGCCGTCGCCCGGGGCGGGGACGACGGGGCCGTCGACGCGCCGTCGGCGGGCCGCGCCTCGCAGCCGGAGGTCGCGGCGGTCGCGGCCGTCATGGCGAGAACGGCGAGCCCCACCATGGCCGTGGTCCCCGCCCGAGTCCGGTTCCTGGCCCGGGCCCTGCCCTGTGTTCCGTTCTGTGACGCGTGTGCGGTGCTGCTGCGTATCATCTCGGCCCCCTGATTCTCCGGGTCTCTCCGGTGTCCCCTTGGACGGATTCCCGCTCTGCCCGGTTGCCAAAGCCCGCGCATGATGGGGAGAGCGGCGGCGCGGACCGTGGGGGAGGGCTGTGAGCAAGGTCCCAGCCCATGCCCCTCCACCGGTCTCGTGCCCGCCGCTACAGTCCGTCACGGGAATCTTTGGTTACCAGTAAGTAGCTTTATTGAGCAGCTTCAGCGGGAGGCACCGCAGATGACGCGCGAGTCGGAGTCGGGACTGCCCATCGAGCCGGTGTACGGGCCGGACGCACTCGACGGGTGGAACCCCGACGACAAGCTGGGAGAGCCGGGTGCCTACCCCTTCACGCGCGGCGTCTACCCGACGATGTACACCGGCCGGCCGTGGACGATGCGCCAGTACGCGGGGTTCGGCACAGCCACGGAATCCAACGCCCGCTACCAGCAGCTGATCGCCAACGGCACGATGGGCCTCTCTGTCGCCTTCGACCTGCCCACCCAGATGGGCTACGACTCCGACGCGCCGATCGCGTCCGGCGAGGTCGGCAAGGTCGGGGTCGCGATCGACTCGATCGACGACATGCGGGTCCTGTTCGGCGGCATTCCGCTGGACAAGGTCTCCACGTCCATGACGATCAACGCCCCGGCCGCGCTGCTCCTCCTGCTCTACCAGCTGGTCGGCGAGGAGCAGGGCGTCCCGGCCGGGAAGCTCACCGGCACCATCCAGAACGATGTGCTCAAGGAGTACATCGCGCGCGGCACCTACATCTTTCCGCCGGAGCCCTCGCTCCGGCTGATCGCCGACATCTTCAAGTACTGCCGGGCCGAGATCCCCAAGTGGAACACCATCTCGATCTCCGGCTACCACATGGCGGAGGCCGGCGCCTCGCCCGCGCAGGAGATCGCGTTCACCCTCGCCGACGGCATCGAGTACGTCCGTACCGCCGTCGCCGCCGGCATGGACGTCGACGACTTCGCTCCCCGTCTCTCGTTCTTCTTCGTCGCCCGCACGACGATCCTTGAAGAGGTCGCCAAGTTTCGTGCCGCACGCCGGATCTGGGCGAGGGTGATGAAGGAGGAGTTCGGCGCGAAGAACCCCAAGTCCCTGATGCTGCGCTTCCACACCCAGACCGCGGGCGTCCAGCTCACCGCCCAGCAGCCCGAGGTCAACCTGGTGCGGGTGGCCGTTCAGGGCCTGGCCGCGGTCCTCGGCGGCACGCAGTCGCTGCACACCAACTCCTTCGACGAGGCGATCGCCCTCCCGACCGACAAGTCCGCCCGGCTCGCCCTGCGCACCCAGCAGGTCCTGGCGTACGAGACGGACATCACCGCGACCGTCGACCCGTTCGCGGGTTCGTACGTGGTCGAGAAGATGACCGACGACGTCGAAGCCGCAGCCCTGGAACTGATGCTCAAGGTCGAGGACCTGGGCGGCGCGGTCCACGCGATCGAGCGCGGCTTCCAGAAGAGCGAGATCGAGCGGAGCGCGTACCGCATCGCCCTGGAGACCGACAGCGCGGAGCGCGTCGTGGTCGGTGTCAACCGCTTCCAGCTCGACGAGGAGGAGCCGTACGAGCCGCTGCGCGTCGACCCGGCGATCGAGGCCCAGCAGGCGGCCCGACTGGCGAGGCTCCGCGCCGAACGCGACCAGGGCGCGGTGGACACGGCGCTGGCGGAGCTGCGGAAGGCGGCCGAGGGCACGGACAACGTCCTGTACCCGATGAAGGCCGCGCTCAAGGCGCGGGCGACGGTGGGCGAGGTCTGCGACGCGCTGCGGGGGGTGTGGGGGACGTATGAGCCGTCGGACGTGTTCTGAGGTGGTGGTGTCCACCCGCGGGAGTGATCTCTCGCTGAATCTCCACGGCCACGGTTAAGCTCACGAACAGTGGTCCCCGAAAGGAGGATGCCGTGGCCGTAATACAGCACGAGGAGCAGGTGCGGGAGCAGGAACGGCCCGAGCTGACGCTCGGCGAGGCAGCCGACCAGCTCGCACGCTCGCTGCCTGGGCATCGCGTGGAGATTCTCCAGGGGAGGCTCACTGCGACACCACCGGCGGACGTATCGCATGCTCTGGCCCTGTCCTGGCTGGGCGAGGAGTTCGGCGCCCGGGCACGCACGGTGGGGCTCAGACTGGTCCAGGGGGTCGGGCTGTGGTTGCCCTCCGGACCGGAGGACTACGCGATTCCCGATCTGTCGGTCGTCGAGGCCGACATCAAGGACGCCCATGTCATGAAGAACTGCTACGCCGCGCACGTCTTCCGCATGGTGGTGGAGGTGACCTCCACCAACTGGGCCGACGACCTCGGCCCCAAGGCCGAGGACTACGCCCAGGCGGGCATTCCGGTCTACGTCATGGTCGATCGCAAGCATGGCCAGGTGCTGCTCTGCAGCGACCCGCGCAGCGGCGCGGCGCGAGTACAAGAACAAGGTGCCCCACAAGCGCGGGCCCTCGTTCACCGTGCCGGACGTGGTCGGCGTCGAGATGAAGCTCTCCGTGGACCGCCTCCTCGACGGCGACGAGGACTGACCTCGGTTCTCACCGAACCCCCTGAACGGAGTGTCGTACCCACGTGCGACACTCCGTTTCATGCTGGGTGTCACCGACCTTCCGACCTATCTCGCCGGCCTGGTGCTGATCGTCCTTCTGCCGGGGCCGAATTCGCTGTACGTGCTGTCCGTCGCCGCCCGGCGCGGAGTGCGGACCGGCTATGTGGCCGCGGCCGGTGTGTGGACCGGGGACACCGTGCTGATGACCCTGTCCGCGCTGGGGGCCTCGTCCCTGTTGCGGACGACTCCGGTGCTCTTCGCCGTCGTCAAGTTCGCGGGTGCGGGCTATCTGACCTGGCTGGCGATCGGCATGCTGCGGACCGCGGTCGCCATGTGGCGCGAGCGGCACCGGCGGATGGCCGAGCTGACCGAGGAGAGCGCCGGAGCCGAGACCGCCGGGGCGATGGAGCGGCCGTACCGGAGGGCGCTGGTGGTGAGCCTCTTCAACCCGAAGGCGATCCTGTTCCTGATCTCGTTCTTCGTGCAGTTCGTTCCAGAATCAAACCCGCTACCAGCCTTCATGCTGCTGGGCATCCTGTTGCAGATTGCCAGCTTCCTCTACCTGTCGGTGCTGATCTTCACGGGGGCCCGGCTGGCAGCGGCGTTCCGTAGGCGCAAGACACTCAGCGCGGGAGCGACCTCGGCGGCCGGGCTGCTGTTCCTCGGGTTCGCGGTCAAGCTCTCGCTGGCCAGCGCCTAGGAGGCCGCCATGCCTAACCTCAACCAAGCCGCAGCCATGTTCGCCCGCATGAGCCCCCAGGAGCAGCGGGAGGCACTAGGAGCCTTGGGCGTGTCCGAGAGGCCCCAGGAGGGCCCCCAGGAGCCTGCCAAGGTCACCCCGTTCTCTGCGCTGGTCAGTACCCCCAGCAGGCGGAAGCGTCGGCCCATCACCGTGACGGTAGACACCACCAACGGCGTCGGTTAGTTCAGTAAGTTCAGTTCCTTCACGCAGGCTGGGTGTTGTTCCGGTGACCGGCCTGGCGGCCTCTCAGGCTGCCCAAGCCCTGTCGTTCCAGGTCCTGTTCATGCAAAGACGCGCATAGTCGCGTTCCTGCATAGACGGTTCACCAGCCCCGCTCGTACTGTCGTGGCCAGTTGGCCCAACCAGGGCCAGGGCGAGGGGGTTCGTGGCTATGGCGCGCGAGGAACTGACCTGACTGACCGGCAACGGGAACGGCAACTGCAACAACGACGACTGCCCGAACGTCTACCGCACCGCTTCCGGCTCGTTCGTGGTGCAGGGAGACGTATCCAAGGCGTTCACCGCGCCGGACGGCGAAGGACTCGTTGAGATCCCCGAAGAGACCTTGAGGGAGGCATTCCGTGCTCTTGGATGGTGAAGCCCGGACAGCCAAGGTTCAGGGCTTCAAGCGTGAGGCGTGGCGACTCGAAACCCTCCCCGTGTACAGGTGCCGAGTGAGGACGGAGACATCCGGGACTTCCTAGCTGGGCAACGGCTGGACCCTGAGAACTACTCCTCTGGCTACACAGAGGGCCTGCGGAAGATCAAGGCGGAGGGGAAGTCCAAAGGGCGGGTCCACATCGTCAGGCAGCCACTCACGGACTATCTCCGCTTTGAGTTCATGTACTACGACGTACATTCACGGGCCGGGGATGAAATTCGCAACTTGGACGTGACCGACCGACCCAACCCCCTTGAAGGGGTACCGGACTTCTGGCTGTTTGATCAATCGGAAGTCGTCCTCATGAAGTACGAGGATGACGGTACGCAGGTCAGTCGCGAACTCTACGAGGGTGATCCTGCGCCGTACGTCGAATACCAGCGCATCGCAATTGCGGAATCGGTGCCGTTCAGGGAGTACGTGAAACGGTGGCCATCGAGCCTGACCAGCTAGTGCCGCGACCGGCAATGTTTGCCCGGAAGGAGCGTCGTCCAGTGCGTGCGATCGCAAGGCGGTCGGAAGTCCTTGTAGCGGAGCTACCAGGGCTTTTGGCCAACGCGGCGAGCGTGCGCGCTGGGCGGCGCGACGGGGCAAAGCTTGCCGGGAGGGGCACTAGAACAGAGTGGCCGCGAACTGTCGGCCATGCTCAAGCACCTCCGCAAGCAAGCCGGGCTCTCAGGGGTCCGGCTTGCTGCGCGCTGCAACATGTCCCAATCCAAGATCAGCCGGATTGAGGGCAACAAGAGCCGTCCATCACTGCTCGACGTGGAACAACTCCTTCGAGGTCTTGCTGCCTCCCCCGCCGTGGCGGCTGAGGTCATGGCCCTGGCCCGTATCGCACAGACGGAATGGCCGGACGGGAGGACACTCCGGGGGAAGGGCCTCGACAAGAAGCAGGTACAGCTAGCCGGGCTCGAACAATCCTCGACTGAGTTCCGTTACTTCCTTCTCTCAATGATTACGGGACTCTTGGCCACACCTGAATATGTCCGTGCCAGTCTGACACAAGCCCCACCCGAGCAGCAGGCCAAGGCCGTTGCTATGAAATTGGATAGGCAAAGGGTCCTGTTCGACCGGTCGAAGAAGTTCACGTTCATCCTGACTGAGCAAGCCGTCAGATATCCGCTCGTCTCACCCGATGAACTAGCCATGCAGGTTGACCGCTTGGCATCCCTCACGCTGTCGGCAACGGCTGAAAACGGGACCAGTTCCAACGGTTGAATTGTGGGCCGTTTTGCGGTCTTGGTTGGTCAGTCGTTGTCGGTGGGGGTGGGG